>JBBRWV010000162.1:0-6347 GCA_038248985.1 Phycisphaerae bacterium
GCGTTGGCGGCGGGGGGTGCGGCTATGTCGCAGAGGGTGTGGGATTTTAAGGGGTTTTGGTCGTGGTGTTGGGTGGGGTTGGGGTGGGCAGCGGTGGGGTGAGGGAGGCGGAGCTGGTCGAAGGAGTTGTAAGTTTGGGACCAGAAGGAGGTGCCCCAGGCGGCGTTGAGTTTGGCGATGGTGCCGTATTTATTTTTGAGCCAGACGCGGAAGGCGGATTCGTCGGAGGGGGCGTAGGAGACATCCATGTGGCAGTTGAATTCGTTATCGAGTTGCCAGGCGAAGATGGCTTTTTCTTTTTTGTAATGTTGGGTGAGGGCGGTGCAGATTTTGTCGGAGAGGTCGAGGTATTTGGGGGAGGTGTAGTTGAAGTTGCGGCGGGAGCCGTGCTCCATGGGGAGACGGTTGAAGTTGTGGCGGAGGACTTCGGGGTAGTTTCGGGCGACCCAGGCGGGTGCGGCGTAGGTGGGGGTGCCGAAGATAACTTTGAGGTTGTGTTTGTTGCAGAGGGCGAGGGTTTTGTCGAAGAGGTCGAACTGGAATTTTCCTTCGGCGGGTTCGAAGTAGGCCCAGGCGCCTTCGCCGATGCGGACGTATTGGAAGCCGGCTTGGGCGATGCGGGCGATGTCGTGGGGGAGTTTGGCGAGGTCCCAGTGTTCGGGGTAGTAGCAGACGCCGAAGAGGACGCGATCGATGGACAAGGACATGGGGACTCCTGGGTTGGGGAAGGTTGCGGGAGGCGACGGGATGTGAGGAATATACCTTGCAAGTGGTGTGGGGCGAAGAGTGCGGACGAGAAATGGGGAAGAATTTGGTGGGAAGCGGGGGGAGGGGTAGGGGTAAGAAGGGGAGGAGGAGGGGGGTAAGGCGCTCATCAGAAAAAGGTTTGAGCGCCTTACCGTAAGGGTTTGTGGGGTAATAGGTTAGGGAAGGTGATGGGGTAAGGCGCTCAGCGAGATTGGGACACCGGCTGAGGAGGGGCTGGGGGAGTTGTTCGTGGTTGTGAAAATATTGATTTATGAAAATATCCCCCCTTTCTTGGATGTGATTTTTGATGCGGGGGTATTTTACCAAACTTAGTGCGAACTTGTCAAGAGGGAAAGTTTGCAGGGGTCAGGGGTGAGTTTCTCAGGTTGATAGGGGAGTTTGAAGTGTGCTCGGGTTACGAACCGAGTGAAGGGAGGCGGAGTTTTCAAGAGGAGTATCTCGACTTTCTCCAACGGTATGAGGTCGAGTACGACCCCTAAATATGTATTCGATTGAGTCGGCCCATTCGGGCCTCGACGGTTAAGGGTGCCATCTGGCAATCGGCATGTAAAAGGGGCGCGGGGCGGCGCAATTACCTACGGGTGCATCGAGCAGGTGTAGAGCGTGGCCGGCGCAGTTGTCGCTCCCTTGGCGGTCTAGCCCCGCACCGAAATGCCGTCACGACGCAGATCGTCAGTGCGGGCCAAGTCCGCCTGGGTGCCGACGGGAGCCTTGTACCAGCCTGGATCGTCATAGCTGGTCAGGTTTTCGCGGACCTTGAAGATGGTGAACATTCCGCCCATCGTGATGTAGTCGTGCGGCCCTTTACCTCCGACCATTGGAATGCTGTTGGGCGGAATGGCCATGCCCATGTCGCCCATGTCTCCCATGCCGTGCTGGCCCATCGTCATATAGCCGGGGAGCAGTTTCCGCACTTTCTGGTCGAGATCACCGGGCTTGACGCCGATCATGTTCGGGATTCCGTGGCCCATCTGGTTCATGACGTGGTGGGTCATGTGGCAGTGCATGGCCCAGTCGCCGGGGTTGTCGGCAATCAACGCAACATCGCGGGTACTGCCCACCGGCACCAGAATGGTGGTCTCCGGCCACTGGCCAGCCTCGGCAATGTCCCCACCATCCGTGGCGATGACCTTGAAGTAATAGCCGTGCAGGTGGATTGGATGATGGTCCGTTGCACTGAGGTTTCCAAACCGAAGTCGGACACGCTCCCCCAACTTGGCCACGATGGGAGCCGTGCCTGGAAAGGCTTTGGCATTGAGCGTGATAATGTTGAAGTCAGTCATCTCGTTGGGATCGGGGCGTTTCGTGCCCGGCACGATCTTCCACTCGCTTAGCATGAACACGAAGTCCCGGTCGGGGCGTGGCCCGACGGGCTTTTTGGGATGCACGACAATCATTCCCATGAGGCCCATCCCCATCTGGGTCATCTCATCGTGGTGCGAGTGGTACATGAACGTGCCGTGCTGGCGGAAAGTCCATTCGTACTTGAAGGTTTCACCGGGCTGGATTGCGCGCTGGCTAAGACCGCCCACGCCGTCCATGCCGCTGGGCAAGAGCACGCCGTGCCAGTGAACGGTGGTTGGCGCTGAAAGTTTATTGGTCACATACACGCGCACACGGTCGCCCTCCACCGCCTCAATCGTCGGGCCATGCACTTGGCCGTTGTAGCCCCAGCAGAAGGCCTTGAGTCCTGGGGCGAACTCGTGCTCGACCTCCTCGGCGATCAGATGATAGACCTTGACGCCATCGATCATCTTGTAGGGCAACGTGGTTCCGTTGGGTGTGATGACGGGCGTGTAGTCGCGATTGGGTTCCCCCGGAGGCTGCGGCTTGGTGTGAGCGTCAGGGGAGTGCTGGTTGTCTCCCGAAGGCTCCTCCGACAGGGCCGCCAACGCGGAACCCACGGGACCAAAGGTCACAGCGCTGCCAGCCAAGGCCACACCCGAGGCCGCGATCATTTTTCGACGTGTCAACATGGTCAGTGGTCCTTTCGATCTGAACCAGACCGAGACGAAGTACGTCCCGTCGGCACCTGTGAATCCAGCATCGGGCGGCCCGCCAGGATCAACTCCAGGTTTGCGCGGGCGATCCAGTAGTCACGCAACGCCTCGATATACTGGATTCCTGCTTCGATAACATCACGCTTGGTGTTGAGCAGTTGGAAGACGCCGATCTGCATCGCGTTGTATTGGAGTTGGCTTTCGCGCAACACTTCGTCGCGGACGGGCAGCAGCACCTCGCGGCAGTACGTCGCCCGCTCCCGCGCGGCGACGAGCCGATCACGTGATGCCCTGGCTGCCGAACGCAGCTCAATGGCCTGCGCGGCATACTCCTGCAAGACACGCCGCAACTCCGCCGCCGCCGCCGCATTCTTGGCCTGTCCCTGGTCGAAGAGCGGAATCTGCAGGGAGACGCTCGGCCCGACATGCCATGTGCCATCGTCCTCGCGATCTGCTGTGACTGCGATCTCGATGTCGGACAAGATTGTGGACCACTTGGTCAATCCGGAGCGGCCAGCCGCAACCACAATTTGTGCCCGTACCTCGGCTAGATCGAGGCTCTGGGCAATGGCTCGGCGTTCGATGTTCTGGAGTTCGATCTCGTCCTTCAACACATCGGGCAATCGGCCCGCTGTTCGCCAGGCGGTGTCGCGTGCTCCCCAGACCCCCATCAGGCGATTGAGTCGTTCGCGCTCCGACAGGACCGCAGCTTGCACCCTGGCCAGATCGAGCTTGGCCTGGCTGAGGTTGGCCCGTTCAGTGGCCAAAGCGAGTTTGGTGATGTTGCCGGCGTCAAAGAGCTTCTGGCTGGCATCGAAGGAAGCCGCAGCCGCGTCGGCGACCATCCTGCGCATCTCCAGGACCTGCTCCGCGGCCTGGTATTCCAAAAATGCCACTCGGGTTTCGCCGGCCTTGTCCAGCACCGCCGCCGTCACACGCGCCTTGCTCGCCTCGAACTCCGACGCCGCGATGCTCTTGCGCATTCCGATGAAGAATAAATCCACAAAGTTCTGCGCCAGTTCAAGGCCAATCACAGGCAAAGGGCCGGACTCCACGGCCGGCAGGTAACTTCCGTTGAATCGGGGATTCTTGAGCAGGCCCGCCTGGACCAGCGAAGCTTGTGTGACCCCCAGTTCCTCATAGGTGGCTTGCAGACGGCGGTTATTCAGGAGCGCGATCTGCACCGCATCGTCTACGGTAAGTGGACGTTGCAGTAGCGCTGTCACGGTATCCGCGACCGCTTTGTCCTCGGGGCCACCTTGGTCCCAGTGGACGCGCTGGCCAATACGCTGTTGAACGTTCTGCGCAACGTGATCGAACCCGCCTTGGGGGGGCACCGGCGTGCAACCCGTGGCTTGAAGACCCAAAGCAAGCAGGAGGAGTACGGGGGCAACGCCTTTACTCATGGCGTTCTCCCTCATGCGGAGTCAGTCCGCCGGTGCTCGGCTTCTTCACGAGATCCATGCCACACTTTGGGCACTTGCCAGGTGCATCGCTCACTACATCCGCATGCATTGGACAAGTGTATGTCGCCGTCACTACCTGAGGCCGAGTCGTCGTCTGCCCCAGACTGCTTGTGCCCGCGCCGGAGGTCGTGGCTGGTGGGGCCGCTGCGCCATGATGCTCATGGCCCGCGCCGGGAGACGCGGGCTGGGACGCCGGTCCAGGACTCAGGCCGGCGCGGTCTTCAACCAGTACGCTCTGGGGCGGCGCATACCGGGCTTCGATGGCATCCACGCTGGCCGGATGATCTGTTGACAAGGTAGGAGCCAGAGGAGGTGCGGTGCAACCTACCGTCAGAAGTACCCCGGTCAGCACAAGCAATCTTGGAACCATGACCGACTCCTTTGATGGCTCATTCGCGCGCCGCATCATATGGGGTGTGCGTCTGAGACGTAACGCATTTCCGATTACGGACACAGAACTCAAGCTCATGGCCGCCGCAGCGATGATGGGGCTCAGAAGAATGCCGAAGAGCGGGGGTAGGACACTGATAGGACTGCTAGGAATTTTGATTCCGGATGGGCGTGGTGCAGTGGGCCGGGGGTGAGGGGTTTGAGGAGCGGGGGAGTTTTCGGTTTTCCTCTGGGCGTTCCAAGAGGCCCTTGGCTGCTGTCGAGGGCAGCTATTCAGCACGCTACCCGAGCTGTCAGAGGCCCGGAGAGCGTCCTCCGAGCATTCCGGGCGCAGTATACCCCCAGTCCGAGCACGGGCAAGTGCCAAGATGGGCATGAGATTAGTGATTGGAGAATCCATGACCGCTCCTCCATGAGCAACTCTTTTTCAACCGCACTCCTTGCGGAGGGCATTCGTGGCATTCAGGGTGTTGCTGCAATCGGGCACTGGAATGGGGATGGTGTGTGAAGGGATTCACAGCGCAAGGGGATGAACAGAGAGCGCAAACGGGTGGAAGATTTGGGGGCGGGGGGAGCCTATTATTTTGATGAGGAACCGGCTGCGTGCATAAGCGGCGGCGGAGACTTCACTTCTGGCGCATCTAAGCCGATACATTGGATGGCGTAATCAAGAAGAATGAATTTTGGATCAGGCATTTTGTCGGCAAATGCGCGGGTGTCGCAAGGAGCATAGGATGGTTAGCGCACGGTTAATCGCGCACCGCCGTGAGGGAGGCCGGGGGTTTACGTTGATTGAGCTGCTGGTGGTGGTGGTGATCATTGGGTTGTTGATCGCGATTATTTTGCCATCACTGTTGCGGGCGAAGGAGCAGGCGGTGCGGGCGTCGTGTGCGGCGCGTTTGCGGATGTGGGCGCAGGCGGAGCATTTATATGGAGCGGAGAATAACACGGCGTTGATTCCGGGGACGCGGGATATGGGGGACGGTCCGGGGACGCGGTCGGAGCATGTGATATTTTTGGAGATCAGTTCGGTAAACCAGTTTTTAGATTATGGGAAGAACAAGAAGATGCTGGGGTGTCCGCGGGCGGAGAAGACGTTGCCGACCTTGTTTACGGCGCAGCCGTCGAAGCCGAACGCGGATTATTTGTTGGGGTATTCATATTTGGCGGGGCATGGTTATAAGTATTCGTGGGGAGATCAGGGATATTCGCCGATTAATTGGCCGACAACGAATGGGTGGTTTTCGCCGTTGTCGACGAACGATCCTCCGGGGTCGGTGGTGGCGAGTGATATGAATGACTGGGAGAAATCTGGCTGGACATTGGCACCGCATGCGTTTTACAAGTATTTGACGTTTGCGTCGACGGGCGGGCAGACGCCGAAGCAGGTGGGATCAGCGGGGGGGAATGTGGCGTATCTGGATGGATCGGTGCAGTGGGTGCCGATCGACAAGATGAAGGCCTACGCGACGACGTCGAATGGGGGGACGGATTATCAAACGAACTGGTGAAGGGCGGGGGGATTTGGGGGAAGTTGCGGGTGGGGCGCTTGTACAGGTGGGAGAAATCAACGAAAATTCTGAGGAAACCGAGGGTAGCTCAGCGGTTAGAGCCGGGGACTCATAATCCCTTGGTCGTGGGTTCGAATCCCACCCCTCGGAATAGGATGGTTTGGAGAGTCTTGGCGGCGGTTGGTTAGGGCGACGGCGAGATATTTTGTGCC
>JBBRWV010000163.1:0-6322 GCA_038248985.1 Phycisphaerae bacterium
CTTAACCATGAAAACGTCATTTCAGGCTGGTTTGTGCGGGCGTGTGCCCCTGCCACCAGAAAAGCGATTTCTTATCCATCATCTGCCTTCGATGAAGGATCTGGTCCATGAGGTCAAGCGCCATGGGTATTATGGGGGGATGCGGCTGGTCAAGGCGGCGATCAAGCGTTTCGCGGACTATTGCGAAGAGCAGGGGATCGAGTTGGAGAACCGCAATTTTACCATCCGTCATACCACTAATATTCCCCGGCTGGTGGGAATGGCGGGATCCAGCGCGATCGTCACGGCCGTACTGCGGGCCTTGATGGCTTTTTACGGGGTGGAAATACCCCAGCCGCATCTGGCCAATTTGATCCTCTCGGCGGAAAAATCAGAATTGGGCATCAGCGCCGGCTTGCAGGACCGGGTCATTCAGGTCTATGAAGGGGCGGTTTTCATGGATTTTGCGCGGGAGTTGATGGAGCGGCAGGGGTATGGTCGTTACGAGCCGATCGCGCCGAATCTGATGCCGCCGTTGTATGTCGCCTTTGATGCGACCCGATCGGAGAGTTCGGAGTGGGTCCATAACCCGGTTCGGACGCTGTTCGAAAAGGGAGATCGCAAGGTCGTCGATGCCATGCAAGGGTTTGCCGAATTGGCCGAACAGACGCGAACCTTGCTGATGGCCGGGCGGGGGCGTGAAATCGGTGTGCTGATGAATGCGAATTTTGACTTGCGGACGACGATCTACCCCGTGTCCGAAGGCAATCGCGTAATGGTGATGACGGCCCGGCGGGCCGGGGCCTCGGCGAAATTTGCCGGGTCCGGCGGCGCGATCATCGGCCTGTATGAAGATGAGGCGATGTACCATGCCCTGGAAAAAGCATTGAACGGGATTGGGTGTGTGGTGTTTAAACCGGAGATCGCATGAAAACGCGCGTGACCAAAGCGGTGATTCCGGCCGCCGGGTTCGGCACCCGGTTCCTGCCCGCGACCAAAGCCCAACCGAAAGAGATGTTGCCGATTGTCGACACGCCGACGATTCAATTTGTGGTGGAGGAGGCGGTGGCGGCGGGGATCACCGATATATTGATCATCACCGGACGCGACAAGCGCTCGATCGAGGATCATTTTGACCGCAACCTGGAGTTGGAGCGGCGGCTCGCGAACGACGGGAAGACCGCCCTCCTGCGCAGTATGCGCCGGATTTCCGAGATGGCCCATATCCATTATGTGCGCCAGAGTGAACAACTGGGGCTGGGGCATGCAATATTACAGGCCCGCTATCATGTGGACAACGAACCGTTTGCCGTCTTGCTGGGCGACACGATCATCCAATCGGCCCAGCCCTGCGTGGGGCAGTTGATGAAAGTGTACGAGCGCTTCGGGGGGCCGGTGGTGGGACTTGAAAAAGTGCCCCTGGAGAAAGTCAGCCGGTACGGAATCATCAGCGGTTCGCAACTGGCGCCGCGGGTTTATCGATTGACGGATTTGGTCGAGAAGCCCGAGCCGGCGCGGGCGCCGAGTCGGCTGGCGATCGGGGGCCGATACATTCTGACGGCGGAGATCTTCAATTACCTGGAGCGGGCCCGTCCGGGTAAAAACGGGGAGATCCAATTGACGGATGCGCTCTTGGCGCAGGCCCAGGTGATGCCGGTCTATGGGCATCATTTCGAAGGGATCCGGTATGACATTGGCGACCGGGTCGATTATCTGATTACACAGGTGGACTACGCCCTGCGCCGGGACGATCTCCGGCGCCGGTTTGAACCCTACCTGAAACAACGCATGCGGGCGCTGGCCAAAGGCCGCTCGCGGAGGAGTCGGACATGAGCGACAACGCAGGACGGGGACGATGGCCCATCGTGGAAGTGGTCTATGTGGTGGGATTGGCAATTCTATTGATCTATGCCGTTTTCTTTATGAATCCCCACCGGGTGGGCGTATTGGACGTGGCACGGGTGGCGCGCGAAACCGGGGTTTTGGATCGGATGCAACGGGAGGAACGGGGGTTGCAGGATGAGGCCCGCGAACGATTGGGAAAACTTCAGCAAGCCCACGTTCAAAAGATTAACGATCTGAGCCGGAAGCTGAAAAACGCCGGATCCGAACCGGACAAGACCCGGATCCAAGGTGAGATCGATTCTCTTCAGGATGCCTTTCAACAAAGTATCGCCGCCGCTCGGCAGAACCTGCAGCGACATGAGGCCCAGATGTTCGCCACGTTCCGAAAACGCCTGATGCCGCACGTTGAAAAAATCGCCCGCAAGCGGCGGTTGGATATCGTGCTCGATCCGGCGACCACGGTTTTGATCACGAAAAAGGCGCCCGACCTCACCGAGGAGGTCGTCGCCGCCGTACGGGATGTGTTTTTGCCGTCGCAACCGCTGATCGATCAATCCCTGATTGAAACCCCGCGTCCGGCCGGGAAATGGATGGGGACGGGGGCGGCAGAGGATCAGGGCGATGAACCGCTGGCGGCACCGGCCCAGCCGGAAAAGGTCCGCAAGGAACCCTGACGCATGGAACGTTATCAGCGGGCCAAGGGCCGGCCGCCGCTTTTGGGCAACCACCAGAAGTGTTGGCTCTGGGGCCGTAACCCGGTATTGGAAACCCTGCGGGCCGGACGGTGGCCGATTCTTGAATTGTGGCTGGATGCCGCTTTGGCGGACGATCCGGCCCGGGAAGCCCTGGCTTGTGCGGAGCAACTGAAGATCCCGGTCAACCGTGGATCGACGGAAGACCTGATCCGGCTCTGCCACTCCGCCGAGCATCAAGGCTATCTGGCCAAAATGGGTGAATTTCCCTACGCCGGGGAAGGCCAGCTTTTCAGGGAGGGCGGAACGGGCGCGTCCGCCTTTTATCTTTTATTAGACGGCATACAGGATCCTTACAACCTGGGGGCGATTCTACGGTCGGCCGAGGTGTTCGGCGCTACGGCCGTGGTGTTGGCCGGAGAAGAACAGGTGGGTGTGACGCGGCAGGTGGCCCGGAGTTCGGCGGGGGCGGTCAACCGGGTGACATTGGTTCAATCGATCGATTTACCGGCGTTGGCTGGACGACTCCGGCAGGCCGGGGTGGCGGTGGTGGGAGCCAGTGAGAAGGCCGAGGCCACGATCGATCGGTTCGATGGGCGGCGCCCGGTGGCTTTGGTGGTGGGTAATGAGGGCCACGGCCACAGCCCGGCCATGACCGCACAGATCGAGACCTGGGTCCGGATTCCGCAGGAAGGCCGGATCGGGTCCTTGAATGCCGCCGTGGCGGCGGCCATTTTTTGTTATGAAATCCGGCGCCAACGCCGGATGGCTCCTCGGGTTACTTAATAAGTTCCAGAAGCAATAAATGAAGCCGTCTTTATTGGGCGGCTGGGGCCGGCGGAACGGCGGGGGGTGGGGTGGCCGTCGCCGTTGGGGTGGATGCGCGCATGCGTTTGGCGACTTGTTGAGAGAGCAGATCGAACAATTTATCCGCCGTTTGTTGCACCTGAAGAGTGACCGTGGTGCCTTGGGCGGAGACTTCGGCGGTTTGGGCCAACTCAGCCAATTCAGGATTTTGTTTGCCCGTGAGGAGCGCCGAGAGGACGAGTCCTTGTAAAATCTGCTGGGTCGAATTCGCCATCTGTTCGTCCTCAGCCTGGATGTTGAACCGGGCTTCAACCAAGCCATCCGCGCTTTCGCCCAGAGCCAGGTTGAATCCCTTGGAATTACCCAAGGGCCCCATTTTGACCGCATCGCCGGTCGCGGTTGCCAGCAGGAACCCCCGGGCATTTTCCGGGACGGACAAGGCGGAGCCGGGAACGAGATGCGGCCGCTTGCCATCGAGTACCTCGAGCGCCTGGGTCATCGATTGTGGACTGGCGGTGATCAATAATTGTCCGGCCTGAAGGAGACAGAGCGACAGGGTCTGGTTTTTACTCGGCTCAGCCCATTGATAAATCGTCCGGTTTCCGGCGCGACTTTCGCTCATTCCCGTGCGTTGACGAACCCGGGCTAAAACCTTTTCATTATCGAATCGACCACTGAAGAGGGCGACGCCGCTCTGGGGGTCTTCGGTCCGGCCATAAAGGGTCATGTAATCCATATCCTTGAGCGGATTGAACCCCAGCAGATCCTGGCTTTGAGCGAGCGGCTCGCGCATTTCGGCGGGGGCGCGGTCGCTTTGGATCAGCGAGCCGAATTTGGAGGCGTTGAATTCTTTGATATTGATATAGATGAGCCAGTTGGCCTCTGCGGACACTTGTTTGCGGGACAACGCACCGACCTTGACCTCGGCGACCCCCGGCAGTTTGGGCACGGGTCCGGCGAAGACGCCGGTGACGAGGATCGACAACAACAGGGGAGCACTCCAGCGGATTAACTTGATCATAGGCCGACCTTTCGAATGAATTGAATGGGGATGATATTATCATGCCGCAAGGGCGAAGCAAGTTTTCTCCATCCTTATGTTTTCTGCGCCAGTACAAAATCAGTGGGCGTGATGCCGAACCGTTTGCGAAAGACCTTGGCGAAGTAGTTGGGGTTGGGATACCCGACCGCGCGCGCGACGTTGCCGATCGGATAGGTTTCCTCGGTCAACAGCGCCTGTGCCTTTGACAGACGTACTTCCCGCAAATAGGCGGCAAAGGAAAGTTCCGCTTCCCGGCTGAAGACGTGCGATAAATGGTAGGGCGAAGTGCCCAGTTGCGCCGCGATTTCGCGAAGTCCAATGTCGTGTGAATAATGGGCGGCGATATACGCCTTGGTTTTTTCGACGAGCGCTTTTCCCCGATAGGGCCGGCGGGGCAGGGCGGGCGCTTGGGCCTGAGGCGCATGGAGTTCTTCCGCTTGTTTAAGAATCAGCAGGAGGATCGTGAGCAACCGGGCATTGGCAACCTGACGGTCCGCGACGGTGGGGCCCCACGTTCGTACCTTCCATCCCTCGAACTCGACTTGAATGTCAGATTCGGTCGCGCGAAACAGCATGGCGCGCAATTGGTCGAAAACCTGGGCCAATTCCACCTTGCCGGCGGCCGGCATCGAGTGGATGAGCCGATTGTCGACGCGTTCGAAATAAGGTTGCGTCAATGACCAGGTAAAATGGCAGAGAAAGACGACCAACGGTTCAGCCGGGTCAAAGTGGTCCCGATGCGGCAGGCCGGCGGGAATGAGAAGGGTATCGCCGGGACCTGCGGGCATGGAGCTGTGTGTTGTCACCAGTTCCATGTGTCCGTGGAGGACATGCAGGAGTTCGTTTTCCACCGGCACATGCACGTGAGTTGACCAGGTGTGATCATAGGTCATGATTTCCATCCGGGCGATGGTTGGCAGGTTGCGCGTCAAGCGGTGAATGAATTGGCCTCGGCGCGGTTTGGGTCTCAGTTTCACAACACATCTCCAGAAGTTAAAGAATAGTGTTGCAGCCCAGCCGGATGATTCCAAGCAATAAAATACCCCCGTGCGCAATTTAGGGCGCCTCGGCGATCCGGTGCTCGACGCGGCCTATCGAAGGGCGACACCTCCGGGGGAGCCGCCTCTTCCCCGGCGCGACGGCTCGCTCGTCCCGCCGTCGCGGGATTGCCCTACCGGTTCAGACCGCCCCCTCTTCAGCAGTTCTCATTAAGTGTGGGTGATTGGGGATCGTTGGCATTTCAACGCCCTCCAAAAGCAGGGGAAGGGGGCGTCTCACGCAGCGTTCGGGATAGTTCAGATGGCAGTCCGCAGAGGGCGATGGGCCGAACGGTCCCGCCTCGGAGGCGGGATCGTCCGGCCCGTGCTCGATGATGTAGCGACGGGATTTTATCCCGTCGGATTCCAAGGGAAGGACGACGGCATCACAATGCCGTCGCTACAAATAACTTCACGGGGGGGCGGGTCAGGTCCTTCTGACCCGAAGAGGGAAAGACGGGACCGTGCGCCATCAGGGAAACGCCGCAGGTCCCTCTGCGGCGTGTTCTCCCCTGAGGTCTCGCGTTCCCCCGTGCGCAACGGGCGAGAGGGACCTCGCCCGCCACCTCTCAATAGAAAATGTGGGAGGCGCGCTCCGTCGCGCCGATGCGTTAAATCTTCCCAGCCAGTCGGTGCGACGGAGCGCCCCTCCCCCATTCTTTGTTGTGAGAAACGCCCCTCATTACCCGGCCAAACAGCAATAACCCACAATAATGCAGAAAGAACCTAAACTACGAAATACGCGAAACACATGAAAATAAATATTCTCTCCGACACAACTAACCCGAGTTCGCCAGTTGCGACCACTCTGAAAGAATTTTCGTCTAGCGTAAGCTATGGCCAGGCCTAGAAAGGCCAATAAATCGTTAATTTTTGCGAAAATTTCCGTTCGTTTTTTTAAAAATGCAAATGTAGTCAAG
>JBBRWV010000164.1:0-6315 GCA_038248985.1 Phycisphaerae bacterium
AGTCGATCCCCATTCCTATGAAGTCACCATCGCCCACGAGGTGAAAAATCTGACTGATAGCGCCATCAAGGTGGAGATCGTCCAACTCGGGGCCACGGATCTTCCCCGTGATAACGTACAGATGGACAATCGCTTTTATCACGCAGCCAAATACAACACCCTCAAAAAGTTCGTCGACGCCGGGTCGCCTTCCTGGTCAAACAGCTCCGTCGCCGTGGATCTCCCGCATGGCTCGCTGCAGAAACTTCCGAACGGCACAACGGAAATCGGCAAAGGCGTGGGCAATGATCCTGTTGTGTGGATTGGTGCTTCCAACCGCTTTTTCGCCGCCATTGTTCGCCCTCTTCCGCGCGAAACTCCTAAAATGCTCGACCTCTATGAAGGAACCCACAAGATTCCCGAGGTCGACCATATCGCGGAAATACACGTCGATGCGCTTTCCGTAGATACCACGGATCCGTCCAAAACATTTACGGTAATGCGCTTGGAAGGCTCACGAATTGAGATCGCTCCCAACGGCCAAACCAACATGCCGCTGGCAGTTTTCTTCGGGCCCAAAAAGCGCGACATCCTTCAGGGTGAACTGGCCGCAAAGACCGACACCGATCAGTACAGTTTTGCCGCTTACGACTACATTAAGATGATCCGCTTCAGCCAGGGTGGCCCCTGCGGCCCCTGCACCTTTGACTGGCTCGCCCTCTTCATCCTCAAGTTCCTCGATGGCCTCGTCACCACTGTCGCCTTCGGAAACTACGGCATCGCCATCATGCTGCTCGTGATCATCGTGCGCCTGCTCATGCACCCGCTCACCCGCGCCAGCCAGATTCAGATGGCCACGATGAGCAAGAAAATGTCCGTGATCGCCCCTGAAATTGAAGCGGCAAAAAAACGTTACGCCAAAGACAAACAGAAACAACAACAGGAATTGATGCGCATTTACAAGGAAAACAATGTCAATCCCGCCGGCGGAATTATGGGTTGCCTCCCGATGCTGCTGCAAATGCCGATTTGGATGGCTCTCTACGCGGGCCTCGCCGTGGATATCGATTTACGCCACGCATCGTTTATTCCCGGTTGGATCGCCGACCTCTCCAATCCTGACGCCATACTCAGCTGGGCTCCAGTGAACGTGCCGGTGCTCAGTTGGTTGATGGGTCCGATCGGCAGTCTCAACCTTTTGCCCCTCCTCCTCGGCGTCGTATTCTTTGTGCAGATGAAAGTCACCACGGCATCGCAGCCGAAATCTTCGGACCCCCAGCAGCAACAGATGCAAAAAATGAGCCAATGGATGATCATGCTCTTCCCCATGTTTCTCTACAGCGCGCCGTCCGGCCTCAATGTGTATATATTTGCCAGCACCATCGGTGGCCTGTTTGACACCTATCTGGTTCGGCGCACGCTGCGGAAAAAGGGCATCCTGCCAGCGACCGCCGGTGCTTTGATGAACACGGACGAAAAAAAATGATGCGTATCCGCCCGACGCTCACGGAGTAACCTCCATGCGCGGAAATGACACTATCACCGCCATCTCGTCTCCGGGCGGGTTCGCAGGCGGCGGCCTTCGTGCCATCTTGCGAATGAGTGGCCCACAATCCTGGGCGCTCGCATTACAACTCGTTCAATTTCCGCCCAGGCCGCGTGCGGGCGCGTTTCCCACTCGACTGCGAAATCTGTCTCTACCCGTTCTTTTGCTTCTTTTTCAAGCGCCCCACAGCTATACGGGCGAAGACCTCGCCGAACTCCATATCCCGTCTTCCGCAGCGCTTCTTCGAATGCTTGTTGACGAATTACTTCGCGCCGGCGCCCGCCCGGCGGATCCCGGTGAGTTCTCCGCCCGCGCCTTTTTCGCCGGCAAAATCGACCTGACCGAAGCCGAAGGCATCGCCGCCACTATTTCCGCCGCCAACAATGTTCAGCTTCGTGCCGCGGCCTCTTTGCGCGATGGCGCCCTGCATCGCTGGACGCACACCAGTGTCGAAACCCTTGTCGAGTTGCTAGCCGCCCTCGAAGCCGGGATCGATTTCACGGAGGAGGAAGGCGTCAGTTTTATCAGCGCCGATCAAGTGCGCTGGCGCCTGCAGGAACTCATCGCCGAGATCAGTCGCCTGACCTGCCACGCCGTTCGCTGGGAACGTCTCGATGCGTTGCCCGTCGCCATCCTCACCGGGCGTCCCAATGTTGGGAAAAGTTCCCTCATCAATGCGCTGGCAGGCCATGATCGCGCTATCGTCAGTCCCCTCGCCGGCACGACTCGCGACGCTCTCTCGGCCATTCTTCTATCTCCCCAGGGGCCGATCCGACTGGTCGATGTCGCAGGTATCGAAGCGTCACCCACCCCGCTTTCGCAGGACATGAATCTCGCGCGCCAACGAATTCTCCGCGAGGCCGACCTCGTCCTTCTCGTCGTAGACGACATGGATACGGTTGAATCGGTCAATGGGATTCGCAAAGAGTTGACCGATTGGGGCGTAACCAACATCCTGACGGTGCGCAACAAGGTGGATATTCTAGACCCCCAGCGCGGGTCGGAGATTCTGGTCGATATAGCCGTCTCGGCCCTGCACAAGCGCAACCTCCCCGCCCTCAAAGCACTCATCTCTGAAAGACTGGCTTTACGCCCTCCTGGCGCAATTGACGCCATGACCCTTAACGCGCGGCACCGCGAGGGCCTGGGTATGGTCACGCTCGCACTTCATCGCGCTGTGGCCCTTACTACGGAAAAGTCATTCCGCATGCACCCCGAACTTCTCGCCACCGAACTTCGTGACGCCCTTAACCGTATAGGTTCCATCACTGGCGCAATTTCCCCCGATGATGTCCTCGGGAAAATATTCGGATCCTTCTGCATCGGCAAGTAAAATGCTGCACTTACCCATTCTGACACCCCCTGTGAGTGACCTATGAGTGAACTGCCCTCCGCTTCACCACCACCACTGCCGATCAATGACCTCGCTGCCCAATCCCGCGCGGCAAAAGGTACGATTCGCAGCATGCGCCGCCTCTTGGCCCTGATGTCTCTTCTGATGCTGTTCCTGGTGGCCTTCTACGTCTGGCCCTTGGCGAGATCCTATTTCCTCACCGGAGGAGCACCGCGCGTCATCACTCCCCGGGGAGAGCTCGCCCCCATCGAAAAATCGACTGTCGAGATTTTTAGGAACGCTTCTCCCTCGGTCGTGTTCATTTCCACAGAAACGCGCCGCATGGTTCCCTACTCACGGCGGGTGATCGATGTTCCCCAAGGCACCGGTTCCGGCTTCCTCTGGGATGATCTCGGGCATGTCGTTACCAATTTCCATGTCATCCAAAATTCCAGCGCCGCCCACGTCATCCTGAATGACCAATCTCAATATGACGCAACCTTGGTAGGTGTCTCACCCGATCACGACCTGGCTGTTCTGAAAATATCGCCTCTTCCCGGCGTGAGGTTCCGCCCGCTGCCCCTGGGGACCAGCGAGGACCTCCTTGTCGGGCAATCCATCTACGCTATTGGCAACCCTTTCGGGCTCGATCAGACTCTCACCACAGGAATCATTTCGGCCCTCAAACGCACCATCAATGGCGCCGGTGGACGCCCCATCGATGAGGTAATTCAGACGGATGCCGCCATCAATCCCGGAAATTCAGGTGGGCCCCTCCTCGACTCGGCAGGTCGTCTCATAGGCGTCAATACCGCCATTTTCTCGCCCAGTGGGCAATGGTCCGGCGTCGGTTTTTCAGTACCAGTGGATACCGTCAACCGCGTCGTTCCCCAGCTCATTTCCGTCGGAAAATATCAGCGTGCCCGGCTCGGCATCCGCTTCGATGATCGCATCATCACTCAGCTTCTGGGCACCCGCAACGCTGTCCCCGGTGTCGCCATTACCGAGGTTGAGCCCCACTCCCCCGCTGCCGCCGCAGGCTTTGTGGGCATCTCCCAAAATCAGAACGGGTCGTTTGTACTGGGGGACATCATCCAGAAGATCAACACGCGCACCATCAAAACTTCCAATGACGTATTCTCCGTCATGGACCGTATCGCTCCCGGAACCGAGATACAGGTCACACTCTATCGCGATGGCGCGACACGGGACGTCAAACTCATTACGCAATAGATTCCAAAAATCCCGCCCGCACAGCCGGACTCCCGCCTTTCCCCCTGCCGCGCCCACTTTGGTATAAAAAGCACCGTGTCCCACAGCGTCCATGCTGTGGGTCGGATGCCTCGATTATTGAGCCCTGCCGTCACCACTGGTCTTGCCTGTTGACCAGTCGCGTCAGCCAACTCCACTCAACAACCATCACGCCCGGATGTGCGTTCCACGGCATGCCATCCATGCATTGCCGCTTGCGTCACTCGCGTCCATGCGAATTACACGCCGCTCATCGGGCCGATTATGGAATTGTTTTATGCCTGGGCCTGCATCCTGCAGCCTGCGAAGAACAACACCAGAACCGAAAGTACCTCTGCCACTCACAAGATTTTTTTTGCCGTCTATCACTGCCTTCAAATGCGAACGGCACAAGATTCTGTGAGTGCTGCGGATGCCTTCCGTGGCATGGGGCTTCGCCAGGTCGCGGCATCCTTGCCGCACCAGCCATCCGTGGATCCTCCACGGCGATCCACTCTTGATGTGTGGATTACATGTCGATGCTCGAACTGATCGTGTCGTACCCCTGAGTCATGCGGCGCGTGAGTCGCTCACGCAGTCGAAGGATCACCTCCGAATGGATCTGGCTCACTCGTGTTCCGCTGATCCCCAGCACATCGCCAATCTCTCGCATCGTCATCTCGTCATAGTAATACATCGTCAGAATATGCCTCTCATTGTGCGACAATTCTTTCATAAATAATTCCCTGACGTCCACCCGTTGCGCCACATCCATCGGCGAGCATTCACGATGATCCCGCAACAGGTCGATCCGCTGGACTTCCCGCTCCGAGCTGTCGTTGCATAGCGTATTCAAGCTTGAGATGTTGCAAGCCTGGCTGTTTCGCAGCAGCTTGGCGTGATCATCCTGGGTGATACCCAGCCGATTCATCATTGCCGCGTCGTCCGGACGTCCGCCAAATTCCGTGGCCAGTTGAGCATCCGCCTCATTGAACTGCTGCAACTTCTGCCGCACATCGCGCGGAACCCAGTTCTGCGATTTCAGGCCATCCAGCATCGCTCCGCGAATCCGCAGGGCGCAGTACGTTTCAAATTTTACACCGCGAATCGGATCAAAACTGGCTATCGAGTCCCGCAAGCCAAATACGCCGTACTGCATCAGATCATCGACTTCCGTCTGACCGGGTTTGCGCTGCGCCACTCGAGTCGCAGCAAACCTGACGAGCGGCATGTAGTGCAGGATAAGCACGTTTCTCGCATCCTCCGACCGGTCGCTTAGATATCGATTCCACGCATTTTCCACCGCGGGAATCACCTCTTTTTTGGGGGGCATCGGGGAGACGAGACTTTGCATTTGCGAGATCCTCTCTGTAGCGAGTGTGACAAATAATGTGCGCACGGACTTTCTCCGAAAATCCGCATTTCAATTTGCTTAAGCACCGGAGTTCTGTATTTCCAGCACGTTTGGATTTATCAAATATCGCGCTTGAGTCGTGATCGAATTTGAATATCAGTGCCTGGCTGTCGGCATCCGGCACCACACCGGCCGACCTCATTTATTGCGACATGCGTTGAGCTTTTTTTTTCGCCAGACATGTCGCATGGATTAGGTGGTCGCAAATACATATGGCAACGTCTGTGCCAAAACCACCTCCCTCGACATGACTGATAATGAATTGATTTACCGCAGTGCCTTCAACGTATCCCCAGCGTGCGCTCGTTCAGGCACGCGCAGTTACTCTGTTTTTTCCCGTTGGTTTTCCCCCGGCATTACTGCGTTTAGACGCAATAACGGATTTCCACACAATCTCCTCAACACGATATCCACAACTCTTCCACAAGTTGTCCTCCGGACGATTCACAGCGTAAGTTCTCATTACTTCACAAGTTGGATTCGACTGATATTTTGCATGCGTTAGCTCACACGTTTCTTTGTCCACATACGAAGGGACTATTCATAGCACACGCGCGTGTCGCGTCCTACGTGCGCCACGCTAAATCGGATAGTGCTAAATTCTTGAGTAAATTCCATCAGTACTGACTTTTTTATGGATGTCCTGATCTAGTGCCGTGCATGCTCTACACGCTTAGTCCAGAAATGCACAAATGCCGCTGGACATTGGTAATTTGCATGGTGCTACTCTTTTATTTGCCGCAAACTGCAAGGTGGGTGGACGGCGAGTCGGAGGTACGCGCGTCTTAATAAGTAGCAGTTATTGCGGCGATG
>JBBRWV010000165.1:0-6226 GCA_038248985.1 Phycisphaerae bacterium
AACTCACCCCTCACCCCCCCCGTCCACGGCAAGCAGCCCGGTGACCGCCGCATCCACCAGGCCCCCCGCGCAACCCTCGTCCAACGCCAGGTCCTCACCAACTCCGGCAAATCCCTCCCCCGCGAAGTCGTCCTCCATCCCGGCGCCGTCATCATCCTCCCCGTCCTCGAAGACCACCGCATCGTCATGATTCGCAACCGACGCCACACCGTCAACCAGGAACTCCTCGAACTCCCCGCCGGCACCCTCGAAGTCAAACCCGACGGCTCGCCCGAAAGCCCCGCCCTCTGCGCCACCCGCGAACTCCTCGAGGAAACCGGCTACGCCGCCAAAATCCTCTCCGCCTTCGGCTGGTTCTACACCTCCCCCGGCATCCTCACCGAAAAAATGTACGCCTTCGTCGCCACCTCCCTCACCCTCGGCCAGCAGAACCTCGAAGACAACGAACAAATCCGCGTCGAAGTCCTCTCCCGCGACACCATCCTCGCCCTCCTCCAACAAAATCGCATCGTCGATGCCAAGTCCATCGCAACCTTGCTAAAATACTTCATCCAGCAAACTCCGGAGTAACCCATGGCCTGGCAAGATCGACCCTACAACTCCCCCGGCACCGGTGGCGGCGACGGCGGCGGCAACAGCCTCCAGGGCCTCGCCAGCTTCCTCACCTGGTCCCTCCCCGTCGGACGCATCGGCGGCGCTTCCATACGCCTCAGCTTCTGGATGCTCCTCGCCTTCTTCTTCTTTTTCGTCTACACCCCGCGCACCAGCCTCCAAATGCCCACCTCTCATGGCCTCCTCCTCGCCCTCATCGCCTGCGTCGCCCTCTTCATCGGTGCCGCCCTCCACGAACTCGCTCGCCGCTTCGTCGCCCGACGCTTCGGCGGCATCCACGACACCCTCACCCTCTGGTCCCTCGGCGGCATGACCGCTCCCTCCATGCTCACCTCCCCCAGGTCCCTCATCCTCACCAACCTCGCCGGCTCCGCCGCCAACCTCCTTGTCGCCACCCTTATCGCCGCCGCACTCCTCCCCTTCGGCAACAAAGCCTTCTTCCAATTGCCCTACTGGCTCCTCGTCAACCTCGATCCCAGCAACTCCCTCCGCACCATCTCCCTCCCGCTCGCCCTGATTCAGCAACCCCTCACCTCCTTCTCTGACTTCGTCATCATTTCCTCACTCATGCTCATGTTCATCAACCTCGGCATCGGCCTCATCAATCTCTGGCCCATCTACTTCCTCGATGGCGGCTACGTCCTCGAAGGCATCGCCACCCGTTTCACCTCCTCCACCCGCGCCCAGTACATTGCCGCCTCTACTGGCATGGTCCTCGCCGCTCTCCTCTTCTTCTTCGAAATCTGGCGTCAAGGCGGAGCCATCCTCATGTTCGGCATCCTCTTCATCGCCTGTCTCTCCCGCTGGCGCATCGCCTCCGCCTCCGGCGGCGCAGATCCCGATTGGTCCGGCTATCGTGAAGACGCCCCCGCCTCTAAACGCAAACGCACCTGGTTCGGCAACCGCTGGGCCAAAGCCGCCGCCAAGCGCGCCCTAAAGGACCGCCAAGAGCAGGAGCAAATCGACGCCATCCTCGCCAAAGTTTCCGAAAAAGGTCTTCACTCCCTTACCCGTTCCGAAAAGCGCGCCCTCCAGCGCGCCACCGAAAAACAACGCCAAGCCGACCTCGTCGACCGCCTCTAACCCACCACTAACCCTGGTCCAAACCCTCGACGCCACTACCGCCATCACCCCAACCCTGGATTACGCCTGCTACGACCGCCTCGACCGCGCCACCGACTCCCGTCACCCTCGGCACCAACAGCGGCACCCCCTACACCCTCTCCGACCGCGGCTCCTCCGCCCCCGCCACAAGTCCCGTCTGAAATCTCTCACCAACCCACCACGCAACTGCCGCGCCGAACCATCCACTTAATGCGATGTGCCGGGCCGTAGGGTTACGAGACATCGGATGACGAATGGTACGGCCTGCGGGGCTCGCACTTTTTTAAAGGAAGGGTGGGAAGGGTTGGCGTGATGGGGTGCCGGTGTATAGATGAACATCTATCTGCGTCCCAATACCGTTCGGCACAATGATTGCACATATCTACAATATTCGCAATTAGGTGCTTGCGCCCTCGCGCGGATTGTGCCATAGTGGTGCCATGGCCCAGCATCTCTCCACACCCGATCCCGCCTCTTCGGAGTTTGCCAAGCTCCCGCGCCCGCTCCGACGCCGCCTACTCCAAGCACCACCCCCGGCTGTGCCGATGAAGGTCACGCCGCAGGATATCCGCGGGATCAAGCAGCTTTCCCAAGTCGCCCTGTTGCTGCGGCACCTCCACGAGGTCGGCTGTGAACGCGACACCGCCGGCAACCGCGAACTGCACTACGACGACTACGTCCTGCTCATGCTGCTGGCCATGTTCAACCCGCTGCTCGACTCCCTGCGCAGCCTGCAGCACGCCTCCGGTTTTGACAATGTGCGCCGGAAGCTGGGCATCACACGCCGCTTCAGCCTGGGCAGCTTCAGCGAAAGCTGCCGCGTGTTTGAGCCCCAACTGCTTGACGAGGTGATCGCGCAGTTGTGGACGCAGTTGCCGGCGCATCATCGTCCGGAACTCTTCAAGAATCTCCCCGGGCAGGTCACGCTGGTCGATGGCACGGTGATCCGCACCTTGCGTAGCGTCGCCGGCGCCATGTGGCTGGAGAACAAGGCGGGCTGGCGGCTGCATCTGCAGTTTGATGTGGACCGCCATGTACCCTCGTCAGTCGAGATCACCGCACCCAAGAACACCGGCAAGAGCGACGAACGCAACGTGCTGCGAAAGAAGCTAAAGGCCGGGCATGTCTATGTGATGGATCGCTGGTATTCCATGTTCGGCCTGTTCAATGCGATTCACAAGGTGGGCAGCAACTATGTATGCCGCATAAGGGATCACAGCGTATACGAGGTGTTGGAGAAACGCCCCTTAAGCGCGCAGGCGACAGCCGCCGGGGTGCTCAGCGACGAGGTGGTGAATCTGGGGGCAAGCAGCAAAAGAACGAACCGATGGATCACCCCGTGCGGCTGGTGTGCGTGAAGTGTACGCCGCACGAGAAACGGGGGAAGACCAAAGATAGCGCCGGCCACAGCAGCACGGCCGGTCCGACGTCGGATGGCACGTTGCGGATCGTGACGGACCTGTCGGAGGTGCCGGCGGAGATCGTGGCGTTCTTGTATGAGTACCGCTGGACGATCGAGGTGTTCATCCGGTTCTTCAAGCAGTTGCTGGGGAACAAGCATTTGCTGAGCACGCATAGCGAGGGCATTCAGATACAGATTGCCGCAGGGCTGATCTGCTGCATGTTGATGAACATTCTGACGGGGGTTAAGCCGACGAAGCGTTTGTTGTTGACGCTGAACTACTATCTGAGCGGGTGGGCGACGCTGGCGGAAGTGCAGCGGGAGATTGAAGAGGAGCGTGCGCGGCAGGCGCGTGCGGAGGCGAAAAAGAACGGGAATTGAAGGGCGGGGAGTCCTGCATGTCCGCATGCGGAGGCGTTGATGCTGCGCCGAGATCGCTGGAAGCCGCGGCGTGATGCCGGGAGATGAGCGCCTTGCCCGAGCCCCGGAAACAAAACACGCCATCGCTGGAAAAACCGTTGTCCGCATTCCCACTACAACCGGCGTGCCGAACGGTATTGTCTGCGTCCCCGTTGCGATTCTCGCTGCCGCCGCATCGGCGACCACCTGCACCGGCACGAAGCTCGGCCGTGCCGGCATCTCCTCCCGCCGCGCCAGTTCTCGCCGCCACCAATAGAAAGCGGGTTCCTTCAGTCCATGCTCACGGCAATAGCCGCGGACAGACGTTCCGCCGTCCCGCTGCCGCTTCACATGCTTCCGCCAGAATGATTCCTTCTGCTTCCGTTCCCTCGTTGCCGCGCCGTGCGCCATACCTGCCTCCATTCAAAGGCAGCATGTTGACGGATGGTGGCTACGGATTGAAGATGTGCTTCACCGGACGCTTACTGCTTATCCACCTCCCAAGCCTCAACCCCGTCAACCATTCCCAGGAATCCGATCCCAAAAAAGAACCGGGCGGCGCGACCCGGTTAAGGTCACGCCGCCCGGTATAAGACTTCTTCTTCGCTACATCAGGCGTCAGTTGCCGCGTACTTGATCAGCCTTGCGCATTTCTCTTCAAGTGTCGGTTCCCTCTGCAGATTCGCAACCCAACCCTCAAGGAATTCCCGAGCCAAAAAGACTTCAAGGAAGTATTTCAGCCCGAGTTTTTGCCCATCGGGCGGAAGACCTCCAGAATCCGGCTCGGGTGCAACAACCACCTGCGACTGCGCCATCCAAGGCTCACCCGCGTATATCGTGCTTCCCTCATCGAGGGAGTCCAAATCTCGAATTATTTCCAGTAGTATCATCCTTATTGCCCCCAAATCGAATAACCACCTTGACCGACCGGGTGCAGCGTATCCCAGAAGATACTTCCGGCCGTATGTTGTGAACGCGGGACAAGCTGCATTATACCGGACTGCACATCGTGATGCCAAGTCCAACCAGCCGGTGAAGTGCGCGGGGCGAGACCCGTAGCGGTCCTTTTTAACGTTTATCCCCATGCCCCGCATCGATTGGGCGAACTGAGCATCGCCTTCCATCATCCGCAGAAGATTCCCGTTCGCCGCTTGGAAATGGGCTGCACGTGAGAGGCCTGGGTATGACGTAACCTTCAGTTCGGTTTGGAAGGCAACGCTATAGGTTTCCCCCGTCGCTACCTTACTTGCGGCAAAAGGGAACTCGCCGATGGCGATGTTCCCAGACGTACCCACCAAAAGGAGGCCAAAGAGCAAGACGAACTTGCCGATTCCGTTGTCTTTCCGCGTCTTCGGGGGGGGCTTATTCTTCCAATGATTGGCGACAATCAGGAACGGGATCACGATCAGGAGCAACCCAAGACCTCCGACTATGAGCGGGACTAGGAGCGCCATACCTACAATCCTAAGCCAAGAAGCATGCGCCACCCATCCAACGCCCGATACAACCAGGCCCATGGCTGCGAGAACCGACGCGACGAGCACCCAGAAGTTCGGCGATTTTGGCGAGAGGGAACCCATGTCATTTCCCTCCCTGCTGCGGCTCACCATACAAGTAGATGCCGACTGCAGTGCCCACGCCGCCCCAGAACAAAACGTCCGGCCCGTAGATCAGTGTTCTTGGTCCCAACAGCGACGAACCGGGCGCAAGCGCGCCTGTCGTCATATTGATAGAGCCTGGAGGGGCATATCTGACCCCACCGAAGTACTTCCAGGCAGAATATGGGCCGACGGGCACGGGTTGCTTGAACAGGCCTGTCGCGGCCTCTGGGACCCGAACAAAGGTCGTGGTCTCGCCAGGCATGAGACCCGTTCGTGCGACCTTCATCGCGGTGCTTTCAGCAGCAACGCTTTCGGGCACTGCAAAGATTCCACGGTTGCCGATGAGTTTTCTGCTTGAGAGGATTCCTGCCTCGCCTTCGGCGTTAGTCAGGGGGATCAGGTTTCCCTTACTTGCGGCAGCATTTTTTGCCTCGGAGGCCACACCAGTGGGGTTCACAGAACCGAAACCATTATTTTTAAGTGGAATTGATGCTTGAATTTCAAGCCCGCCATTAGATTTTACATTCAATAAGTTATTTTCTAGTCTAGCCGCAGCTTGTATTTCTGCAGCCTTTACTACAGTACCAACGGGAGTCTTATCCACCAGTTGTACACCGACTTTTCCGCCTAGCTTGACGTCTTGCATAAGGAATTTAAACTTGCCTGAGGTAAGCGATCTTTGAAAAGCCTCTACGGCTGGTTTGCCCAGGCGCTTCGTGAACGATGCGGCAATGGTCTTGGTCACAAGCGTCGTGACCTTTGTACCTACCCCAAGCGTCACATCAGCCAATGCCAGTTTGCCTAACGCACTTGTGGTTAGTTTACCTCCAATCACTTTGCCTCCAACCGCCGTTACAGCCGAACCAATAGGTGCTATTGTAAGGCCTGTTTGTTGAGCAGATCTGTCGGACTGCCGCCAAATTTTACGGGTACGACTTCGTGAATTTGGTATCCCGCAGGGCCGGTCCCGATCTCACGGTTCATCTTTCCATTAATCCGACTTGCCGCAGATCGCGAACTATTATACAGGCTTCCCTCCAGCATGTTAATAGCGCCAGTTGGCTTCCTTACGCCCGCTGGGAATTCTGCCCACATGCTCGGCGACAAC
>JBBRWV010000166.1:0-6092 GCA_038248985.1 Phycisphaerae bacterium
ACCTTGTACCTTGTACCTTGTACCTTGTACCTTGAAACTTGAACTCACCTCCCCCGCTGCCGGCGATACAACAAATAATCCCGCAAAACAACCTCCATCGGCTCCGCCGTGCTGATAAACCGGTAATCCGCCCCCGCCGACGCACACCCCGCCTTCACCTCCGCCTGAAATCCCGCCAACCGCTCCAAATACAACTTCCGCAGCCGAATCGGATCGCTCATCACCTCCACCCGCGATTCCATATCCTTGAAACTCGTCAGCGCCTTAAACGGAAACGACACCTCGTCCTCATCCAGCAGATGAAACAAAATCAGCTCATGCCCCCGCGCCACTATCTGCCGAATCCCCTCAATCACCTCGTCCGTCTTCCCATGACAATCCGATATCAGCACCACCACCCCGCGCCGCGTCAACCGCTGCGCAATCAACCGCAAAACCTGCGAAATGTCCGTCCCCTCCCGCGCCGCCAATCCCTCCAACGTCGCCAATATCGTAAACAAATGCCGCTGCCCCTGCTTCGGCGGAATAAAATCCCGGATCCCCTCGTCAAACGTCACCAGCCCCGGCGAATCCTGCTGATGCTTCACCAGATAACTCAACGCCGCCGACAAATAACTCGCATACTCCAGCTTGCTCAACCGCCCCCCGTCGCTCCCCCGATACCCCATCGAGCCGCTCACATCCACCAGCGACACCACGTTCATGTTCGATTCCATCTCGAATCGCTTCACGAAATATTTCTCCGTCCGACCCAGCATCTTCCAATCAATCGTCCGCGGCTCATCCCCCGGCGCATACTCCCGATGATCCACAAACTCCACGCTGTAACCATACGTCGGACACCGATGCCGCGACGCATACATCCCCTCCACCAGCAATCGCGCCGCCAGCTCCAGGTTCGTCAGCGAACGAAGCATCTTCGCATCCAAAAATCGCATCGCCGGCAATGTCGCCATATGGCACAACCCTAAACAAGCTATCTCAAAAGGCGCTTCTTACTTCGTCAATCCGCGCACCCGCGTCACCAACCTCACATCACTTCCCGGCTTCCACCACCGTCGCGAGCAACTTATCAATCACCTTGTCCGCATCGATCCCCTCCGCCTGCGCTGTGAAATTCGTAAACACCCGATGCCGCAATACGTTGTGCGCCACCGCCCGCACATCCTCCACCGTCGCCTGCGGATTTCCCCGCAACAACGCCCGGCTCTTCGCCCCCAATGCCAAAAATTGCCCCGCCCGCGGCCCCGCGCCCCACGCCAGATACTTCCGCGAATACTCCGGATTCCCCTCCCGCGATGGCTGCGTGCTCACCACCAGCCGCACAATATAATCCAGCACATGATCGCTGATCGGCACCATCCGCACCGTCTTCCGCAACTCCATCACCTCTTCCCCTGACAACACCGCCGATGGCTCCGCCAACGCCCCCGCCGTCGTCGATTTGATGATCTGCTTCAACTCCGCATCCGACGGATAATCCACCCACAAATTAAACATGAACCGATCCAACTGCGCCTCCGGCAGCGGATATGTCCCCTCCTGCTCAATCGGATTCTGCGTCGCCATCACCATGAATGGCTCTTCCAATTTGTACGTCTTCTTCCCCACCGTCACCCGCTTCTCCTGCATCGCCTCCAATAGCGCCGCCTGCGTCTTCGGCGGCGTCCGGTTGATCTCGTCCGCCAGCAACAAATTCGTGAAAATCGGACCCTGGATAAACGTAAACTGCTTCCGCCCCGTCGTGTGATCCTCCTCCAAAATCTCCGTCCCCGTAATATCCGATGGCATCATGTCCGGCGTAAACTGAATCCGCTTGAACCCCATCGACAAAGTCTTCGCCAGCGTGCTCACCAGCAACGTCTTCGCCAGCCCCGGCACCCCAATCAGCAACACATGCCCGCCCGCACACATCGCAATCAACACGCTCTCAATCAGCGTCTCCTGCCCCACGATCACCTTGCGCAGCTCCGCCGTCACCTTCTCCCGCGCCACCCGCGCCTGCTGAAACCGCTCCAGATCCGTCGCCGTGCTCATATTCTTGTTTTCCACAGACACACTCATCCCGTTCCTTTCGCTAAAAGAAGCACGCGCCGATCAAACATGAAGAAGTGAGAGAAGAGGATCGCTCTCGAAGTGTTTCGCTCTGTATCCGTCCCTAATCAACGTCCGCCCCACCTAAAATATTGCACCCTCACGCCTAATTTGGCGCGCCAACCCCAGCGCCTGCAGACGCCCCCCATGCTTTCTATACCATCGCTCTGCGCAAATCACCCCCTCCAAAAGTTTAGCCACGCCACAACGCCGCGTTCAAAACCCCTCGCCCCTTGCCCGCCCACCATGAACATTGTCAAAATGAATTCAAAAGCACTGGAACTCTATTTGGCAACCCGCACTTTCCGATCCAACGCCGCCAAATATTTTCCTCCATTCCGCAGCACCGCCCCCAGCGCCTCCGCTCGCTCCCTTTGTGGCCGCTTCGCCGCTCCTTGAAACTTGAACCTTGCACCTTGAAACTTAACCCGCCCCTCCCCGCCTCTCCCACTTCCTTCTTGCTACTTCCTCCCCAAACCTCGACACTCCCCCCTGACACCTGACTCCTGACCCCTCGCCTCCCGCAAGGCCCCGCCCATGAAGCATAACGAAGATGCCGAACTCGCCGAATACCGCTCCCTCATGGAGCGGCCATCCTCCTTCGCCGACGGCTTCTCCCTCCGCTCCGTCATCGGCTGCGTCTTCATCGGCCTCGTCATGATGCCCGCCTCCATGTACCTCTCCCTCCTCATGGGCTTCGGCATCTCCGGTGCCGCCCAGTGGGTCACCGTCATCCTCTTCGTCGAACTCGCCCGACGCTCCTTCACCTCCCTCAAACGACCCGAAATCTTCGTCCTCTTCTACATGACCGGCGCCGCCATCTCCTCCCCCTTCGCCGGTCTCCTCTGGACCCAATACTACGCCATGTCCGAACCCGCCCGCGCCATGGGCGTCACCCTCCCCACCTGGATCGCCCCCTCCCCCGACGTCCTCGCACTCCGCACCTTCTTCCACATCGACTGGCTCGCACCCATCCTCATGATCGTCCTCGGACAACTCCTCGGACGCATCGATAACTTCGGCCTCGGCTACGTCCTCTTCCGCGTCACCTCCGACGCCGAAAAACTCCCCTTCCCCATGGCCCCCGTCGGAGCCCTCGGCATCACCGCTCTCGCCGATTCCTCCAACGGCAACGAATCCTGGCGCTGGCGCGTCTTCTCCATCGGCGGCATGATCGGACTCGTCTTCGGCGCCCTCTACGTCGGCATCCCCGCGCTCTCCTCCATCTTCCTCAAAGAACCCATCGAACTCATCCCCGTCACCTTCGTCGACCTCACCCGCAATTCCGAAACCCTCCTCCCCGCCACCCCCATCACCCTCTCCCTCGACCTCGGCAACATCCTCCTCGGCATGGTCCTCCCCTACTACGCCGTCCTCGGCTCCTTCCTCGGTATGATCATCACTTGGTGCGCCAACCCCATCCTCCACGCCGCCGGACAACTCCCCCAATGGCGCCCCGGCATGAACGCCGTCGAAACCAGCTTCGCCAACCACGTCGACGTCTACCTCTCCGTCGGCATCGGCCTCTCCCTCGCCATCGCCCTCATCGGCTTCTACCACGTCACCCGCTCCCTCCTTAAAAAAAATCCCCCGCAAGCTCAGTCCTCAGCCCTCGGTCCTCAGTCCTCGTCATCCTTCTTCCAACGCCTCAAAAACCCCCCGCCCGGCCGCGGCGATATCCCCCTCTGGGTCGGCTTCGCCATCTACCTCTTCTCCACCACCACCTACATCGCCATCTGCCATTGGCTCATCCCCTCCTTCCCCCTCTGGATCCTCCTCGCCTACGGCTTCGTCTACACACCCCTCATCTCCTACGTCGCCGCACGCATGGAAGGCGTCGCCGGTCAGTGGGTCGAAATCCCCATGGTCCGCGAAGCCACCTTCATCGCCTCCCAATCCCTCGGCTACCACGGCGTCGATATCTGGTTCGCCCCCATCCCCATCCACAACTACGCCGGCACCGTCGTCGCCTTCCGCACCCAGGAACTCACCGGCACAAAATTCACCTCCATCATCAAGGCCGAACTCGTCATCTTCCCCGTCATCATCCTCAGCTCCATCATCTTCTCCCAATACCTCTGGCGCATCGCCCCCATCCCCTCCGCCGTCTACGTCTACGCCAACCAAATGTGGGAACTCCAGGCCCGCACCTCCGCCCTCACCCACTCCTCCACCCTCGGCGGAGATTCCATGTTCTTCCAAGCTCTCAAATGGCCCTACATCACCGCCTCCACCGCCATCGGACTCCTCGTCTACACCTCCCTCTCCACCTTCGGCGCACCCGTCATGCTCTGCTACGGACTCGTCCGCGGACTCGGCACCGGACTCGCCGCCGGCGTCATCCCCCAAATGCTCGGCGCCCTCATCGCCCGCTTCTACTTCGAAAAACGCTTCGGACTCCGCTGGCGCCAATATGCCCCCGCCCTCCTCGCCGGCTTCTCCTGCGGCGTCGGCCTCATCTCCATGTTCGCCCTCGGCTGCATGCTCATCAGCAAAGCCGTCTTCCAACTCCCCTACTGATCCCACCCCCTCTCCTCGTAAGCTCCGTGACGTCCCAACGCCGCCAACTCCCCTCACCGCTCTCCCCACCCCCCTTGAGCTTTCCCGCCGCCCAACCGTATGATTCACTCACCCTTACGGAGTATCGATCATGGTCCAACTCAACGATGTCCTGTCACGTCGAACGGAAATCAACCGCATCGCCGGACGCCACGGTGCCCGCCACGTCGCGGTGTTCGGATCCGTAGCACGAGGCCAATCCACCGACGCCAGCGACATCGACTTCGTGATCGATCTCGACGCCGACCGCTCCCTCCTCGACCGTATCGCGCTCAAGCACGAACTCGAAGACCTCCTCGGTCGCCCCGTCGATGTCCTCAATCGCAGCTCGCTCAACCCCGCCTTCCGCGCCCAAATCCTCCACGACCGGGTGGAACTGTGAAAGATGAGCGGTTGTATCTCGGCCATATTCTTCAGGCCGTTTCCAAAATCGAATCCTATGCCGGTACCGATCGGCCTGCATTCGACCGCGACCTCAAAGGTCAGGACGCCATCCTCCGCAACTTCGAAATCATCGGCGAAGCCGCCAAACGCATCTCCGAACTCACCCGCCAAAAAGCCCCAGAAGTTCCCTGGCGCGCCGTCGCCGGCTTCCGCGACGTTCTTATACACGACTATGACACCATCAACCTCAACGAAGTCTGAATGGTCATCACCCGCGACCTCCCAATCCTCAAAGCCGCCGTGCAGCGCCTCCTCATTACCCTGTAGAACCTCCTCACCCCCTACCGAAAGCCCACATGCAAACCCTCTCCCTCCTCCAAAACCCTGATACCTACATCCCCTGCTCCACCGAAAACATGCTCGTCGATCATGACTACCGCAACTACTGGCTCCTTCACTTCCAACAACACTTCCCCGTCCTCATGCAACACGCCCTCGATACCTACGGCCCATCCGCACAATCCCGCATCGACGCCTGCACCCACGACTTCCTCTCCTCCATCCAAGCCATCCGCGAAACCCCCGACCTCCTCGGCGAACTCGACATCCTCGTCCTCGACCTCCTCCGTCAGAAAAAACTCATCGCCCACCAACTCCCCGACCCCTTCCTCAAAATGAAGCAACGCGAAAACGAAACCGTCCTCGCACTCTACCCCACCGTCGTCGCTGAACTCGACGCCCACGCCAACCCCCTCGAAGCACTCCTCCTCGCCACCACCGGCATCTTCGCCGGCAACATCTTCGACCTCGGCGCCCGCGCCACCGCCCAAATGTTCGCCTCCGAATCCCCCGACTTCCTAAAAGTCCGCGACACCGTCGCCCGCAACCGCCCCTGGCTCGTCGATCACTTCAACCCCCTCGCCCAACGCATCCTCACCGCCCCCCACCAACAAGCCATCTTCCTCTGCGACAACGCCGGCTCAGACTGCCTCCTCGGCGTACTCCCCTTCTGCCGCTTCCTCGCCCAACGCGGCACCACCGTCCTCATCGCCGCC
>JBBRWV010000167.1:0-6071 GCA_038248985.1 Phycisphaerae bacterium
ACCGGTTCAATTTGTGAACTAGCGATTGGAAGTGTCAGACCCGGCAAAAAATTCCGCCTCCCCGCCGGTCCCGCTCACCCATTCACTACTTTACCAAATTAACCACCGCGCTTTCCTCTTCCCACGGAGTCCCCTTATGTCACGCGAAGCAAAAATCGGAATGCTTACCGGCATGTTTGTCATCGTCCTCCTCGGCGTACTGTTGTCGGAGTATCTCGGCAACGGCGGCAAAGCTGCCGAAGGCACCCGCATGTCCGCCCTTCCCCAAGGCGAACAATATCGACGCAGCGCGATGCAGCCTGTGTCCGTCGCTGGCACGCCGCGCACCGCTGAACCCACCCTCGCTCTCCCGCCCGCGTACGCCACGGCTCGCCCCCGCACGGATGTGGCCGTCGCCGACCTCCCCGCGGGAACGCCTTCCATCCCCTCGCTCACGGTCGATACTTCCACCCCGGTTACGGCCGAACCCGTGATAGCCGTTCCCGCCGGCCCCGTCGTCGATTCTTTCCGCATGCCCACTCCCACCATCGAATCCATTGAATTCAAGCCCACCGCTGCCGTTCCCGTGACCGCGAAACTCGCCGTCCCCGCCTCGGAATACACCATCGCCCAGGGCGACACCCTCGACAAGATCTCCAAGAAGTATTACGGCGCAGCCACCAAAACCAACAAATTCATGATCATCTCCGCCAATTCCAAGTTGCTGCACGATGAGTCTTCCGTTCTGGTCGTGGGCAAAAAACTGAGTCTGCCCGGCGCCCTCAAAACCCTCGACGCCCCCAAGGCCGAAGTGGCGAAGGGTGCCACTTCCCCCGTCTCAGACCTCCCCATGCCCGGCCCGCTCACCAAGAAAGATTCCACCATCGTCATCGCTCCCCCCGGCTTGAAAATCGAAAAATCCCCCGCCAAAACGGACATCGCCCTAAAGACCGACGCCAAGACTGACGCCAAAAAAGAAGCTTCCGCCACCCTCTACGTCGTGAAAAAAGGCGACACCCTCGAAAAGATCGCCAAAACCGTTTCTGCGAAAGACTATCAGGAAACCATCAAACGCATTGTGGCGATCAACAAACTCAAAGACGCCAATGCCATTCGCGAAGGCATGAAACTCACCCTCCCCGTAATCAAGGCCTGAATCCCCGTTGAATCTCCGTCCGCACGTACTTACGATGGGCGACAATGATTCGTGATTTCAGGCAGAAATTGCCGATACTCTCCTGACGAATGCCCCGCTTGTCCGCGGGGCCTTCGCCTTTACAAACGATCTCCTCAGGCGGTTTATCCCACGCCATCCCGCGCAACCGAAATCGGAAAATTGCCTGCCTTCATGATTGATCCTTGGTCCGCCGGAGCGTCCTCACTCCCATGCTGAAACTACTCTTCATGATCATCGCTCTTCTCCTTCTGTCGCTGGCCGTCCTGGGCCTGCGACATCACCGTCAGGAGGTCACCAGCCAAACCGCCAAAATCCATGCCCTCATTCTGCAGCGCGAACAATCGCTCGCTGACCAAAAAGTCCTCATCACCCGGGCCACCAACCCCCTCACCCTGGCTATCAACCTCAAGGCCGCCGGCATGAACGCCGGCGAAGCCATGCAACCGCGCGACGTCCGCCGTACCCGCGTCGCCCCCGGCGCGCCGGCCCCCGGCACCGTGGAGACCGACCTCGTCGCCCCGCTCCGCCGTCATTGATCAACCCGCTTCATCCCGTGACCCTCGCGAACACCCCTCACAAATATGCACACGGAATTACAGTATGGACGCAACCAAACGTGCTCAATGGCTCGCCACCAGCGTCTTGATCCTCACCGCGCTGGTGCTCATCGGGCTCCTCGGCCGCGTCGCCTGGATTCAGAAACACGTCGATGCCAAGGAACGAGAACGCCTCGCCAAACAACACACCGCCATCATCCCGCTACCGGCCAATCGCGCCACGATCTTCACCTCCGGCGGCGTCCCCATGGCCCTCAGCGTCCGCATGTACAACCTCTTTGCCGATCCCTCGCTCATTCTCGATCCTGACGGCAAGCTCAACGCGCTCAAGGACAAAGACCTCGAAAAAGCCCAGAAAATGCTTTATGAAGCCTTGGCCCCGCTCTGCAACAAACCCAGTGAAGAAATCCGGTTCCTGGTCGAATCCAACGCCCGCTTCGCCAATGGAAGCCCGCGTCGCTTCCTCTGGCTCGCCCGCGAAGTCGATGAGGATTTCTACAACCGCTTCATGGCCCTCAAAAAGAAAATGCACGAAGACAGCCGCGATGAATCCCGCGCCGCCTCCAAAAACAAAAACGAAGCCTCCCGCATCCAGCAAGCCAAAAATGCCAAAATACTCTTCCACACCCTCGATGGCGTAAGCTTCGTCAACTCCGTCAAACGCGTCTATCCCCTCGGCCAACTCGGCGGCCATATCCTCGGCTTCGCCAATGATTACGGCGGCGTCGATGGCATGGAACACCAGCTCGAAGATCTGCTCAAGGGACACCCCGGCTACATGCGCGTTATCAAAGACGCCTCCCGCCACACCGTGCTCATTCAAGATCAAAAATACGTCGAACCCGACAACGGCCGCAACGTCTGGCTCACCGTTGATACGGTCGTTCAGAGCATCGCCGAAGAGGAACTCGCCAAGGCCGTCAAAACCTATAACGCCGAAGGCGGCACCGCGGTCGTCCTCAATCCGCACACCGGCCACATCGTCGCCATGGCCAATTTTCCCTCGTTCGACCCCAATAATTATTCCACCGCCGATCAGCGAAATCGCGTCAACAAAGCCGTCGTCTTCCCCTATGAACCCGGCTCCATCTTCAAGCCCTTCGTCATGGCCTGGGCCATCGAAAAGAAACTCGTCAAACCCACCGACGTCTTCGATTGCCACGGCGGACGCTGGTATGACCCCGCCGGCCGCCTCGTCACCGATACCCACGGCTACGGTGCCCTCTCCGCAGAAGACATCCTCGTCAAATCCAGCAACATCGGCATGACCCAGATCGGCTGGCGGCTCGGCATCCCCGCCCTTCACGAAGGCATCACCACCTTCGGCTTCGGCGCACGCACCGGCGTGGAACTCCCGGGCGATCAAAAAGGCATCGTCACCCCGCTCGCCCGCTGGAACAAAGGCACCCTCACCAGCGTCAGCTTCGGTTACGAAGTCGCCGCCACCCCCCTGCAACTCGTCCGCGGCTACGCCACCTTCGCCAATGACGGCTACCTCATCACCCCGCACGTTATCCAGGCCGTAACCGGTGACGACAGCAAGCCCGCCCCCTGGACCGACTTCTCCCGCGCCGAAAAACCCCAACGCATCATCTCCGCCGCCACCTGTGAAACCATGCGGAAAATGATGGAAGGCGTCTACATCTGGGGCACCGCCAAAAGCACCCGCAGCAACGTCTACCGCCTCTTCGGAAAAACCGGCACCGCCCACATCGCCGGCAAAGCCCGCAGCACCGAGGGCCACGGCTACGGCGATACAGACTACAACTCCAGCTTCCTCGCCGGCGGTCCCATGACCCACCCCGAACTCGTCTGCGTCGTCACCATCCACAAGCCTGATCGCAAACTCGGCCATTTCGGTGGCACCGTCGCCGCGCCCGCCGCCACCGCCCTCCTCGAACGCAGCCTCCTCTACATGCAGGTCAAGCCTGACCAGGTCGCCGACCCCGGCCCGCGCAAACCCGCATCCGGCACACATTGATTTTGCTCGATCCACTTTGGATCCATTCGGTGGAACCATGAAGTTCAGTGATTTGCTCAAAGTGCTCGGGCGTGAGTGGGGGGGCCAAGTCCTCCAACCCACTCTCGCCTCCGATCCTCTCCTCACCGGCATCTCCGAAGACTCCCGCAAAACTCTACCCGGCCATGTCTTCATCGCCCGCACCGGCACCAAAACCAGCGGCACGCAATTCATCCCCGACGCCCTCGCTAAAGGCGCCCTGGCCATCGTCACCGATCAGCCCCTCGAAACGCCCCTTCCCGCCCACATTGCCTTCGCCCAAGTCGACAACGCCAATCGTGCCACCGCCCTCTTCGCCCACGCCCTCGCCGATTGGCCCGCCCGCAACATCAAGATGCTCGCCGTCACCGGCACCAAAGGCAAAACCACCGTCGCCTATCTCCTCCGTTCCGTCCTCAACGCCGCCAGCCAAAAATGCGGTTATAAATGCGGCATGGTCGGCACCGTCGAAATCGACGACGGCTCCACCCCAGTCCCCGCCGACATGACCACCCCCAGCAGCATCGACCTCGTCGCCCTCTTCACCCGCATGAAAACCCACCGCGTCACCCACTGCGTCATGGAAGTCTCCAGCCACGCACTCCACCAGTCCCGCATCGCCGGCCTTGATTTCTCCGTCGCCATCTTCACCAACCTCACCGGCGATCACCTCGACTACCACAAAACCATGGACGAATACGCCGCCGCCAAAGCCATCCTCTTTCAGAACCTCTCGCCCCAGGCCGTCGCCGTCATCAACGTCGATGACCCCTACGCCGCTGTCATGAAAAAAGAGTGCCGCGCGGGCATCGTCACTTACGGCCTGGCCGATTCGTCATCCGCACCGCCGCCCACCTGGTCCGCCGCCATCGAGAACATGACCAGCGACTCCATGCGCCTCCGCATCACCGCCCCCGGCGAACTCCTCGGCCCCAACCACACCTACACCCTCAACACTCCCCTCGTCGGCCGCCACAACGCCTACAACCTCTTATCCGTACTTGCCTCCACCCGGGCCTGCACTATCCTCGCCCCTCAGGCCATAAAATCCCTCTCCACCGCCATCGGTGCCCCCGGCCGCCTGCAACGCGTCGATCTCCATCGCCCGCTCCCCTTCCAAGTCTTCGTCGATTACGCCCACACCCATGACTCCCTGCAAAACGTCCTCACTGCCCTCCGCGCTACCATGAACCCAATCGGCAAACTCCTCTGCCTCTTCGGCTGCGGCGGCGATCGCGACCGCACCAAACGCCCCAAAATGGCCCGCGTCGCTCAGTCCCTCGCCGATCTCATCATCGTCACCTCCGACAACCCCCGCACCGAAAACCCCACCGACATCATCAATGAAATTCTCCTCGGCTTCGAAGGCAACGTCGCCGCGCAGGTCACTGTCGAACCCGACCGCCACCTCGCCATCCTCCACGCCATCCAACAAGCCCAACCCCACGACGTCGTCCTCATCGCCGGCAAAGGCCACGAAAATTACCAGATCCTCGGCACCACCAAGCACCACTTTGATGACGTCGAAGAAGCCGCCGCTGCCCTCATCGCCCGCGCCCTCTAAAAAAATATCGGCGTTCACCCGCGTTCATCGGCGGTTCCAACCGTCGCCTAGTCAGGAATAAACCATGAAACCCTGGGACCTCGAAGAAATCCGCCGCGCCACCAAGGGCCGCTACCTCCACCGCGGCACCCGCGCCTTCAGCGGCCGCGTCTCCACCGACAGCCGCAAAGCCGCCGAAAACGACCTCTTCATCGCCCTCCATGGCGAAAAGTTTGACGCCCACAATTTCCTCCCCGATGTCCTCGCCCGCAAAATCGCCGTCGCGCTCCTCCATAGTGAACCTTCGCCCGCGACCCTTGCCCTCGCTGCCCAAAACAACGTCGCCCTCATCCTCGTCGACAACACCCTCACCGCCCTCAACCGCCTTGCCGCCGCCTACCGCAAAGACCTCCGCGCCAAGGTGATAGCAGTGGGGGGGAGCAATGGCAAAACCACCACCAAACGCATCCTCCATTCCCTCCTCTCCGAAAAACTCGTCGGCCACGCCAGCCCTAAATCCTTCAACAACAACATCGGCATGCCCCTCACCCTCCTCGAAGTCGAACCCCGCCACGAATACGTCATCCTCGAAATCGGCACCAATGCCCCCGGTGAAATCGCCGCCCTCGGCGATGTCTGCCGCCCTGACATCGCCGTCATCACCTCCATCGGCCTTGAGCATCTCGAAAAACTCCTCACCCTCGACGGCGTCGCCCACGAAGAAGCCTCCATCGCCCGCTACCTCGCCGACGCCGGCACCCTCATCCTCCCCGCCGAGGCCCCCGAACTCCACCGCGCTCTCAAAAAATCCCCCGT
>JBBRWV010000168.1:0-6060 GCA_038248985.1 Phycisphaerae bacterium
GTCGAGGGGGGGTGAGGTGGGGGGTAGAGGGGGGGTAAGGGGTTAAAAAATTGGGCAGGGCGGGTATAAGGGAGTTCCGAATGAAAAGTTGACGGGAGGGGGGGGAGAGGATTTAGTTTTATGAATATTCATGCAGAATGGCTGCGGGGTCTGGAGGCGGACCTGGAATGGCGGCGGGCGGGACATCTGCTGCGGGCGTTGAAGCGGGTCGAATCGGGGCAGGGGGCGACGATACATATTGACGGATCGGAATATGTACAATTTTGTACGAACAACTATTTGGGTTTGGCGAATGATCCGGAAGTGAGCGCTGCGGCGGTGGAGGCGACGGAGAAATTTGGGACGGGGAGCGGGGCATCGCGGCTGGTGGCGGGGTCGATGGGATTGCATCATGAGTTGGAGGAGGCGCTGGCGAAGTTCAAGGGGACGGAGGCGGCGCTGATTTTTCCTTCGGGGTTCATGGCGAACCTGGCGGTGCTGACGACGTTTGCGGGGGAAGGGGATGCGGTGGTGTCGGACAAGTTGAATCATGCGAGTTTGCTGGATGCGGCGAAGTATTCGGGGGCGGTGTGTCGGACGTTTCCGCATCGGGGGTATGGGCGGGCGCGGGAGTTGTTGCGGGAGCCGCGGAGGGGGGAGAAGCGAGAAGCAGGGGGCGCGAAGCAGGAAGCAGGTAGCGAGAAAGGAGAAGTGGGGCGACGGTTTTTGGTGACGGACACGGTGTTTTCGATGGATGGGGATGTGGCGGATTTGCCGGCGGCGTGCGCGGCGGCGGAGGAGGCGGGGGCGCTGGTGATTGTGGATGAAGCGCATGGGACGGGAGTGTTGGGGGCGCGCGGGGCGGGGCTGGCGGAGTTGCAGGGGGTGGAGAAGCGGGTGACGTTGACGGTGGGGACGCTGAGCAAGGCGTTGGGATCGGTGGGGGGATTTGTGGCTGGGCCGCGGGCGGCGATCGAGATGCTGGTGAATGCGGGTCGGGCGTTTATCTATACGACGGCGTTGCCGCCGGCGTGCAGTGCGGCGGCGCTGGCGGCGCTTTCGATTGTGGAGCGTGAGCCGGGGCGGCGGGTGCGGGTGATGGAGTTGGCGCGGCGTGTGAAGAGGGAATTGGAGGGGCTGGGATTTGCGTGCGGGGATTCGGCTTCGCCGATTGTGCCGGTGATGCTGGGGGAGAGTGAGAGGGCGGTGGCGGCGGCGGAGTTTTTGCGGGGTCGCGGCTTGTATGTGCCGGCGATACGTCCGCCGACGGTGGCGCGGAACGGGGCGCGGTTGCGGATCAGTGTGATGGCGACGCATAGTGATGGGGAGGTGGAGAGGCTGGTGGAGGGGATGCGGGAGTGGAGACAGGGTTGTTAATTGATTAATTTGTTGGGCTCAGGTACCGAAGCCGGTGGAAAGCTTTATCCTCAGAAGCATTCGCAGAAAGTCATGCCGCAGCGGCTTGAGGTTGCGGGTCCATTGGAACAGCGCCACGTAATACTTCAAATGGGATCCTAGGTGTCATGCCTCTTAACCTTGTTGGCCCGGCGGCGGGAAATTTGATTTGGCCCAGGGCGCGCGGGAGGATTAGGGGTGCGGGGTGTCTCCGTTCGTTTCCTTGTTGACTCGTTTATTCTGGCCTTGGGTTTCCACAGATAACAGAACACTGGACAAATCGAGCTATTTTTCGGATACTTCCGCCTGTTGTGTTTGCGGTAACGCTGCACAAGTTCCACTGCGCGACGGAACCTGCCCGACCGCAAAGTCCTTCGGCCTCACGGCAGAATCATTCGTCCCCACAATGGCATAACAATCTGAAACGGTGCATAGCAAGACTTATCAAAAAGCGAAAGGAAATAAATGCCTTCAAAATCAGATTACATGAAGGTGGCCACGCAGATTGCCAACTACCTGAATGCATTCCACCTCGCCTTCAAGACCTACAAAGTCTCGGACTTCGACGAGATGATTAAGGTAGTCGCTGGAGGTGGGGCACGCATCTCGACGGGCACAAGCGGACAGGATTTCGCCAACATTCTTCAGGAGCGCGGCTTTCTCATCTTTCCATCGATTGCCGACAGCGCCGACGGCTACGTTCGAGTGTTCCGCGCCAATTCTGTCATCGCCAACCTTCTCAGCGCATTCCGTTATCCAGGCGCGGATGGTGATGCCCAGCTTGCGAGTCTCCTGAACACATTGCAGGGGCGTCGGCGTCCCGACGATTTCTCGACGTCAGCAGCACCGAGTGAGACATGACCGGTCGGACTAACAATTGCCAAGGATGAAGGACTAAGAACAACTATCAAGAAAAGCACGCAACGATGGCCAACGCCCATTTCATGACGGACGCCAACAGGCACCCCTTTCTCGATAACCTCGTCTCCGCCGTCGGCACGGTGGGGTTAACGGTGGGCCTCTTGTCCAAAGACATCACCGCCATCACCACCGCCCGCACCAATCCGCACAACGTCGCCAGCGACAAATCCGGGCCGTTTTCATCGTTCCGCATTCATCCTTTGCCTCACGTCATCAAGTTTTTGCAGAAAGAAGAAGTGGTGGGCGAAATCTCCGAAGTGTTCGTCGTTACCGTGCTAGGGAAGGCGTGATAGTAGCACCCCTCTCGCGTTTCGATTACTGACCATTTTCTGTTTAAATTAGCGATGCCAAATAGTTGAAATGTAATGTCTTTTAGGAGTTTACATGTCTGCGTCTGTGACGAAAGTAATCAGGAAAGAACTCTCCGCCTTGCAAGTACACGAGGCCCTGAAAGTGGTCTTCGCGTACGGCGGGAAGCAAAGTGTAGATGGGGACAGATTTACAGTTAAAGGATTTAACAATGCCACGTTTGGGTCATGCTATACATTTGTTGTCACATTCAATGTTGCGGCAAACGGCGGAAAGACCCTTGTGACTGCCAATGCACGGCAAGGACTTCGCGGCTTGTACTGGCTAAGTTTTTTGTTCGCACTTGTATCCTGCCTTTGGTTTCCTGTTTTCCTGTGGACATTTGTCGCCGTTTCAAAGGCGAAGGGGAGGGTGGAAAGAGAATTGGAAAAGGGACTGGAACAGGTGGCAGAGCAGTTGACATAACGCCGCAAAGATCTCGCCCAAGTAGGCAGTGACAAGTCGCTCTTGGAAATGACTGCGTGCCGCTCCACTTGGATTTGTGGTAGGACATTATTTATGGAGGTTCTGAAGACCATCGGAAGAGAGATTCCGGCTTCGCAGGTACACGAGTCCATTAGAAGAGTTTTCAAGCATGCCGGGAAGAAGAGACTTGAAGGGCAGACGCTTTCCATCACTGGCTTTAACGGGGTATTCTCCAGCTACTTCTTCGAGGTAACTTTCAACGTCTCGGTCTTGGGCGGACGAACTACGGTAATCGCGAGTGGGAAACAATTCTCTTCGGGCGGCTTGTGGGTAAGTGGCGCGCTGGCGATCTTCACCATCCTCTGGATTCCCATATTCGTATGGCAGTTGATCGTTGCATCTAGGGCCGTTGAGAGAGTGGAAGCGGAATTGCAGAAGGGGTTGGATCAGGTGGCTGAACAGTTGCGATAACAGTCGAGAGGGCTATAACCGAAAGTTGTGGATGACGTGAAAAACGCAGGCGGCGTGCTGTGGATGGAATTATCAAGGGCTTCAAAGAGAATGGTGCGGGTTTCGTCCGGGGGTATCACTTGCGTGGGGAAGCCCAACCATCGACTCGTTTGTCGTCAGAGTTGGCTCGGCGGCGCATCGAAGGCTTCTTGTACGCGTAGTGTTTTTCGATGAGTAGATTGGTCGCAGAGCGGGGCGTAAACCCCAGGATTTGATCCTGGGGCTTTTGAGGGAGGCGGCGGGTGGGGCGGCGGGGGAGACGGGGGGCGTGTGTGGCGGGTAGATTGGTTGGAGAGAGGGGCGTAGACCCCAGGATATGATCATGGGGCTTTTGAGGGGGGCGGCGGCGAGGGTGAGGTCTTGGTTGGGTGGATTTGGCGCAATGGGTGAAAAATGGTGTTGCGGGAGGAGGGTGGTTGGGGGAGAATGGGGGGCGGCGAGGGATTGTTGGATTGCGTCAATTTGGTTGTAGGCGTTTAACGGATCGGCGAAAATTATGGCGCGGAGTTTTCATATCGGGTTGGCGTTTTCGTTGAGTTATGAATATGCGCGGGCGACGATGCGGGGGGTGATTTCGTATGCGCGGCCGTCGAAGCCGTGGGCTTTTCAGATGTTGCGTCCGGAGGGGAATGGGATCAATGCGGAGGATATGCGGCGGTGTGATGGGTTTGTGGGGACGTTGGTGGCGCCGGGGGTGCGGGCGGCGGTGTTGGCGACGGGGAAGCCGGCGGTGAATGTATCGAATGGGTTGAAGGCGGAGGATATTGCGTATGTGGGGATTGATGATGTGGGGGTGGGCCGGACGGCGGGGGATTATTTTGTGAAGCGAGGGTTTCGACATTTCGGATTTTTGGGGATGTCGCATGCGGATAATTATTCGCTGGAGCGGGAGGCGGGGTTTCGGGAGGAGTTGCAGAAGAGTGGGTTGAAGGTGTCGGCGTATATTCAGTGGGTGGTGGGGCGGGGCGGGGAGAAGGCGATGAATTTTCAGCAGGTGCAGGAGTGGTTGCGGACGTTGCCGCGGCCGGTGGCGGTTTTTTGTGCCAATGACATGACGGCGTGGATGTTGGCGGAGGTGTGTCGGGATGGGGGGATTGCGGTGCCGGAGGAGGTTTCGATATTGGGGGTGGATAACGATACGCCATTTTGCACGGCGGCGTATCCGACGTTGTCGAGCATTGCGACGCCGGGGGAGCGGATCGGGTTTGAGGCGGCGGCGATGCTGGATCGGATGTTGATGGGGCGGGGGGAGCCGCCGGAGGCGCAGCGTTTTCCGGCGAAGCAGGTGGTGACGCGGCATAGTTCGGACACGTTGGCGTTGGCGGACGGGGATGTGGCGATGGCGGTGCGATTTATTCGGCAACATGCGGGGGAGCAGATCGGGGTGGAGGATGTGGTGGCGGCGACGCAGGTGGCGCGGCGGAGTTTGGAGCGGAAGTTTCGAGCGGGGTTGAATTGCAGTCCGCTGGATGAGATACGGCGGGCGCATTTGGAGCGGACGCGGGAGTTGCTGATGAATACGGATTTGACGATGCCGGAGATAGCGGGGCGATCGGGATTTGATTCCGCGGTGCGGATGACGACGGTGTTTGGGGAGGAGATGGGGATGACGCCGACGCAGTTTCGGAGGCAGTATCGGATGCGGAGTGGGGAGGAGGCGCTGGGGAATGACGAATGATAAATGACGAATGCGGAGGGGGTGGTTGCATTCGGTGGCGGGTGCGGGGTCAGGAGCGGTCGTATTTGATGCCGAGGAAGAAGGAGAGGGCGAGGGCGGCGCAGGAGAGCATGACGAGGAGGGGTCGGAGACCTGGGGCTTGGGTGGCTTGGAGGTACCAGGGGAGTGGTTTGACGGGGGCGGGATGGACGGCGACGAGGCTGTGGGCGAGGAGGGAATCAATGGAGCGGTCGCGGGGTGGGGTGGTGGGTTCGAGGGCGAGGATTTGTTGATTGGGTCGGTTGAGGTTGAGCTGGAGTGAGGCGAGGCGCTCCATTTGGAGTTTGTCCTGGGTGGCGGCGATGACGAATTCTTTTTGGAGGGTGAGTTGCTGATCGCAGAGATCGAGGGTGCCTTGGAGGTCGTTGCGTTGGGCTTCGGCGGCGCGGAGGTCGGCGAGGGGTGGGGTGATGATGACGAGGGAGAGGAGGGTGAGGCCGGCGATGAGGAGGGCCCAGCTGAAGGTGCCGATGGAGAAGAGGAAGGGTATCCAGAGGATGGTGGGGGTGCGTGGTCGCATGGGTTCCAGGTTAAGGGGCAAGGGGGTCAGGGGTTTGAATACGGGGGGGATGTCATACTGGGGGATGTAATTGGTGATTATCGGGCATTTTGGGTGGGGAGCGGGAGAAAATCCAGTGGGGAAGGGGGGAGGGTTAGAGGGTGCTGAGGCGGGAGGGGAGGGTTTGGGGGAGGATGTGGTGGTGCTGGAGGAGTTGGAGGAGGGCTTGGGGGCCTTGGGATTGGGCGAAGGAGGATTCGCGAGA
>JBBRWV010000169.1:0-5848 GCA_038248985.1 Phycisphaerae bacterium
GCCCGCCGCGCCACCTCCGCCAACCGCGTATCCACCGACACCACCGCCCGCCCCGCCAAACCCTCCACCACCCCCTGCAACCTCCGCCACTGCTCCCCCGCATCCACTGCCTCCACCCCCGCCCTAAAAAAACTCGACGCCTCCGCCCCCACATCCAATATCCCCGCCCCCTCCCTTATCAAACGCTCCCCCTGCTCCACCGCCGCACCCGCCTCCAAAAACGCCCCGCCATCCGAAAACGAGTTCGGCGTCACATTCACCACCCCCATCCATACCGCACCCTCTGCCCCCAACAACTCCGCCCAACCCCCCTCCCGCCTATTCACATCTGCCTTCGCATTTCCCATCCCCCCATCATAATCGATCCCCCTCCCTCGCGCCGTCCACGCCCCGCATCAGTGATAGGAAATTTGATTTCGCCAAGGATGCGTGGGGAAACCGGGGGTGCGGGGGGCGCTGCAATTGTTCAGAAGAGAAAGGTGGGAATGTGGCTGGCGCATCAATTGCTAACTAACGCTATCGACACTCTGGCGTGGTGCCGGCTGGACCAACATGGCCGCAGCGCTGCGTCATCATGCGGTGAAAGTCTCAAAGGCATTGAAACTCATCTAAATTACTGAAAATTAAAAGACCCACCCCGCCACCCTACTTCATCGCATCGCTGTTCCATACCCCTTCCGGCTTCGGCTGCTCAATCACGTTCAAAGGCGAGGCCTCCCGACCCATCATCCGCTGGCCCGCCAGCATGTGCTGTATCATTTCCTCCGGCCGATCCTCCATCGCCCGCACCACCGCGCTCAACTGGTTCGCCAATCCTCGCGCCGCCAGCGGCCCCGCCTCGCACGCATCCCTCAACCCCCTCCGCGCCGCCTGCCATTCACCCTCCGCCGCCGAAATCAACGCCAGCCACAACCCCGTATCCCCACCATCACTGTCCCGCTTCTGCAAAACCATAAAAATTCCCCGCGCCTTCCCCAGCTTCCCCTCCGCAATCGCCGCCACCGCGCTGTCATACAAAGTCTGATCGTCCAGCGAACCCTCAAACGAAGGCGTGCCAAACGCCGCCGCCACATCCTTCGCGCACAAAACCAGCGTCTCCGCCGCTTCTTTCGTCTGCCCATTCCGCCCCCGTATCAACAGCGTCCACAACATCGCCGTCGATTTCATCGGCGGTGCTTTCGCCAGTTCCTCCAGCGTCAACAACGCCCCCGCATGATCCCCCTTGATCACCTGCGACAACGCCAGCCACTGCCGCGTCGCCGGAAGTATCGGGCTGCCCGCGGGAGCCTTGGCAATGACACTCCCAAAACTCGCCATCGCCGCCTCCGGCCGATGCCGCACTGTCTCCGCAATCCCCACCGCCACCGCCTCCCAACCCGGTGCCTCACCCTCCGCACGCTTCACCTTCTGCGCCTGCAATAACGCCTGCTCGCTCTGCAAATCCAACGCAAACGCCAACGCCAGCAATGCCACCGGCTCCGGCCCGTCCGGCGTCGAAGCGACGGCCTGTGAAAGAAAAGGTATCGCCGACTTCGGGCTCCCCGCCGCCAGCAACTGCGCACCCCGATTGAACGTCAGCTCCAGCCCCGATGTATCCAGCTTCGGTGCCTGGCATCCCCCCAGCCACATCCCCGCCCACGCCAGCACAATTAGGAGCACGATCTTCAATTGCCTCTCCTTTGATTGCTCGAAGGCGTCGCTATCGCATCCAATGGCGAAACATACCGCTGCGTCAGCCGGGCCGTCAACGCTTCCTTCGGCGCGCTCCGCCCGTCCACCAGGTGCGCCGTGATAAGTATCACCACTTCCTGCTGCGTCTTTTGATTCTTCACTGTGCGAAATGGCGCACCCGCTATCGGTATGTCCCCCAGCACCGGAATCTTGTCGATCTCCGACCGATGCTGATCCATCAACAACCCCCCGATCAGCACCGTCTGACCATCCTTCATGTTCACCACCGTCTTGGCGTGCCGCCGCGTCACCACCGGCATCGCCGCCGCGTTCCCCGGCTGCGTCATCCCCGGATTCTGCTGCGAATCCGTAATCACGTCCGAAACCTCCGGCTCCAGGCTCAACGTGATCTGCCCGTTCTCCCCGATATAAGGCATCACCTTCAATGTGACGCCCGCCTTGATGGATTGTAACGTGTAGTACGGATTCGACGCCTGACCGCTCAACAGCGTGAAATACTTCTCCTGCCCCACAAAAATCTCCGCCTCGTTGTTGTTCGTCACCATGATCCGCGGATTCGCCAGAACCTGTCCCTTGCGGCTTTCTATGATCGCCCGAAGCGTTACATCCACAAACACACCCAAATCGGAGTTCTCGCCGTAACTGAAAGTATTCACCAAGTTATCAGATCGTCCAGATACCGTCGGAGTCTTGAATTTCCAGTCTATCGCCAACTGCTTCGAACCCTCCTCCGTCAACTCAAATACCACCGCCTCTATCGCCACCTGCCGGTTCGGCAAGTCGATTTGCTTGATCACATCCACTATCCGCTGCCGTAACGGCTCCGGTGCCGTGATCACCAGCGACCCGCTCACCTTGTCAAACGTCACGTAGGGCCCCATCGATGAATGCAGCAAACCCTTCACCTGATCCGGCTGTATGTGCGATAACTTCATCCGCAACGGGTCCGCCAAACGCTGAAACAGCGCGCTCCCCGGCTCCGCTTTCCCCACCAAGTAGTAATCCTTCACCTGCACATACATGTATCCCCCCGACGCACACGCCCGCTCTAACGCATCATTCAGCGACATATCCTTCACCGACATCGATACCAGTCCCCCCACCGTCTGATCGCACACAATCACCGTGTCCGTCTGCGATGCTATGTCCTGGATCACCTGCCGCAACTCCGTGTCCACCCACAAATTCGTCACCCGCTTCGTGGACGCCGCCTTCCCCACGCTCGCCTGCGTCGCCGCCCCCGCCTCCGGCGGTGGCACCGCATAAATCGGCCCCCCCAGTGCTACCAACCCCGCCGCCACTATCGGCAACAGGCAAATCAACGGCTTACGAAGCTGGGCGCGCAATGCATTCATGGCAAATTCCTCTCGGCCTGAACTTGAATCTCAATAGGTATCTCCGTGCGCCGAACATCCGCTCCCTCCGGCCACGATTCAATCGCCAATGTCGCCGTGTACGTCCCCCTCTTCGCCGTCGCCGGTACCGCTACCTTGATCTCCACCGACTTGTGCGCCGCCGGCGACAAACTGAAATCCTCCGCCCCTACGCTGATCCAACTGTCCACATCCGTCTCCCCCGTCGACGCCGCCGTCACCATGCACCGCACCGTCACGTCCGTTCGGCTCTTGATCCCTACCCCCAGGCTCCGCGTCGCCCCCGGCATGATCGCCTGCACATGCTTCACCGGCGAAATACTCACCGCCAGCGCCGTCGAATCCTGACGTTCCTTGATCCGCGTCAATAATGCCGATTGCGCCGCCGTGATCTCTATCGTCTCCGTCATGTACGCCTTCGCCCACGTCGATTCGTAGTCCATGTCCACCTTGATCGCATATTTCCCCGCCGCCAACGCCTTCGTCAGCGGCGCTTCAAACCGCCGGCTGTCCCCCCCAAACACGCACGGACGCCGGCTCGTCAGCACCGCCGTCATCACCACCCGATTCTGCGCCAAATCAATGATCCGCATCCGCCCCGTCCCATTAAATCGCGCCGGCCCCGTGTTCTGCAGCGTCACCACCACCGCCGGCGCTTCCAAAATAGCCCCCGCCACCCCCGCCAGCTCCGTCGCCGCTCCCGCCGCCGGCCACTCCACCACGCACCCGCTGATCTTCGCCTGCTTCGGCAATGTCTGCCCCAACACCGTCACAAATACCCCCGACGCAATCTCATACTGCACCTCTATCCCCTTCCCCGTCTTACCCCGCTTCGCCAATGACACAATGATCGCACTGTAATATTCCCCCGGCGCCGCCTGCGGCGGTGGCGTGATCGTCAGCTCCACCGGAAGCGCTTTCCCCGGCTCCAGCGTCACTTCCTTCTGACTCATGGTGATCCACTTGCTCGCAGAATTCTTCTGCGTGCTCGCATCCTTAAAATCCAGCTCCCCGCCCACCAGCACCGTCACGTCCATGATCGACAACGTCGCCGATTCCGCCCCCGCCGTCTGCTTGTGTACCCGATGCACCAGATTCAACGTCAACTTCCCCGCCTCCCCCGGACGCAAACTGATCTCCTGCTTCAACGGCGAGACCGCCAAACCCGCCTCCGCCACGCGCGCCCCCGCCAGCAACACGATCCCCGCCATCGCCATCACCCCCGTCAAAATAGTGCGCCACCGCTTTTTCATGAGCGTCCTCTCACCAGGTCACTGTCAATGCAAACGAAGTCGTGTAATCCCCCGCCGGTACCGCCCCGCCCGTCGGAGATTCCCCCTTCACCTCCAACCGCAAAACATCCGTCGTCGGACCACTCGACTGAATGTGATACGCCCGCACTCGAAAATCCGCTGATTCCACCCAATCCGCGTCCGGCACCAATATCGCCGCCCCAGTCAACTTGTACGAGGTCTTCAACGTCGCACCCCCAGGTCCCGTCAGCACCTCCCCGCCCGCCCGCAAAGGATGTATCGTCACATCACACGGCCCATCATGCTGTAACGCCAGATCCAGCCCCCCTGTAATCGACTGCCCCGATTGCGTCACATGCGGCAACGTCAAATCGTACGTCGGCCCCATCCATACCGTCGCCCCCAGCACCCACGCCATTGGGGCCGATAAGAAAAAAAACAACGCAAAAAAATAAACGACTCGTTTGACCATCCTAAAGCCTCCTTTAGACGGGTCGGAAATCAGTAACGCCCTGGAACAACGCCCCCCCTCGCTCACGCGCGAGGGGACGATGCACTTTTGTCTTTACCACGTCGCGGTTATCTTGATCTGACAGGTGTAGTCCGCCGCTGCCGGCAACGTGATCCCTGCCGGAATCTCCGCTTTTACTTCCAGATTCAAATTGCTCTGACCGGCCGCGTCATGCGTCAACGCCCACGCGTTCGCTGCGTCAAACGCACCCAGTACGCCCGCGCCTTCCGCATCCAGAAATCCCGGCCCAACAATCGCTCCCAACGTCCCCGTCGTGAGCATGTAACTGGTCTTCAACTTCGTCCCCGTCCCCGCTTCCGTCAGCACGCCCCCGTTCGCCACCGCCGAAATCTGAAAACTCGCATCCGCATTGGTGTTCACCGTCAACACATGCGTCGCTTGAATCACATCCCCCGGCTTACCAATGTGCGACGCGCTGACCCCCGTCCCGCCCGTCCAGCCCGCATCCTTGTCGATCGCCAGCACGTTGGCGCTGTCCCATTCAAAATACGTCTCCACCGTCGCCGTGATCGTGATGTCGCCGCTATCCGTGGTCGTCGCATCGCTGAGCGTCGGTATCAGCAGCCCGGCGGAAATGACAGCAAGGGTGAGCATCTTCTTAAACATTGACGTTCTCCTGACAGTGCGGGATCCGTCCCGAGTTGCCTGCCTAACTCTCAGAGTCAGGCACCAGTCCTTGTATCTCACCCCCTGGCTCAGGGGCGAGGGCGGCCGGTCATCAGTCCTGCAACACACAGGACAAGGATCCCCGCACAACGAAGCTCACTGGCTGAACCGCGTCCGGAATCCTTTACTGATCCACGCATGGCATCGACACATACACAATACAAGATGAATAGATAGTTTTGTCACCACTTAAAAAAGGGAGTACCCCCTTTTCACCCCCTCCACACCCCACGCCCCATATCCCCCCGCCCCATCCCATCTACCAGTACTGAAAACCCCGAAATCCTCCCCCGACCCCCACTCCGCCGCCTCCCGCCTCATCCACCTCGACC
>JBBRWV010000170.1:0-5846 GCA_038248985.1 Phycisphaerae bacterium
GATGGCGGTGAGGGTGGGACGGGCGGTTTTGTGGTGGTGCATGGGGGGGTTCCTAGGGGGTAAGGGGGGGGTGGAGGGGGGGCATGAGGGGGGGTCAGGGGTGGTATAACCGAGAATGGAGGGGATTAAAAGGGCGGGGACCGGGAGGAGGAGGGAGAGGGGTTGGAGGGGGCGTTTCGCGGAGGGGAGGGGTGGGGTATAGTTGGGGGATGAGCGAAAAGGATTCCAGCGCGGCGGGTGGAAGGGAGGAACGGAGGGGGCGGGGGACGATTCGGGTGCTGCCGGAGGCGCTGATCAACAAGATTGCGGCGGGGGAAGTGGTGGAACGGCCGGCGTCGGTGGTGAAGGAACTTTTGGAGAATGCGATTGATGCGGGGGCGACGGCGGTGCAGATCCGGGTGGAGGAGGGCGGGCGGACGCTGATACGGATTGCGGATAACGGGAGCGGGATTCCGCCGGAGGAGGCGGCGCTGGCGTTTGCGCAACATGCGACGAGCAAGATCCAGACGGTGGAGGATTTGTTTGCGATCTCGACGATGGGGTTTCGCGGGGAGGCGCTGGCGTCGATTGCATCGGTGAGCCATGCGACGATGACGACACGGACGCATGACCGGGCGCAGGGGGTGCGGATCGAAGTGAAGGATTCGCTGGTGTCGGGGGCGGTGCCGTGCGCGGCGTCACCAGGGACGACGATTGAGATTCGGGATTTGTTTTACAGCGTACCGGCGCGGCGGAAGTTTTTGCGGACGGACGCGACGGAGTTCGGGCACATCCATGAGATGGTGCTGCGGACGGCGCTGCCGAACCCGCAGGTGGCGATTGAGCTGTCGCACAATGGGCGGAGCGTTTTGGATTTGCCGGCGACGGAGAAGCCGCTGATCCGGGTGAGCGAGGGGCTGGGTCGGGAATATCACGAGCATCTGATCGCGGTGGATTTTGCGGAGCGGGATGTGGCGATACGGGGGTTCATCGGACAGCCATCGCTGGCGCGGGCGACGGCGAAGTATCAGTATATTTTTCTGAACGGGCGCTACATCCGGGACCGGTCGATTTTGCATGCGGTGAAGGAGGCGTACCGGGGGTTGATTGAGCCGGCGAGCCAGCCGATGGCGGTGCTGTTTGTGGAGATGGACCCGGAAGCGTTTGATGTGAACGTGCATCCGCAAAAGACGGAGGTGCGGTTTCGGGATTCGGGCGGGATTTACCGGGTGGTGCTGGCGGCGCTGCGGGAGAAGTTACTGGGGAGTGATTTGACGCCGCAGGTGAAGACGGCGAATCGGTTTGATGGCCCCACGGGTCCGGGCGCGTCTCACTCGCCTGCGACGGGCGGACAATTTACGTCGAGCCCCCCCACCGCTGGCGGCGGGTATGGGAGGTCGCAGGGTTCGAGCGGGTTTGAGGGCGGGCAGTTGTCGCGGCCGTCGATCAGCGAGACGCGGGAAGTGATTGCGGAGTTTTTCAAGCAGGCGCCGGCAGCGCAGCCGCGGTTGGCGTTTGGGGTGGAGACGGGGGCGCGGCGGGAGCCTTCGCCGATAGAGGATCCAAGTCGGATGACTTTGAACGAGGGGTCAGGGGTGAGGGGTGAGGGAACAGCGCTGGAGAATTTGCCGGCGAGTGCGGCGGCGTGGCGGTTTGTGCAGTTGCACAATACGTACATTGTGGCGGAGACGGGGGATGGGCTAGTGATCATTGATCAGCACGCGTTGCATGAGCGGATCATTTATGAGGAATTGTTTGCGCGGGCGACGCGCGGGCCGCTGGAGGGGCAGCGGTTGTTGATACCGGAGGTGCTGGCGGTGGGTCCGCGGCAGTTGGGGGTGCTGGAGCAGGTGAAGGGGCTGCTGATGAAGTTGGGGATTGAGGTGGCGGCGTTTGATGCGCAGTCGGTGGCGGTGCATACGTTTCCTTCGCTGCTGTCGAAGGTGTCGCCGCGGGAGTTTTTGCGGGATTTGCTGGATAAGTTGCTGGAGGTGGGGAGCAAGCTGACGCCGGAGGAGTTGCTGCACGAGGTGCTGGACATGGCGTCGTGCAAGGCGGCGGTGAAGGCGGGGTATGCGTTGAGTCCTGATGAGATCGCGGCGTTATTGGAGCGGAAGGGTCAGGTGGATCGGTCGAGCAATTGCCCGCATGGTCGGCCGACGACGCTGCGGTTGACGATTGGAGACTTGGAGCGGCAGTTTAAGCGGAAGTGAGGGCGGGGTTGAACGACGAAGGCACGAAGATTACGGGGGAAAATGGCTACAAAAGACACGAAAGACACGAAATTGGGGGTGGGTTTTGGGGGCTGCATTTTTGACACGACGACACGACGGGGGGACGCGACGAGGGTTGAACCACGAGGCACGAAGGCACGAAGATTACGGGAAAAAATGGCCACAAAAGACACGAAAGACACGAAATTGGGGTTGGGTTTTGGTTTTTGGATTCCTTTGCGGGCAGGAGGAATGATGATTTGAAATTTGAAATTTGAGGCGGCGACGACGCAACCTGAAGGTTGTACTACGAGCGGGAGGACCCGTGGCGGAAACAAATTTCCTATCAGTCGTTCACGGCCTTTCGGGCCACCAACAGCCAATGAAAACACAAGGACTTACAGGTTTGCGAGCGGGCGATATCCGGTATTTTCAGAGCAGTGAACTTCTTGGCCCCCTCTTAAACTCCAGGAAACAGTGTGCGCGTGGAATCACGCGGTGTGGTGGCGACCAATGCCAAGGAGGGGGCGGATCGGCGCAATGCGGGGTACTGCACAAATCTCGGCAGGACGTTACAATTTCGCTCCACACAAGGAGTATGTATGTCGATGAAAGTTTTTCCCGGAGCGGATGAAGCAACGCCTTCAAGATCGCAGTATTTTTCGTGGATCAACCATACGAATGAGGGACCGACGGAAGCGCAAACGCTGGCGAACCTGGCGTTTTTCAAATATCTGCATGATGAGTTCGGCATGGTGCTGGATATCTATGCGTTTGATGCCGGCGCGGTGGATGGGGCGAAGTTTTACGGATCGACGGAGTCGGAACGTTTTCGCCGGCAGTTTCCGCGCGGGTTCGGGCCGGTGTATGCGGCGGCGAAGTCGATGGGGACCCGACTGGGCATCTGGGGCGGTCCGGACGGCTTCGGCGACAGGGCAGAGCAGGCGCAAAAGCGGACGGAAATGATGGTTTCGTTCTGCCGCGATTATGAGTTTGCGTTGTTCAAGTTTGATGGGGTCTGCGGCGAATTGCCGGAGGAGAATCGGCGGCATTTCGTGGAGATGATGAAGCAGTGCCGGGTGCATTCGCCGGATTTGATTCTGTTGAATCATCGGCTCAAGCTGGGGGATGAGGGGATGAAACACGCAACGACATTTTTGTGGGAGGGCAACGAGACATACATTGACGCCCTTATGGTGAACACTGAATGCGCGACACACAATCGCGGTGCAGCGCTGTCACGCGGGCTGCCGCCCGACTTGAAGCGGCTGTGCGAGGATCATGGCGTGTGCCTGTCATCGTGCCTGGATTACTGGGAAGACGAACTGGTCCTGCAGGCGTTTAATCGATGTCTGATCCTGGCGCCGGAGTTGTATGGCAGCCCGTGGCTATTGCGTGATGACGAGTTGCCGAAGCTGGCGCGCATTTACAATCTGCACCGACGTTATCGCGACATTCTGGTGAAGGGCATGGTGCTGCCGGCGGAGCGGTTCGGCCCTCATGCGGTGAGCCGCGGTGATGCAGAGACGCGACTGATTACGCTGCGTAATCTGACGTGGGAGCCGGTGCGGTATTCCGTGGCGCTGGATGGAACGATCGGGCTGGGGGGCAACGGCGCGGTGACGCTGCGGCGTTTGCATCCGCATGAGTGTGACCTGGGGAAACATGCGATGGGCGCCACCGTGGACGTGGAAGTGCTGCCGTTCCGCACGTGCCTGCTGGTGGCAAGCATCAAGGCGATCGAGGAGATCGCCGTGCGCGGCTGCGCGTACGAAGTGGTGCGAAATGTGCCGGGCCAACCGGTGGTGATCGACCTGCTGGGGATGCCAGGCACGCGTGCGAATGTGGAGCTGCCGGATGGTGAGAAGCGGCGTGTAGACTTCGGCGGCACCGCGCTGAAGACGTCGTGGCATCGCAAGATCGCAGACATGACGCCCACGGAAGTACCCGCCGATGCCGAGGCGTTGTACGAAGCGACGTGCTTTGCAGCCGACAGCAACGCGTTGGAAGTGCGTGAACTGGGGCGTTCGGGGCCGACGCAGATACCGGAAGTGCAGGCGGCACGAGATGCGTTTTTCAGCCAACCAACGTTTCGGCGGCGGTTCCTATGGGATCGGTTCTTGTTTGATGATGATGCGGATACGGCGTTTGCGGTGTGCCGGCGATGGTCGGATGTGCCGGATGTGCGGGTGCGGAGGGGTGCGTTCCGGCTGGATTTCGGACAGGCGATCCAGATCGACCGGCTGCTGTTGGAGTGCGGGCACGATCAGTTCCTCGCGCCGTTCAAATCCGAGGAAGGCGTGCGATGCGAGGTCTCGGCGGATCTGAGAACATGGCGAACGTTCATCGGTTTTGCAAGCACCAACATCGAGGTCCACATTGCCGGTGATGAGCCGATCCGCTATGTACGGTTCGAAGGCACGCCGGAACTCGTACGGCACGTGCGCGGCTACAGGCGCGGCGTCGCGTTGCAGCGTTCCAAATGGCGGGCGTCAAACCTCTTCGCGCAGTACCGCACGGCGGTGGCGAAGCACGCGTGGTCGGCAACGTTTACGCTGGAAGAGGTGGCACCCGGTGCGTACCTGGCGCTGGCGATGCATGGACCGCACGGATCTGAGCTGGCGCACGTGGGCGTCCGCACGGTAAAGGGCTACATGGGCGCGGCACGTCGCGCTCCATCCTTCTATTCGAACACATGGGAAGTGCCGGTGCGGCCCACCGAAGGCAACCACACTTTCTTCTTTCCGCTCACGCAGGAGCACCTGGGCGTGCCCATGGAAGCGTTCGCGTTTGTGCTCAACGGCGGCAACGAAGAGGTGCAGCCGAAGCTGTGGCTCACGGCCTATCCGATCCCACTGGTGCGGCAACGCATCACGCTGTCGCGGTAGATTATAATGAACCACCATCCGCGGCTTTTGGTGGTGGGGTTGGGCTGAACGAAGGAGAGGGGAGTGGTGGAGTGGAGGGTTGAGTTGTGGACTCGGTTGCGGGTGGGGTGTTGGTGAGGGGTTGGGGGAGGTCTTTGAGGGGCCAGAGGAGGAGGTTGCGGGCGAGGAGTTCGGCGCTTGTGGGGGCATAGCCGGCGATGCCCCAGGTGTTGGTGCCGCGGAGGCCGCTGGTGAGGTCGTCGGGGGCGAAGATGACGGCGAGTTTGTTGTGGAGGGAGAGGGCGTGGAGGTTGGGAGTTTCGGACTTGCCGTGGGTGAGGTGCCAGAATTTACGGTAGTCGATTTTTTTGATGGCGGCGGCCTGGGGGATGAAGGCGGAGAAGAGGGGGTGCTCGGGCATGAGGGGGACGAGTTGGTCGTCGGGCCAGACGCGTTTGACGAGGGCGGCGACAGAGGTGTTGAAGGCTTCGCTGCGGCCGGAGGAGTCGATGAGGAAGAGTCCGCCGCGGCGGGTGAATTCGCGGAGCGCGGTAACTTCGGCGTTGGTCCCATCGCGGTTGGTGGTGCCGGTGAGGTGGGCGACGGCGTATGGAGGATCGGCGGGGAGCGGGAGCTGGGCGAGGCCGGTGAGAGCACCGAGCAAGAGGAGGAGGAATGCGAAGAAGAGTGCGCGGGGCATGATGGTGGACCTCGGGGACGGGAATGCGGTTGTGGGTAAGTGTATCGCGCGGGGATGGAGGTGGGGGGAGAAAATTGCGGGGGAGTA
>JBBRWV010000171.1:0-5614 GCA_038248985.1 Phycisphaerae bacterium
CCGGCCCCCCCCGGCGGGCCCGGTAAGGGGGGGCGGAGCGTTGGAAATCGAGGTATAGGAGCCGGTCAGGAGGACATCGGTGCCGGAGGGATCGCCGAGGGCGGTGAGGGAGTAGCCTTCCATGCCGTAGGGGTAGATTCGGAAGGTGATGGTGGCGGTGGTGTTTTGGAGGGCGGCGAGGGCGGCGAGGTTGAAGGTCCAAGGGGAGGAAGGGACGCCGGGGTCGCCGGGAGTGGTGAGGGCGGCGGAGAAAGGTGCGGCGTTGACGGAGTAGGTGATGGCGAGGGCGCTGGGGGGCGCATCGTCCTGGAAGTAGCTGCGGAGAGAGAGGGAGGCGAGGCTGATTTTTTTGCCGGCGGTGGGGGTGACGGCGAAGGTGTAGTACTGGTTGTTGGCGAGGGCGTTGGCGAGGGAGGTATTGTTGGCGGGGGTTTCGGAGGCGAAGCGGTTGGGGCGGAGGTCGACGGCCCAGTCGGAGGTGCTGGCGGTGAGGCCGGGGCCGCGGGTGAGAGTGGAGAGGGTGACGCGGGAGGTGGCGAAGCCGGTGGCGGATATTTCGGAGCCGGTTTTGCCATTGAATTCAAAGAGTGCGAGGGTGCCGTTTTGGGCTTCGGGGAGGATGATGACGGAGCGTTCATTGGAGGGGAGTGATTCGCCGGAGGCGTTGTAGGCATCGACGACGATGAAGTATTGCTGGGATTGGGTGAGGCCGGGGAGGGTGAAGGAGGTGACGTGGCCGACGTTGCGGGAGTGGGAGTAGACGCCGGAGGAGGCGCCATAGCGGACTTTGTAGCCGGTAGCGCCGGCGACGGCGGTCCAGGCGAGGAGGGCGGATTGATCACCATCGACGGCGGAGGTGAGGGTGGGGCTGGCGGGCGCGCCGAGGCCGGCGAGGGCGAGGGTTTTGAGGGTGAAGGCGACGGAGGAGGCGGCGCGGACGCGGAGGGAATGGACGCCCTTGGTGAGGAAGACGTTGCCGGTGATGGCGGAGGTGCCGGTGGTGCCGGAGACGAAGGGGGTGTTGTCGGCGAGGATGACGAGTGAGCCGCCAGCGCCGGTGGTGGTGGCGGAGAGGGTGTAGGTTTTGGTTTCGGGGACGGTGACGGTCCAGTTAAGCCAACCGCCGGCGGTGGAGAAATGACCGGTGACGGTGTCGGCGTCGTCGGAGATATCGGCGGTGCCGGGGCGGAGGACGACGGGGCCGAAGAGGCCGTTGGTGGCTTCGGGGGGGAGGGAGTTGGCGAAGGCGTCGATGCCCTGGATGATGGGGAATTGGCCGACATCGAGGAGTCCCTGGCGGGCGTAGTAGTCGGACCAACTGGGCCACTGGGGATAGGTGCCGAAGACGTTGATGGCGGAGCCGGACTGGTAGAAATATTGCATGAAGATTTTTTGAGCTTCGGCGGTGCGGGGGTCGCCATATTTGGCGGCGAGTTGGAGCCAGGAGCCGCCGTCATCGCCGCCGAGGGACCAGCCGCTTTCGTAGGAGAGTTGTTCGAGGCCGTAGGCTTTGGCCCAGGCGGCTTCGTTGTTCATAGTGTCCTGGATATTTTGTCCGGCGGGTTGTCCGACGGCTTCGCCGCCGCCGGGGAGACCGTCGGCGAAGAAGCGATCGACGGAGGTGACACGGATGTCGTCGAAGAAGGTCATTTGCTGGGTGTAGTTGTGGCCGGAGAGATCGCCCATGCCCTGGATGGTGATTTTGTGGTTGGAGCCGGGGGCGAGGTAGAAGGATTTAGTGTTGTAGTAGTTGCTCCAGACCCAGTAGACGTTGTGGGCCTGCCAGGCGTCTTCGCCGGTTTGGAGTTTGGGGGGTGTGTAGCCGTTTTCCTGGCTGAAGGTTTTGGCGGTGATGTCGATGGTGTCGTCGAGGAAGATGCGAATGGTTTGGAGGTCGGGGCTGGAGGCGCCGTTTTTGACTCGATTGACGGCTTTGAAGGAGAATCCGTAGATGTTGGAGATGGTGGCGGTGGGGGTGGTGAAGTGGAAGGAGATGGAGCCTTGGTCTTCGATGTAGCCGACCTGGGTGCCGGTTTTGGGGGTGGGGATGCTGTCGGTGGAGGAGTAGTCGCGGGCGATGCCAGCGTTGCCGGAGTAGACGAAGCCGGTGCCGGCGGGGTTGCGGTTGAAGCCGGCGGTGACGGTGGTGGCGTCGAAGCTGTTATTGACGGGGAAGTTGGTGAGTCCGCTGTCGTTGACGGCGCCGTAGTAGCTGGCACCCCCGCCGCCCCAGAGCCAGTAGTTGACGGCGCGGGGTACGGCGACGTGGTTGAGGCCGTCGGCGTTGTTGAAGTATTTTTCGGCCCAGGTGAGGGCGATGCGTGCGGTGTCGTTTTCGTTGGCGTATTGCCATTCGTAGAGGGGACGGACGCGGGGGTTGGTGCTGGTGCCGGGCAGGGCGGCGTGGCCGAAGACGGAGCGGAAGGTGTCGGAGAACTGGAAGGTGCGGAGGATGAGTTTGCGGTAGCGCCAGGTTTCCAGGGAGGTGTATTCGCCGGCACCGTTTTTGGTGGTAGGGAGGTTGTCGGAGTTGAAGATGTTGTAGAGGCCGTTGCGGGCGTCGACATCGGCGGCGGTGAGGCGGTCGAGGTTGACGTAGTCGGTATTGAAGACGCCGAACCAGTTCCACATTTCGTTTTCGATTTCGAAGTAAAGCCTGAGGTTGGAGTTGAGGGGGGGATGTACGGGGTTGGCGGTGGCGGCGGTGTAGGGATTTCCGGCGGCATCGGAGCCGAATTTGAAGAGGTTGGCGAGGTTGAGGACGTAGGCGTCGGAGGCGAGGGTGGGGATGGAGATCATGATGTCGCGGCCGGTTTCATTGGCGAGCATGATCTTGGTTTCCCAACTGGCGGAGTTTTCGGAGGGTTCACCGAAATAGTAGGGGTTGGTGGAGGTGCCTTCGGACTGGTTGGCGTAATCGGCGGGGGTGCGGTCGGCCCAGTTCATTTGCTGATTGGCGACGTACTGGTGGCGGAGGACGGTGAAGTGGCTCATGGCGTCTTTGATCTGGGGGGTGAAGAGGGTGGTGGCGTTGGTGGGGTAGGTGGTGGCAGCGTCGGGGGAAGTGGGGCGCATGAGGCGGAGGTTGGTGATGCCGGCGGGGCCACCGACGAGACCGGTGCGGGTGGAGTTGCGGATGATGAAGACGGTGGCGTTGTCGGCGGCGGAGGCGGAGGAGAAGGTGCCGGAGGAGGTATTGGTGGCGGCGTTGTAGGCGTAGGTGAGGGAGTTGTCCTGGAAGTTTCCGACGACGGAGACATGGGCTTTGCCGGTGAAGGAGTAGGAGATTTTGCCGCGCATGAGGGGGTCGAGGTCGGTGCCCTGGTTGAGGCTTTCCTGGAAGATGTAGGCACCATTGCCGAGGGGCCATCCGTTGGCGTCGAGGGCGGGCGCGGGACCGCCGTCGTTGCCTTCCCAAGTGGCGCGAGCGCCTTTTACGATGTCGGTGAAGGCGGAGGACCAATCGGGGTTGTTGATACCGGACTGGGTGACGGGGTCAATGACTTCTTCGGGGGTGCTGATGCTGGACCAGCGGAGGCGTACGGAGGCGGTGCCGGTGAGTTCTTTGTAGGTGATGCGGACGTCGTAGGGGGTGCCGGCGACGAGGGCGAGGGCACCGGCGGCGTCGGCGCCGGTGTAGGCGGTTTGGTTGATGAGGGTGGAGTAGGCGGCGTCGGAGGATTTTTTGATTTCGAGTTTGAAGGATTCATCGGCGAAGGCTTTGAAGGTGTAGGTTTCGGAGAAGCGGGCGAGGAGTTGGCCGGTCCAGAGGATGGAGTAGTTGTCGGCGCCGATGTCTTTGAAGCCGGCGGAGACGGAGCCGCCGGGTTTGAGGGTGGAGCCCCAGTCGAAGTCGATGCGTACGTCTTTGCGGGTGAAGGTGACGGGAGCGGTGAGGGTGGTGTTGTTGTAGTAGGTGCCAGTGAGGCCGGCGTTGGTCCAGCCGCCGCCGACGGCGACAGAGAGGAGGAGGCGGGATTCGAGGGGTTGGAGGAGGGAGTGGCGGGGGGTGGAGCGGCGGCGGATTTGGCGGCGGGTGGGGCGGGGTGGGGGCACGGAGGTGGCGGGGAGATTGGTGCGGGAGGTGGAGAGGAATGAGGGGGCCATGGGAACTCCGTTCTGGCGGGGATGGTGGGCTGGAGGTGTTAAGCTGGGTGTTTTAGGGAAGGCGATTTTGGGTATCAGTGGGTATTTGGGAAGATTACGATTGGATGGTTGAGGGCGTCAAGTTGGGGGCAGTTATTTGGATGAAGGCTCATTATTTGAGACGCAGGGGGAAAATTATCGGAGGCATGTATTGCCTAAGCTGCTCCATTTATCTAAATTCGCGCAACGACAAAAGGGCACTGAGGGGTTTTTCAGGGATGTAGGGGGTTAAAATGTGGGGACTATCTATCGCTGCCTCTATTTATCGTGGATTTGAGGGAATGCAGGTGAAAATTTTGGCAAGTGGGAAGGGGCTGTGGCGGATTATTTTTCGATGGTGATGTGGTAGGTGACGGAGGTGGTGGGGAGGGTGAGGTCAAGGCGGAGGAGGGCGCAGAGGCCGCGGCGGTTTTGGAAGGCGTGGGGTTGGTGGAAAGGGGGATCGGTGGGGGCGACGAAGTGGGCGAGTTTTTCGAGGTAGGCGCGTTGTTCGGCGAGGACTTCGCGGGTTTTGGTGTTGGCGGCGAGTTTGTCGGAGAGGGCGCGGATCTGGGTGTCGAGGGCGCGGACTTCATCGCGGACGTCGGTGGAGACGGGGCGTTCGCGGTAGCTGATGGAGCGGACGGAGGTGGATTCGGGGTTGGCGGGTTCGGCGAAGAGGGAGTTGGCGAGGAGGCGATCGGGGAGTTCGGAGACGACGATTTCGGTGAGGCCGGTGGAGGCGGGGAGGTCAATGAGGCGGGTGACGAGGGCTTGTCCGCGGTAGACGGTGATGGCGTCGATTTTGCTTTTGATGGGTGCGGGTTCGGCGGGTTGGGCGGGGACGGCGGGCGCGGGAGGCGTGACGACGGGGGCGGCGAAGAGGAAATGAGGGGTGGCGGGGAGGATGGCGACGGTGAAGAGGAAGGCGGCGAGAGTGAGGGGGCGTTTCATGGGGACCTCCGTGAAAGGTAAGGTGGTGGAAAAAGCAGGGACGTGTTGTGGGTTGGACGCGTGAGAGAGGGAGGGGTGCAAGGAATTTTTGGGGATGACGAGTGGAGGTGGTAGGGGTTGGGGACGCGGGTAGAATGGGAGGATGCTGAAACGGACGGAACATGGCAATGGGGTGGTGACGTATCAGAGTGAGGTGTTGATGCGGGTGGGGGTGGTGCATGGGTTTTCGACGCGGGTGGGTGGGGTTTCGGAGGGGGAGTTTGCGTGTTTGAATTTGGGGAATGCAATGGGGGCGGCGGTGCAGGATGCGGAGGGGAATATTCGGGAGAATTTTCGGCGGTTGCAGGAGGCGCTGGGGGCGAGCGATTATTTGCGGGCGTGGGTGAAACAGGTGCATGGGCGGCGGGTGGAGTTGGTAGATTTTGAGCCGGAGGGGGAATATGGGGAGACGTTGGAGGCGGCGGTGCGGGATCGGTTTGGGGGGCAGTTGAGTGCGGATGCGTTGGTGACGGGGGTGAAGGGGGTTTTGCTGACG
>JBBRWV010000172.1:0-5537 GCA_038248985.1 Phycisphaerae bacterium
AGGTATTGTAAAGCAGTAGCCTCCTGTTTTTTATCTTTTTCCTGTCTGGCAAGAATTAATGCTTTGTTTGCATAATCAAGCACTTTGTCATTATTACCAATTGTAAGATAAAACTTGGTGTCGAAGCCCGCCGCCGCCTCATGCAATCCACCCTCGAAAACATCCGCACCTTCCAAACCGGCGCCCCTATAAACACCGTCACCTGATCCCCCCGTAAACCACATCCCCTCCCCCTGCACCCCTTCATCATTCGGTAAATCTGCCCGCGTCCGTCCGTGGCCATCCTTCATTACTGCCCTCCCGTCACCTCGCGTCACCTCCCGAAATCTGGAGATGATCTAAAAAAAACGCGTTCATCCGCGTTCATCGGCGGTTCCCTCCCCCGCCTACTTCCCCTCCTCAAACTTCATATCCACCCGCTTCGCCTGCGTCCTTACCGCCTCAATAATCGCCGTATCCAGCGTCTTGTCCCCGCTCGCATCCTTCCGCTTCTTCGCGATATATTTATCTTGCGCCACGCTTAACTCCTTCAGCTTCGCCTGGATATCCTCCCGCTCCTTCAGCTTCTTCGACACATACTCCTCCCGTTCCTTCACGCTCAACTTTTTCAGCTCCGCTGGCAAATCATCCTCCTTCACCTCCGACAACTTCGCCTTCCCATCCTTCACCGCATCCACCAAATCCCATTCCGAATTCGTATACGAATTCCCCCCCTTCGTGCTCCCCCGTTCCGCCGCCGATGACGGCGAAGCCTTCGCCGCATTCTGATCCTGCGCCGCCTGCCGCGCCACCCCCTCCTCCCCCTTCTTCCCATACCCCACATATGTCTCATTGATCTTCCCGCTCAACTCCGCAATCTCCTTATCCTGCGGCGACACCACCGGCACAATCTTCTGATCCTGATTGATCACCATAAAACTCCCGTCCGCCAGCACCGCCCCATCCTTCCACTTCCTCTCAATCCCCTCCTTCTCGCTCCCGCAATGAATCGTATTCACAATAATCCCCTTCGTGATCGCCGCCTTGCACGACTCCTTATAATCCACGCTCCCCTGCGTAAACGGCTCATTCCCCGCTATGAAAATCGCCTTGTACGCGTTCTTCTCCTTCGACCACTCCAACTCCTTCGTCGCCGCCTGAATCACCGTCCCGCAATACTCACTCCCCCCGTTCGTCTTCAGCTTGAACAACTCCTCCGACACCTTGTCCAAATCCGTCGTCAGCGGCGTAAGCTGCTTTACATACCCCGTGCTGCTCGCCAATCCATCATTCCCATAATGATACAACGCCACCTCAATCTCCGGCCGCTTCCCATCCACCTTCCCCTTCGCAAACTCATTCACCACCTTCCACAACTGCGTCTTCGCCTGCTCGATCAAACCATCCATCGACCCGCTCGTATCCAGCAAAATCGCAATCTGCACCTTCGGCTTCACACTCTCCACCCCCTTCACCACCTCCGCCCCCGTCTCCGCCCCAACCATCGGCACCACTGCCCCCACCGCCAACCCCGCCGCCATCACATAAACCAAAGCCATCTTTTTCATAACGTTCTCCTAAAAAACATTCTCGCAATCTCCCCCTCAGACGCACCACCCCCATCTTCAGTTCCCGTCGTTCAGAAAATATCGCCTCAAAATTCAATTCCGCCCTGAAGCCCTCAACCCCTCCCCTCAAAATGAACCTCCAGTTTCGTGTATTTTGTATCTTTCGTGGCCATTTATCGTCGCCCTCCCAACCCCCTCCCGCCACCAAATAAACCCTCCTCGTCCCAACTAACAATTTAACCAATTAACATCTCCCCCTCCCCCTCCGCTATAATCCTCCCTTGTCAAGGAGGATCCACATCATGCCCCTTTCCCCAGATTAATTCGTCCACCTCCACGGACATTCCCACTACTACCTCCTCGACGGCGGCGCCACCGTCGATAACCTCCTCAAAAAAACCAAAGAACTCGGCATGGCCGCCATCGCCCTCACCGATCACGGCAACCTCTTCGGCGCCATGGAATGGTACAACTCCGCCAAAAAACTCGACCTCAAAGGCATCGTCGGTTGCGAATTCTACGTCGCCCCCGCCAGCCGCTTCGACAAGGAAGCCCACGGCATCTCCGAAGCCGCCTATCACCTCCCCGTCGTCGTCAAAAACCTCCAGGGCTGGAAAAATATCCTCAAACTCGCCAGCCTCGCCTACACCGAAGGCTTCTACTACCGCCCCCGCGTCGATAAAGAAACCCTCGCCAAATACCACGAAGGCCTCATCGTCATCAACGGCCACTTCGGCACCGAAATCGCCTCCCTCCTCGAACGCGACGACCTCGAAGCCGCCGTCGCCGTCGCCGGTCAATACAAGGATATCTTCGGCGATGACTTCTACGTCGAACTCCAAAATCACTCCGATCCCGCACAAATCGCCATGATCCCCAAGCTCCTCGAAGTCGCCAAACGCGCCGCCTGCCCCGTCGTCGCCACCAACGATCACCACTTCCTCCGCCGCGAAGACTGGGCCGCCCACGACGCCCTCTGCTGCATCTCCATGGGCCGCACCCTCGCCGACGAAACCCGTCTCAAATATTCCCCCGAGCTCTACCTCAAATCCCCCGCTGAGATGCGCCAAATCTTCCGCGACGTCCCCCAAGCCTGCGACAACACCCTCGCCATCGCCGAAAAAGTCGACCTCAAACTCGACTTCTCCGCCCGCTACGCGCCCACCTACGCCCCGCCCGCCCAAGCCGACGGCGCAGCCCAATCCCCCGAAGACTACCTCCGCGACCTCTGCCTCGAGGGCATTAACGAAAAATACGGCGAAAACATCCCCCAAGATCTCCATAAAAAAATCACCGAACGCCTCGACTTCGAACTTCAGGTCATCTGCTCCAAAGGCTTCGCCTCCTACTTCCTCATCGTTTGGGACTTCTGCAACTTCGCCAAGAAAAACGGCATCCCCGTCGGTGCCAGAGGCTCCGCCGTCGGCACCATCGTCGGCTACGTCCTCTCCATCTGCAACGTCGATCCCCTCAAGTACGACCTCCTCTTTGAACGCTTCATGGACCCCCTCCGCTCCGCCATGCCCGACATCGACATCGACATCTGCCAGGAAGGCCGCGGCCGCATCATCGACTACGTCCGCAACAAGTACGGCAACGTCTGCCAGATCATCACCTTCAACACCCTCGGTGCCAAAGCCGCCATCAAAGACGTCGGACGCGTCATGGGCATGGCCATCGCCGATACCGACCGCATCACCAAGCTCATCCCCGGCGGCCCCAACGTCGATCTCGAAGGCGTCATGAAAATCCCCGACATCAAACGCATCATTGATGAATCCCCCCAAATCCAAAAACTCTTCGATACCGCCCTCCGCCTCGAAGGACTCTGCCGCAACGCCGGCATGCACGCCGCCGGCATCATCGTCTGCGATCAACCCCTCGACACCATCGTACCTCTCTACAAAAACGGCGATGACATCATGACCCAGTGGGATGGACCCACCTGCGAAAAAATCGGCCTCCTCAAAATGGACTTCCTCGGCCTACGCACCCTCACCATCCTCGAACGCGCCTTGGACCTCATCCAAAAATCCCTCACCGCCGGCACCCTCAAAATCCCCAAAACCATCAACCCCCCGTTCCTCCCCGATCGCCCTCTCCGCATCGATATCGAACGCATCGACATCGCCGATCAACACGTCTACCAGACCGTCTTCCAGAAAGGCACCACCAAAGGCGTCTTCCAGTTTGAATCCGGAGGCATGAAAGACCTCCTCATGAAAATGAAGCCCGACCGCCTCGAAGATCTCATCGCCGCCAACGCCCTCTACCGCCCCGGCCCCATGGACCTCATCCCCGACTACTGCGCCCGCAAACATGGCCGCCAAAAAGTCCCCTCCGTCCACCCCATCGTCGATGAAATCCTTGCCGAAACCTACGGCGTCATGGTCTATCAAGAACAGGTCATGCGCATCTTCAACCGCGTCGGCGGCATCCCTCTCCGCCGCGCGTATGACATCATCAAGGCCATCAGCAAAAAAAATGCCGACATCATCAATAAAGAAAAATCCGCCTTCATCGAAGGCGCCCAAACCAACGGCATCACCAAGGAACAAGCCCAGGAACTCTTTGCCTACATCGAAAAATTCGCCGGCTACGGCTTCAACAAGTCCCACTCCACCCGCTACGCCTTCGTCGCCTACCAGACCGCCTGGCTCAAAACCTACTTCCCCGCCCAATACATGGCCGCACTCCTCACCTTTGAAATGATCGATCAGGCCAAAACCGTCGAATACATCGAAGAATGCAAACACCTCGTCCTCCCCTCCGGCAAAATCGGCATCGAAATCCTCCCCCCCGATATCAACGAATCCGATGCCGACTTCAACGTCGTCGGCGAAAACATCCGCTTCGGTCTCGCCGCCATCAAAGGCGTCGGTGAAAAAGCCGTCCACTCCATCATGGATGCCCGCCACCCCAAAGCCGCTGCCCCCCTCACCCCCTTCGTCTCCATCTTCGACCTCTGCGACCGCGTCGATCTCCGCGTAACTAACAAATCCGTCCTCGAATCCCTCATCAAGTGCGGTGCCTTCGACAGCCTCCACAAGGTCCGCGCTGCCGCCTGCGCCGCCGTCGAAAACGCCGTCCGCATGGCCCAAGCCACCCAGGAAGCCAAGCGCGACGGCCAGGAATCACTCTTCGGCGCACCCTCCTCCTCTTCCCCCGCCGCCCTCGCCACCGAACCCAAAGTACCTGCTATTCCCGAATGGCCCAAATCTGAAAGAATGGCCCTCGAAAAATCCGTCCTCGGCTTCTATGTAACAAACCATCCCCTCCGCGACATCGAGGCACTCTTCACCTCCTACATCACCCTCGACACCCTCTCCATCCGCACTGCCCAAGACAAATCCCAGGGCCTCATGGGCGGCCTCGTCTCGAAAATCCGCCTCATGACCACCAAGTCCGGCCCCAACGCCGGCTCGCGCTGGGCCATCCTCACCGTCGAAGATCTCGTCGGCTCCCTCGAAGTCGTCCTCTACTCCAATGAGTACACCCGCTTCCTCGATCTCCTCAAGCCCGACTCCATCCTCTTCTTCGAAGGCGTCGTCGACAAAACCCGCGAAGACCCCAGCTTCAAAGCCCGCGAAGTCTACACCCTCGACTCCGTTCAGAAGAAAAAGACCCGCGAAATCCTCATCCAAACCAACTCCATCAAGCTCGACGACGCCACCCTCACCCAGCTCCAAAAAATCATCGCCGAGCACAAAGGCTCCACCGCCGTCAAGCTTGAACTCGCCGACCTCGCCCTCCATCCCCCCGTCCGCGTCCAACTCCAACTCGGTGCCGGCCTCAACATCCAAAACGGCGGCGTCCAAGCCCTCCGCCTCCTCTTCGGCGACGACCAAGTCCTCGCCCTCGGCCCCAACCGCAAAATAAAACGCGCGCCAACCCCCGCCCCCGAAACCCCCCTCCTCCTCCCCTCCGACGACCCCGAACTCATGGAAGTCACCTGAGCTCGCCCACCTCCCTCACCCCCCGTTACCCCCC
>JBBRWV010000173.1:0-5491 GCA_038248985.1 Phycisphaerae bacterium
CAGCATCTTCCCACGATCACGAAACGGAAGAATCCTACTCCCCCGATCCCGCAGCATCTTGACTCCTGTTCGCTTCACTCAAAAGCGGACAGTTTTATCTGCCGGAAACAGGACATTACTATCTGCGCATGACAGGGAGGGGGACGCTGGGGTGTGGGAGGGATGTTGGTTTTTTGAGGGCGATAGCGGATTGGGCGAGGATGCCGAGGATCATGATGGAAGTGACGCCGAGGCCGATGCGTTGGAGTGCGGCGGTGGAGAAGTCATTGCCGCCGGCGAGGGCACCGACGGCAGGGCCGACGGCGATGCCGAGGCCGATGAGGGCTTCGTGGATGCCGGCGTGTCCGCCGTGGCCGTCGGAGACGTGCATGGCGTAGTAGAGGGAGCAGGAGTAGACGAGGGCGGTGGAGAGACCGAAGAGGATTTGCATGAGGACGAGGGTGGCGAGGTGATAGTGGGTGAGGAGGAGGCAGAAGCTGAGGGCCAGGGCGATTTGGGCACCGAGGAGCCAGCGGATTTTGTAGTGCCAGCCGGTCCATTTCCAGGTGAGGGCGAAGCCGGCGAAGCGGGTGAAGGACCAGATGGAAGTGATGAAGGCGATGAAGGCGAGGTTGGTGATGCCGGACTCATTGGCGAGGCGGAGCTGGACGGGGATGAGGACGTTGACGGCGACGTAGGCGAGGGTGTTGCCGATCCAGGCCATGAGGAGGAGGGTTTTGGCGCGTTGACGGAGGGCGGGGAGGGAGACGTCTTGTTCATGGGCGGATTCGACGGGGACGTTGTCGGCATGGATGTTTTTGGCGGGTGGGGCGAAGAGGGTGAAGATGAGGAAGGAGAGTAAGCTGGCGAGAGCTGGGGCGATGAAAATGAGGGCCCAGTGGGATTTTTCGAGCGGGCCACGGGTGAAGAAGGCGGCGAAACCGGCGGAGCCCCAGGAGAGGTTGTAGAGGGCCATGCGGGTGGAGAGGGGCATGGGTGCGGCGGTGCGGGTGATGGCGGATTCGAGGGCGGGCCAGATCATGGAGGAGGAGATATTGAAGGGGAGCATGATGGCCAGGAGTATCCAGATGGAGGGGGTTTGGATGGCGAAGAGGCCGAGGAGGGCGGTGAGGATGGACGCGGCGACCATCATTCCGACGAGGCGACGGGGGCCGAGTTTTTCGGAGAGGCGTCCGGCGGAGAGGGCGATAAAGATGTAGGCGAAGCCCCAGGCGGCGGAGAGCCAGAGGCGGGTTGAGGGGGGGACGTGGAGAACTTCGTCGGCGTAGTCATAGCAGCCGGCACAGAGGAGGGTGGCGGCGTAGGAGTTGAGGAATTCGATGAGGTACCAGGGGAGGAGGGAGCGGGAGTTGGAGAGGGTGGGCGTGGGGAGGATGGCGAGGGAGAGGGCGGACAAGGGAGGCTCCGAGGGGTGAGGCAAAGGTGGGATTGTAAGCGGAGGGAGGGGGGTGGGGAACTGGGAGAGTGGCGGCGTATTTTCTTTGGAGGAATTTAGCGCGGGCCGACCGCCTGGCCGACGAAGAAGTTGTTGGTGGACCAACTGGTGAAGTAGATGCTCTGGGGGTCGATCAGGCCTTTGTTGAAAGTCATGAAACTCACGCGGCCATCGTTGTAGAAGGTGTTCATGCCGGAGGTGTGATTGACTTCGAGGCTTTCGAATTCATTGGCTCGATCGAAGTGGAGCGTGAGGTAGGCGGGGTCATTGATGGTGTTATTGAAGGTGGAAATATCTGACATGACGACGGTATTGGGCGGGTCAGTCATGAAGCCGGCGCAGAAATTGCCGTTGCCGGGGGTAATGGAGCCGCCCATGTAGGACCAGCCGGAGGTGGCCACGGCGATGCCGTCGTTGAATGTCGTGTTGTCAGGATAGGGAGGGGAAACTTTGTCGAGTTTTTTCCCGTATGTTTGATATGAAGGATAAATGAGGCCTAGAATTCATGAGTTTCGCAGGATCTGGTTCTTGAGGAGAAAAACATGCGATATGGTGAAATCACTTTTGCGGCATTGGCGCTCACCCTGACGCTTGGGCTGGGCGGGTGTGCAGAATACATGAACCATCACGGACATCCGGGGGGAGGCCACATGGTCAAGGTAGATGAGGCGATTGCGGTGATTGTGCCGACGACGGGAAGCGCGGTGAGTGGGAAGATTCATTTTGTGAGTGTACCGGGCGGTATTCATCTTTTGGGCGAAGTGGGCGGTCTCGCACCCAACTCCGAGCATGGGTTTCATATTCATGAGTTCGGGGATGTTTCTTCGGCGGACGGCAAAAGTGCGGGCGGACACTACAATCCCGAAGGGCATCCTCATGCCGATGTGCGCGTGCAGCCGCGCCATGCGGGGGATCTGGGCAACTTGAAGGCGGATGGGGCGGGAGTGGGGAAAGTCGATCTGGTGGTCAAGGGAATTTCAATTGCCGGGCACATGAATCCGATCATAGGGCGCGGCGTGGTTGTGCATGCCAAGCCGGATGATTTGAAGACGCAGCCGACGGGTGATGCGGGCGGGCGTATCGGCGTGGGCGTAATCGGGGTGGCCAAGTCCGGCATCGCCGCGACGTTGCCGGCGAAATGAGTGGTGCCGGGACGGGGCGGGGAACGCGCGAGGTGTGCCGGTTTTTTAGTGCGGTCCCTTCGGTTCGACATTGAACGTGCCGCAGGGACCGCCGCCGGTGGCGGTTTCTTTTTCGATCAGGGTGCCATCAAAGCGGATCAGGGGGCGATACCCGTGGGCGACTTCGATGCAGCTTTGGGGGACGTAGTGGCAGATGAGACTGCGGCGGAAGCGAGTGGCGGAGGTGTTGGGGCAGGAGCCGTGGATGATGGACCCATTGAAAAAAAGGACGTCGCCAGCTTTCAGAAGCATGGTTACCTGGCGCATGTGGGCGGGAATTTCGACATGTTCGGAGGTGAAATATTTAGTGTTGTCGGAGGGCTCGGGGCAGACGATATCCATGCGGGCGGACTCGGGGACGACGGTCATGGTGCCGTTCTCTTCATCGCAATCATCGATGGCGACCCAGGCGGCGAGGCAGGTGCCGGGGGAGACGCGGAGGTAGAAATTGTCCTGGTGGAAGTCTTGCCCGCGGGCGCCGGGGGGCTTGAAGTAGAACATGGTTTGGGCGGCGATGGGTTCTTCGCCGAGGAGATCGCGGAGGATATTGGCGATGCGTTCGTCGAGCAGGTATTTGTGGGAGAGGGGTCCGACGGGGAGGTCGGTGCGGCGATGGGGGTTCATCATGCGGGGGTAGTAGGCGAGGGGATCGGAGGAGGCGTAGCCAGCGGTTCCGCGCTGGGTTTCGGAGAGACCTGCGACGGGGCCGTGGGAGTTTTGCTGCATGAAGGTTTCGCGGATTTCGCGAACTTCATCGGGCGTGAGGAGTTGGCGGGCGATGTGATAGCCCTGGGCCTGGAAGTGCGCGACTTGCTCGGGGGAGAGGGTGCGCAGATTGAGGGTGACGGTGGAAGTGACCATCGGCGGCTCCAGGTAAGTAGGTAGGGGAAGGAGTTTGGCTGGTAATATTGAAGCAGATTGAGGGGCAATAGGGAATTGCGAGCATTGCTGAAAACCTATAATATGCTGCTGCATGATTCCGCGTTTCAATACTCCTCACCGCACCGTTATTGACCTGGTGACGGGGCATTTTCACGAGCGGCGCGGGTATAGCATATGGCGGGAGAATGGCACGGGGGATTGGCTAATTATTTATACGGTGGGGGGGATGGGGAGGTTTGGCCATGCGGGGGGCGAGATTTTGGCGTCAGCGGGAGACGTGGTGATCCTGCGTCCTAAAACCCTACACGATTACGGTGTGGAGAAAACGCTGCGGAAGTGGGAGTTACTGTGGGCGCACTTTCAACCGCGGCCGCACTGGATTGAGTGGCTGGGGTGGCCGGAGGTGTCGCCGGGGCTGATGCGGGTGCGGCTGGACACGGGGACGCGCGGGGCGGTCAAGCGGGAGTTGCGGACAATGCATGCGGCGGCGACGGGTGCGGCGCGGAGTCGCACGGCGTTGGCGATGTGTGCATTGGAGCGGGCGATTTTGTTGTGCGACGCGGCCAATCCGCTGGCGGGGCAATCGTCGTTGGATCCGCGGGTTCAAGCGGCGATGGAGTATTTGTGCCGCAACCTGGCGGGTCAGGTGCATCTTTCGGCGTCACGTTTGGCGCATCTTTTTCGTGCGCAGACGGGGACGACGCCGCAGCAGTTTTTGGAGGTTCAGCGTCTGGACCGTGCGAAGCAGTTGCTGGCGTTGACGCCGCACTCGATCAAGGAGGTGGCGCATTTGGTGGGTTTTGCGAATCCATTTTATTTCACAATGCGGTTTAAGCGTTATACGGGTCAAAGCCCGCGGGCGTGGCGTCGGGGGTGAAATGGAGGGGGAAGCGGGGGGCGGGGTGATTTGACATTGCGGGCGTGGGGGGAGTATTCTTTAGGGTCTCTGCTGCGGGGCGACCCGGGGTGGAAAACATGGTAGTGTTAGCTCAGTTGGTAGAGCATCGGGTTGTGGTCCCGAGGGTCGCGGGTTCGAGTCCCGTACATTACCCATAATAGAAAGCCCGTCGCTATTCACTTTTAACGCTTCCGATGGGCGAATCGTAACGTGGACATGTGGGTTAAATCAAGTGTCAATTGGATAGATGCCACCACGAAAATTGGATAGGCACCGACGATCTGGAGTCCAGTTGGCTCCTGATCAGCGGCTTGCTGTGCCTCTGCCTGCCTGCCTCTGGTGGTATGGTGGTATGGTTCGCTTTTCTTTTTTTGGGTCAGCGGCTGGCTGGCTGGCTGGGAATGGGCCTCTGCCTTCCTGCCTCTGGACACACCACCGCCGCCGGTGTCAGAATTCGAGCTCATCGTCGGTTTCTGATGTGTCTTTTGTTTTGGCTGGTGTGGCTGGTGTGATTCCAAAATCACGGAGCATTCGGTACAGAGATGTGCCTGCCTTCGTCCGGATCGACAGATAAGGATTCGGACCATGCCATCCATTAGGCTGGGTAATGACCATCCCCATCTGGACTACTTGCGCGTGGGCCTCTGCCCATTCTGCCCACTTCTCCGCTAGAAGTTGCATTGCGGGCGCATCGGCATCTGCATCGGTAAGGTGAGGCAAAATGCGATGGAATCGGTCCCATGCTTTTTCTGCGCGCGGAGATAAATCTTCAGGCTTTTCCATGGTCGTTTTCATAGTTTTTATTCCGATTGTGCCAGAGAAAAACCTGCATCCGAAGATGGGCACTCCCCCCCATATTTTTTATGGGCACAAAATGTGTGCAAGATGAGCATGTGGTCGGCTAAGGGCCGGCGCATCAATAAATGTCAAATAATATCATGTCAGAGGGGCCTGTCATTGAAAGGACTAATTACGACGCGGGCAAGGAGGCCTTAGGATGGCGAATAAGTTTCAAGGACGATACGAGCCGCGTGTGGAAGAGCAGTTGCGGGTGTTTTGGCGGACGTTGTCGGAGAAGGATGGGCGGCGTTTTGC
>JBBRWV010000174.1:0-5366 GCA_038248985.1 Phycisphaerae bacterium
CCCCTCGCCCAACGCATCCTCACCGCCCCCCACCAACAAGCCATCTTCCTCTGCGACAACGCCGGCTCAGACTGCCTCCTCGGCGTACTCCCCTTCTGCCGCTTCCTCGCCCAACGCGGCACCACCGTCCTCATCGCCGCCAATCACCTCCCCGCCCTCAATGACATGACCTTCGCCGAACTCTCTGCCATCCTCCCCCGACTCCAAGCCCTCGACCCCCTCCTCGACTCCCTCGTCAAATCCGGCAAAATCGCCCCCCTCAACTCCGGCGGAGACGCCCCCCTCATTGACCTCCGACGCATCTCCCCCCAACTCAACGCCGCCGCACAATCCACCGACCTCTTCATCCTCGAAGGCATGGGCCGCGCTCTCGAAAGCAACTACGAAGCACACTTCAAAATCGACACCCTCAAACTCGCCATGATCAAAGACGAACTCGTCGCCACCCGCCACCACGGCAAACTCTTCGACTCCATCTGCCGCTTCGATCCCGCCCCCTTGCCCGCCTGAACCACACCCCCTTCACTTCACCTGCACCCCATAATCCGTCAACATCAGCACCTCGCACTCCACCAACACCTCCCCCGCCTTCTTCACCGCACTCTCAAACGTCCCCGTCGCCGTCCCCAACGCCGACCCCAACTCCTTCGCCGCCGGCGCAAACTTCCCACTCGTCTCCGCCATCTGCTTGATCGCCAACTTGTCCGCGCCCGTCAACCCCACCCGCCGTATCCGCGTCGTCGGCAGCCGCTTCCCCGCCGGATCCACCACGTCCACCTGCTCCGTCACCAGCACCTCCGCCCTCCGCTTGATCGCCCCCGCCCGCGCCAGCATCGCCGTCCCCTCCGCATCCATCAGCTCCGCCGCATGTTTCGCTAAATCCGCAAACATCGTCGTCGTCTTCGTATTATTCCCCGCCGCCACCAACTCCAATGACCTCACCCCCGACGCCACCTTCGCAAACTCCATCACCCGCAGCAATGACTTCGCCTTTAGCGCCGCCTCGTACCTCGCCTTCACCCCCGCCATCTCATCCGCCAGCAACAATTGCATCGCCCGCCCCCGCTTCGTCCGATCCAATATGCTCACCACCTCCTTATCCTTCTCCTCCCCCGTATTCGCCTTGTACGTAAACGCCGTCGATCGACTGATCAACAACTCCATCGCACCCGCCTTTGCCGACCGCTCCACCTTCTCCCCCGCATCCGCCTCCTTCTTCGCTGCCGCAAACGTCTCCCGCGCCGACGGCTGCTCCTTCAACTGCAACTGACACTCCCCGCGCAGCATCAGCAACTCGTAACGGTCATACCCCATCGCCGCCTCCCCCTTCAACTCCGTCGCCCTGAACAAACCCTTCAACGCCTCCCGATACTCCCCCTTCTCCACCAACGCATTCAACTCCCCCATCGTCGGCACACCCGCCGCCCCCGTCCCCCCCGGCCGCGTCTGCCCCAACAACACACCACTCCCCATGAAATATAAACACCCCGCCAACACCACCCACCTCTTCCGTTTCGTCAATCCCATGGTGAATCCTCCAAAATAGCCCAACCGCCCTAGACACCCCGCCCTCCAATGCGTGAACAGAATACCGCGCCCCCCCACCCGCACAAAGCCCCTCGGCTACCGCCGCCGCGGAGCAATCAACCTCCATTACTCAAACTCCCCACCTCCACCCGAAACTTCAATAGCCAACCTCACAACCCTCCGTCGCTCCTTCCTCCTGTCCACCCAATGGAGACAACCTATATACAGGACGGGACACCAAACCTTGAACCTTGCAAGTTCCCCCTCGTCTTCCCTCAAGCCCTTCCCGTCCTCGAACCGATCAGATTAAATCCTATCCCAACACGAAAAACCCCTCTGCCACCCAAAAACTCGCCAATACGACAATTAACGTCCCATAAAGAAAGCCCCCATCCGCTCCATCTTCTTGCTTCTTGCTTCCCCCTCTGACCCCTCGCCCCTGACCCCTCCCCCTCCCACAAAAATCTTGGCACCACCCCTTCCCCACGCGTACACTATATACCCCCGGCCCAAACTCCCCTTACCCCCCTGGAGAGCCAGATCGTGGACACCAAACCCCTCCCCTCCAACGGCACCGCCGCCGCCCTCCCCCTTGACGCTGTCAATGCGGGAAATGTCGAAATCATCGAACAAATGTACGAATCCTACAAACGTGACCCCAAATCCCTCGACCCCCAATGGGCCTACTTCTTCGCTGGCTTCGACCTCGCCGCCAAATCCCCGTCACCCTCCCCGACACCCTCCCCGTCTCCGTCCTCCCTCCTCAGCCCTCAGACCTCTCCACCCCCCGCACTCACCCCCCCCGTCGAAACCTCCGAATACCAAAAAGGCCCCGGCCGCTTCCTCCAAATCGCTGACCTCGTCCACTCCTACCGCGAAATGGGACACCTCACCGCCAACCTCGACCCCCTCGGCCATAACCTCGCCCATCACCCCCTCCTCGAACTCTCCGAGTTCAACATCGAAGCCGATGACCTCGAACGCGTACTCAACGTCCCCAACTTCCGCGGCGGCATCCGCACCACCGTCCGCGAACTCGTCCGCCAACTCCGCGAAACCTACAGCTCCACCTTCGCCATCGAATACATGGACATCCGCGACTCCGAACAACGCGCCTGGCTCATCGAACAAATGGAACCCTCCCTCAACAAACCCACCCTCACCCGCCCGCAACGCCAAGCCATCATGGCCCGCCTCATCGCCGCTGAAGAATTTGAACACTTCCTCCAACGCCGCTTCCCCACCATCAAACGCTTCTCCAATGAAGGTGGCGACGCCCTCATCTCCCTCCTCGATGAACTCATCGACACCGGCGTCTCCACCGGTATGGATGAAATGCTCATCGGCATGGCCCACCGCGGCCGCCTCAACGTCCTCGCCCACACCCTTCACAAACCCTACGAAGTCCTCATGTCCGAAGTCCTCGGCCGCCCTACCGTCAAATCCTCCGGCGATGGCGACGTCAAATACCACCTCGGCTACGCCTACGACCTCACCACCAAAGATGGCAAAAAAGTCCACCTCTCCCTCGCTCACAACCCCAGCCACCTCGAACTCATCAACCCCCTCGTCGAAGGCTCCTGCCGCGCCAAACAAAACCGCAAGGGCGACCTCGATCGCTCCCGCACCATCCCCGTCCTCCTCCACGGCGACGCCGCCTTCGCTGGCCAGGGCATCGTCTCCGAAACCCTCTATCTCTCTGAACTCGAAGCCTACCGCACCGGCGGCACCGTCCACATCATCATCAACAACCAGATCGGCTTCACCACCAACCCCTCCGACGGCCGCTTCTTCCGCTACCCCACCGACGCCGCCAAAGCCGTCCAATCTCCCGTCTTCCACGTCAATGGCGACGATCCCGAAGCCGTCGTCCACGCCGCCCGCATCGCCATGAACTTCCGCCAAAAATTTAACAGCGACGTCTTCCTCGACCTCGTCTGCTACCGCCGCCGCGGACACAATGAAACCGATGACGCCTCCGTCACCCAACCCGTCATGGCCCGCGAAATCGCCGCCCATCCCACCGTCCGCCAGCTCTACGCCAAAAAACTCCTCGACCTCGGCGAAATCACCCAGCAGCAACTCGACTCCCTCGCCCTCGCCCAGCAAAACCTCCTCGAACAAGCCCTCGAATACGCCCAAAACTTCAAGCCCAGCAGCACCCCGCCCCCCATCAGCGGCCCATGGGCCAACTTCGTCAAAATCCCCAAAGGCACCGACTGGGGCGCCCGCACCGGCGTCGACAAGAAAACCCTCCAAGAAATCGCCGCCTTCCTCACCAGCGTCCCCGAAGGTTTCAACATCCACAAAAACGTCGACAAAATGATGACCGCCCGTCTCAAGTCCGTCGAAGACGAAAAAGGCATCGACTGGGGCACTGGCGAAATGCTCGCCTTCGGCACCCTCCTCAACGAAGGCATCTGGATCCGCCTCACCGGCCAGGATGTCTCCCGCGGCACCTTCTCCCACCGCAACGCCGTCTGGTTCGATAACCGCTCCGGACGACCCTACGTCCCCCTCGCCGAGTTCGCCAAAGAAAAATCCCGCTTCGTCATCATCAACTCCATGCTCTCCGAATTCGCCGTCGTCGGCTTCGAGTACGGCTTCTCCTCCGCCGATCCCCAGGCCCTCGTCATCTGGGAAGCCCAGTTCGGCGACTTCGTCAACATGTGCCAACCCATCATCGATCAGTTCATCGCCTCCTCCGAATCCAAGTGGGGCAAATACTCCGGCCTCGTCATGCAACTCCCCCACGGCTACGAAGGCCAGGGCCCCGAACACTCCCACGCCCGCCTCGAACGCTTCCTCCAGCTCTGCGCCCAAGACAACCTCCAGGTCTGCTACCCCAGCACCCCCGCCCAGATCTTCCACCTCCTCCGCCGTCAGATGCATCGCCAGTTCCGCCGCCCCCTCATCATTATGAGCCCCAAGTCCATGCTCCGAAACCCCCTCTGCGTCAGCACCCTCGATGAGTTCACCACCGCCGAAGGCTTCCAGGACATCATCGATGAAACCGCCGACCTCGATCGCTCCAAGGTCCGTCGCGTCCTCATCTGCTCCGGCAAAATCTACTACGAACTCCTCGACGAACGCCAGAAAAAAGGCCTCAAAGACATCGCCATCCTCCGCCTCGAACAAATCTACCCCTTCAACGCCGATCGCCTCGCCGCCCTCTCCAAAACCTACCCCCGCGATGTCGAAATCGTCTGGGTCCAGGAAGAACCCCGCAACAACGGCGTCTACCCCTTCATCGGCGCCAAACTCCACTACCACTGGGTCGGCATGAAAAAACTCTACTACGTCGGACGCAAACCCTCCGCCAGCCCCGCCGCCGGCTCCCACGAACAACATGTCAATGAACAAAAAGACATCATCGCCCGCGCCCTCGGTCCCAACATGACCACCACCCGCGAAATCCGCGAAGGCAAACCCCTCGATGCCTCCCACTCCCGCGGCGTTGAAACCCAGGTGGATACCGTCAAGTCCCCCGTAAAAACGTAACCCCCACTCCGCAATCCAAAGGAATATCGCATGTCCGCTATCGTCGAAATCAAAGTCCCCACCCTCGGTGAATCCGTCGCCGAAGCCACCATCGCCCGCTGGTCCAAATCCGACGGCGACTTCGTCACCCCCAACGATGTCATCGCCGAACTCGAAACCGACAAAGCCACCGTCGAACTCCCCGCCGGCGTCAAAGGCGTCTTCCAAACCTCCGTCCCCCAGGGCGCCACCGTCAAAGTCGGCGACCTCATCGCCTCCATCGACACCGCCGCCTCCCCCCCCGCCTCGTCCCCCTCGGCGTCTTCCCCCCCCTCGTCGTCTCAGTCCTCAGTCCTCAG
>JBBRWV010000175.1:0-5313 GCA_038248985.1 Phycisphaerae bacterium
CTTAGTCCAGAAATGCACAAATGCCGCTGGACATTGGTAATTTGCATGGTGCTACTCTTTTATTTGCCGCAAACTGCAAGGTGGGTGGACGGCGAGTCGGAGGTACGCGCGTCTTAATAAGTAGCAGTTATTGCGGCGATGCAATAACTGCGTGCGCACCAAAAGAGGGCATCACTCCTCGATATATTTCGCTTACCTCCAGTTCAAGCCATCCAGATATACATGCAGTGGCGGCACCTGCAATGGACCTGCGTGATGCCGCATGAGGCTTTCCTGCGGGACCGGCAAAGGATTGCCGGTCTTGAGCCTCTCAGGATGTCGTACCGATGGAGCGGTTGCCCGATGCATAAACACACATCAACGTCGGTTTTTAGCCAGATTTCTCAGGCCCATCATTTCCTGGAGCGATTTGTATATCATACGCTTCAAGGAGAGGGTGGCGATTGCGGGGGGATTGTCGCCGAAGCGGTGAACCTGGGCGTTTCGTCTGAGGAGTGCGTGCTGGAAATACTCTGGCCGACTATGGAGTGCATCCAGAATCTGCGCCGCGATGGCAGCATCACGGTTCGGACTTTCAATTCTGCGATACGAACGCTGGTCCAGATTCTCCAATTTCTTGTTCCGCGTATTCACTCGATTACGAATAAAGTCATTCAGGGTCGCGTTATGCTAGTTATTACCGCACCTTGCGAGTTCGATGGGCTTGGAGCACATATTGTGGCGGCACTGGGGGAGGGGCTGGGGTGGCGAGTGCATTTTGCGGGGGCCGGGCTGTCGATGGAGGAGGTGGCTCATTCGATTGGACTTTTGAAGCCGGAGGTGTTGGCGATCCATGGGCATTTTGTTGAGAGCGCACTGGCGCTGCAGGAGCTTTTGGATCATCTTCATAAAGTACGGCATCGACCGGGTTTACAGGTGGCGGTGTGTGGAGGGGTTACACAATGCGCGGCGCTGGATGCGGATTTGGTGGGACGCGATCCGGTGGAGGTGCTGGAGTTGCTGGCACTGTGCCCTAACTATCGATCTACCCAGAGCTTGGAGAAGAAGAAGAGCTTGGAATTGATGCGTGAGTCCATAGGGGTTTCGAATGAGGTGATCCGCAAGGTGATGGCGACACATTTTCGAAATTTGGGACTTCATCGTAACTGATTGTCACAGTTGCGGTTAGGCACAATTTATGGGATCGGCGGGGACGAAAAAAGTGGGGCGATTGCGGATTCGTCGTGCGGTTTGGGGCGCGTTGGAACGCTTATTCCATATGCAAATGAACGATGTCGTGTTGCTGCAACTCTTTTGGCCGACAGGTGTTGCATGAAGTATCTGGCAGTTCTGTTTTACTTGGCGCTGGCACTCCTGGCGGCACTGGCTCTGACGCATTCTTTCACATTTATTGGGCCTTTTACGCGCTGGCCGCTGGTTTTGACGCTGGTGGCGGCGTTGGTGCTGGTGTTTGTGAATCGCGGGCGACTGTTTGTAAGTTGTGGACTGGCTTTGGTTTGCGCGGCGTTGCTGATGGGCGTGGGGGCGTTTTTTACGTGCATTTGTTTGATCTTCCGGCTGGTCGGTTCCCAAGAGGCATGGGGGTCGGCGGTGGACCTTTTGCTGCTGGTAGGAATGGGGGTGCTGAGCCTGGGTGTGGGCGGGGTGACGCTGGGGTGGGGCATGGCCAGAGGGCTGACTTCCCCGCGCGGATGAGGGGGTAAGGGGGGTCAAGAGAGGGGGTAGAGGGGGGGTAGAGGGGTATCTTGAGGCTAAAAGGAGGAGGAAAGCGGGGGGTGGAGGGGGGGTAAACGGGGGAGTGAGTTGCCTTTCGGAGGGCTCGGGAGGAAACGGTTTGGCGGGAGCGGAGGAGAGTGGTGTGGATACGATTTTTACATTCATGATAGTAGACTATCGGGTAATATTTTCGGGAGGCCCATTGGAACAACGCAGTATCTGCGAGACGTGCTCAACGGGCGGTTAATTCAGCCATGGAGAAAAAGTATTCCTCAAATGTTGCCCCCATGCGCCGAACTGCGAAGAATTGCTCTATTCTCGGCCGGTAGTTGAGGCAGTCCGCTCCTGAACGCGACGCTCGGCTCGCATCTGACGTGGCGACTTGCCATACACGGCCCGGAACACGCGGTTGAACTGCGACAGCGACTGAAAGCCGGACTGGTAGGCGATCCCGGTGATAGATTGGTCGCTTGCGATGAGTAGACGCTGCGCGTGCTCGACGCGCCAGCGGGCGACATACTCTCTGAATGTCAGCCCTGCCGCGTGGTGGAAGATGCGTGAGAGATGACTGGCGCTGACGCCGCACTCGCGGGCAACCTCCTCAAGGTGGAGGTCTTCAGTCAGCGCGCGGCGTCGGATGGCTCGGCACGCTCGTTCAACAATCTGGGGCAACGAGGTGGACGGGTGGGCCAGATGGGCAGTCATTCGCAGAGCCAGTTGTTGCGCTGCAATGCCCAGGATACGCAAATATGCTTGCAGCAGCGCCGGGGCTACGATTCGTGTTTCGGAAAAACTCTTCTTCATATCCAGCATACTGAGGGGTACATCGGCTTTGCGGAGACGGTGTTCGATCCGGTGAAGGTCCGGATCGCAGTAGTTCTGTGAGGCGACACCGACAAACTTCAAATAGCCAACGACGATTCCACTGATGCGCACGGGAACCGCCACCTCATGAAGGCCCGCATCACAGGTCACACAGGCCGGGTGGTCCTTCGCGGCCGCCAGCAGTTGGCTATTTGTCCGCTGGCAAATGCGCCTTCCCGCGTCGCATTTTGCTAGCATGTTGCACAGTGAGGATTGGGGGATCACGTTAGAAGGCGATTGGCCCAAGTCATCCACGAACTCCAGTTTCAGGCCCGTGGTCAATTCAAAGTCGGCTCGGAACTGATGCAAGTCCTTCAGTTGTGAGACTTTCTGATACAGCGCGTGGCGGATGACCTTGGGCATACGCCGACATCTTACTCGATGCGTCAATTTATGACCACATAAAATGCGCAGTTGGTACAACTCCTGCGGAGCAGTCCTCCAAATCGCCCGTTAACATGCCCGTCAGACAGTGGTCAGCGATGGCGGAGATTTTCCGCAGCCGTTTGCCCTGGGCCTGAGTGGCTCATTCAGCATCGCGTGCTCTCAAGAAAGGAAGATTCCATGAGAAATACCGAGAAAGCCTCCCCAACTTGCATGTGTCGTCATCTTTCATTTCCGGTTCCGACCGAGACCGCCGACCTGCTGGATGCAGCACCGTCGGTCATGGTCGCGGAAACCACGGACGAACTCGTGAAATTGGCAGTACGCGACGAGGTTGACGGTTGGCACGGGGTGACGTTTGATGTGCCGGGCAAAGGACTCGTTGTGGAAGCCAAAGTCTGCCGGGTAAAGAACGGCATCGCCGCCAACTACCCTGAACCTTACATGCGCCGCCGGGACCCCGACTGCATGCTCATCGGCGACAAACGGCCAACCGACAAGCCCACCTTTCGAGAGCGCTTCGGGACGGACTTCGACCCTGTGCGGCAGGAGACCCTAAATTGGCTCAAGACCCAGCGGCTCGCGGTCTTCCCGTTCTACGCCGGACGTGAGGGCAAGGGAACCCAGGCCTTGGTCATCGCCCCGGACAACTGCGGGTTCTTCGCGCTGGGCCTGGCCCTGCTTCAGGGCATTCTGCGCCCTGACGAACTTCCGCCCGACTTCGCGCCGCGGGCGATCATCTACGTCGCTCCGACCTTCCGCCACACGCACTTCGACGGCAAGCAGGTCGTCGTGCATAACCGGCTGGACGGCATGCACGAACTATTCAGCTATAACCTCTATCCCGGCCCCAGCGCCAAGAAGGGCATCTATGGCGTGCTGCTGAACATCGGCGAGTCCGAGAAGTGGGTCACCATGCACTGCTCCACGGTTCAGGTGGTCACGCCTTACGACAACCGAATCGTGATCTCCCACGAAGGTGCCAGCGGAGGCGGCAAGAGTGAAATGCTCGAACACATCCAACGCCAGTCCGACGGCTCGCTGCTGATCGGGCGCAACCTCAACAGCGGAGACACCCGTACGCTGATTCTGCCACGCGGCTGCGCGCTGCGCCCCATCACTGACGACATGGCTTTGTGTCACCCCAGTCTCGAAAAGGGCTACGGCAAGCTCACGCTTATGGATGCCGAGCAGGCCTGGTTCGTGCGCGTCAACCATATCACCAAATACGGCATCGACCCGCACCTGGAGGGCCTGACTATTCACCCGCCCAAGCCCCTGCTTTTTTTGAGCATCGATGCCCACCCGGGCGCAACGGCGCTGATCTGGGAGCATGTGCAGGATGCGCCGGGCAAGCCCTGCCCCAACCCGCGTGTCATCGTGCCTCGTGAGATCGTGCCGGATGTGGTCCAAGGGGCGGTGGACGTTGATATACGCAGTTTCGGCATCCGCACGCCCCCATGCACGAACCAACTGCCGAGCTACGGCATCATCGGAATCTTTCACCTGCTGCCTCCAGCGCTGGCCTGGCTGTGGCGGCTGGTCGCCCCGCGCGGACACAACAACCCCAGCATCGTACAGACCGAAGGCATGTCGTCCGAGGGGGTCGGATCCTATTGGCCGTTCGCCACCGGCCGACGAGTTGACCAGGCGAATCTACTGCTCAACCAAATCATCGAAACGCCCAAGGTCCGCTACGTCCTTTGCCCCAACCAGCACATCGGCGTGTGGGAGGTGGGCTTCATGCCGCAGTGGATTATGCGCGAGTACCTGGCCCGTCGTGGCGGGGCCCGCTTCAGCAGCCAGAACATGAAGCCCTCGCGCTGCCCATTGCTGGGCTACACGCCGGGCAAACTCATCATCGAGGGGAGCACTATTCCGCCGTGGTTCTTCGAGGTCGATCAGCAGTTGGAGGTCGGACCTGCGGCTTACGACCGGGGCGCGGAGATGCTCGAGGAGTTCTTCTATCGCGAGTTGCGGCAGTTCCTCGTGCCCGACCTACTGCCAACGGGGCGCAAGATCATCGAGTGCTGCCTGTCGGGGGGCACCCTGGCCGATTACGAATCGCTCCTGGAACTGCCCACATTTGAACAAGAAGGAGGTTGAGGCGCATGGAAGGCTACGACTGGACCTTCAATCGAGGTCGCAGGCTGCCGTTCGACGAAGTGCCGGCCCAGCACCGCCTGCGGCTGTTCGGCGTGGATTGCCGACTAAGGGCCGGCGCATCAATAAATGTCAAATAATATCATGTCAGAGGGGCCTGTGGTTCGATGCATTGAAAGGACTAATTACGACGCGGGCAAGGAGGCCTTAGGATGGCGAATAAGTTTCAAGGACGATACGAGCCGC
>JBBRWV010000176.1:0-5272 GCA_038248985.1 Phycisphaerae bacterium
CGCCACCGCCTCCAGATACACCGAACCCCCGTCCCCGCCATCGCCCCCGTCCGGCCCGCCCAGCGGTACGTACTTCTCCTTGCGCATCGAAACGCAGCCCTTGCCCCCATCACCGGCATAAACTTGAATATCAGCGCGATCGACAAACATGGAAACACCCGGAAAAAAGGCTGCAAGAGAAAGCAAACTCGGAGGGGCAGTATAGCATGTATCGCCCGTCAGGTCTTTGTTCAAATTCCGTTACATCCAACCCCGTTGACACCTTTTACCCATCCCCCTATAAACGCCCCTTGCGCCATCCACCGTTTCCGCGCCTCCCCCGGCCACTCAAGGACCCTTATGCTCCATGCCCTCGCTGAACTCTCCTCCGCCGCCTCTACCGCCGCCTCCGCGGCCCTCCCCCCCAGTTTCGGCCCCATCCCCACCATCCTCTTCTACGCCTTCGCCCTCATCACCGTCCTCGCCGCCTTCTCCGTCGCCCTCGCCCGCAACATCGTCCGCGCCGCCGTTGCCCTCCTCTTCGCTCTCGCCGGCGTCTCCGGCCTCTACTTCATGCTCAACGCCGAATTCCTCGCCGCTGTCCAACTCGTCGTCTACGTCGGCGGCACCCTCATCCTCATGATCTTCGGCGTCATGCTCACCACCAAAACCGCCAACTCCGTCTACGACGCCAAACGCCTCGAAGTCATCTGGGCCCTCGCCGTCGCCATCCTCCTCGCCGTCCCCCTCGCCTGGCTCATGCTCTCCGTTCGCTGGCATTCCGCCGGCTCCGCCTCCGCCATCGCCGCCCAACAAATCGCCGCCTCCACCCAGCCTTACCCCATCGAACAACTCGGCATCGCCCTCCTCGATCCCGCCGCCTACCTCGTCCCCTTTGAACTCGCCAGCGTCATCCTCCTCGCCGTCATGATCGGCGCCGCCTACCTCGCCAAAAGCCGCAAACTCCCCACCGTCGCCCAATCCCTCGGCAAATCCCCCAGCGTCCTCCGCAACACCCGCGATCACCACGGTATTGAATTCGCCGCCGAAACCCACCCCGCTCCCCTCCCCGATTCCACCCTCCAAGGCAAACCCGGTGCCTCCGGAAGGGGCACTGAATGACCATCACCCTCGCCCACTATCTCCTCGTCTCCGTACTCCTCCTCGCCGCCGGCATCATCACCATGATCGTCAAACGCAACGCCATCGGCATCCTCATGGGCGTCGAACTCATCCTCAACGCCGGCGCCCTCAACCTCGTCGCCTTCAACGCCTTCGGCGCCGCGGCCCACCCCGCCACCGGCGCCCCCGCACCCCTCGACGGCCAAATCTTCACCCTCTTCGTCATCGTCATCGCCGCCGCCGAAGCCGCCGTCGCACTCGCCATCTTCCTCAACTTCTACAACAACTTCTCCAGCATCGACGTCGAAAAAGCCACGAACCTGAAAGGATGACCACGGCTAATCGGTTAACCGTAAATTGACCAGCCCCCGCCCCCTATCAAGCCGCACCCCTCACTGGTCTCAATGAACGAATGAACCAATTAACCACTTAAACAAAATGACTCCCGCCCAAACCCTCATCCTCGCCGCCCTTCTCCCCCTCGCCTCCTTCGTCGCGCTCATCTTCTTCGGCAAAAAAATGGGCCGCATCGCCGCCTGGATCGCCACCGTCGCCATCCTCGCCTCCCTCACCCTCGCTCTCTCCTCCGTCCTCACCTGGGTCGCCAAATCCGAATTCAACAACCCTCATCACGCCGAAGCCCTCTCCGCCCGCTGGATACCCCTCCCCGCCAACCTCCTCGAAAATTCCGCCGCCCCCAAATCCCTCATCAACGCCTTCGGCCAGTCCTTCCTCGTCGGCGTCCTCGTCGACTCCCTCACCATCGCCATGTTCGTCATGATCGCCATCGTCGCCTCCCTCGTTCACATCTTCTCTCTCGCCTACATGGCCGATGACCCTCGCTATTCCCGCTACTTCGCCTACCTCGGCCTCTTCTGTTTCTCCATGTTCGGCCTCGTCCTCTCCAACTCCCTCCTCCAACTCTTCGTCTTCTGGGAACTCGTCGGCATCTGCTCCTACCTCCTCATCGGCTTCTGGTTCGAGAAAAAAGGCCCCGCACTCGCCTCCAAAAAAGCCGTCGTCGTCAACCGCGTCGGCGACGCCTCCTTCCTCCTCGGCCTCGGCCTCCTCCTCCTCCACGTCGGCCCCCTCGGCCTCACCTTCGTCGAAAACCAGGCTGGCACCTCCGGCACCACCATCTCCGTCCTCGCCCAGTCCGTCGACAACGCCCTCCACAACGAAGCCGCCTCCACCCTCAACCCCTCCCTCCTCCAAAACTACGCCCAGCTCTCCGCCGTCGACCGCGGCTCCTACCTCTCCCACAACTACGGCTCAACCTTCCTCGGCCTCTCCTGGCTCACCTGGGCCGGCATCTGCCTCTTCGGCGGCGCCATGGCCAAATCCGCCCAGTTCCCCCTCCACGTCTGGCTCCCCGACGCCATGGAAGGACCCACCCCCGTCTCCGCACTCATCCACGCCGCCACCATGGTCGCCGCCGGCGTCTTCCTCGTCGCCCGCATCTACCCTATCCTCACCATGGATGCCCGACTCTTCATCGCCGTCATCGGCTGCATCACCCTCCTCATGGGCGCTCTCATCGCCCTCGTCCAGACCGACCTCAAAAAAGTCCTCGCCTACTCCACCATCTCTCAGCTCGGCTTCATGATGCTCTTCCTCGGCGCCGGCGGTTACGTCGCCGGACTCTACCACCTCCTCACCCACGCCTTCTTCAAAGCCTGCCTCTTCCTCGCCGCCGGCTCCGTCATCCACGCCCTCCATCACCAGCAAGAACTCCGCAAAATGGGCGGCCTCTGGAAAAAACTCCCCATCACCGCCGCCGCCTCACTCGTCGCCGTCCTCGCCATCAGCGGCGCTCCCTACTTCTCCGGCTTCTATTCCAAAGAACTCGGCCTCGCCTCCGTCTACCTCTTCGCTCAGGCCCTCCCCAACGCCGCCGGCACCAACGGCGGCGGCTACGCCATGCTCCTCTTCTGGGTCCCCGTCATCGCCAGCTTCCTCACCGCCTTCTACATGTGGCGCTGCTGGTGGCTCACCTTCGGCGGCAAATCCCGCGACGAAGATCTCCACGAACACGCCCACGAATCCCCCCTCATGACCTTCGCCCTCATCATCCTCGCCGTCCTCTCCCTCGGCTTCTGGTTCCATGACATCTTCAACGTCGAACAACTCCTCAGCAAAAGCCTCATCACCAACGGCACCGTCTTCGCCACCACGGGCGACCCCCTCGCCATCCCCCTCTCTGATCCCAAGCCCCTGCGCGTCAAAGAAGCCGTCGAACACGCCCTCCTCTTCGCTCAAAAAACCACCTTCTGGGCCTTCATCGTTGGCCCCGCCCTCGCCATCCTCCTCTACCTCCACGGCTTCCGCCTCGCCGAACGCCTCCGCCGCCTCCCCCTTCTCAACCTCCTCCACCTCTGGCTCCGCGAAAAAATGTACTTCGACGCCCTCTACGACGGCCTCCTCGTCAACTTCTTCAAAGCCTTCTCCGCCACCCTCGCCTTCCTCGATAAATACCTCGTCGATGGCCTCGTCAACCTCGCCGCCTTCCTCACCCGCTCCCTCGCCCGCCTCGCCAACCTCATCGACATCCACCTCGTCGACGGACTCGTCAACGGCACCGCTGACTTCGCCCACCTCGGCGGCCGCGCCATCCTCACCCCCCAGGCCGGCCGCATCCGCATCTACGTCCTCTCCCTCTTCTCCGCCCTCGCCCTCGCCCTCCTCACCACCCTCATCCTCCTCGCCCTCGCCTGACCCCCTCCCCAAACCGCGCCCGTGAGGAAGCATCTGATCTCGCGTCCTCCCCCGCCACCTCCGTAGGCCCCAAGGACCGCCTTCCAGTAGCCATGGGCGTAAGCCCATGGTTATAACGACGCATGACCCCCGAGCCCTGAAAGGGCGACTCGGCAAGCTCGACTCTTTCCCCCGCAAATAAAGGTACCACGCCTTCCGTATCCGCTACAACACTGCCGCCAGCGCCCGCGCCACCAGCTCCGCCCGGCTGATGCCTTCGGCTTTCGCACGTGCGTCGGCTTTTCGCAGCAATTTCTGCTCCACGCTCAGAGAGATGACCTTGACGCCTTCCCCCACGCGCGGGCGTCCTCGGGCTTTGGCCGCTTCCCATTCCGCCTCCTGCTTGGCGTTCATCGCCCGGCCTGGTGGGAATCGCGTGATCTCCTTATCGAATTCCTTGGTTGCTGCACGCAACTCCGCCGTGTTCATCTGATCGTAAGGTTTTTGGAGCTTGTTCTTTTTCATCTTCGTATCCTCCTGTATCTGCGTTTTTCCCGGTCATTCAGCGGGCGGGCGTGAATCACATAAAATCACGCCCGGGGGCGAATAAATAAAAAACACCTGCAGGAATTCCCCGCTGTCCGTCTGGCCGACGACTTGGCGTTTGTCGTTGGCGGCAACGCGGGGGTAGGGGAGCTGCGCGTTGCGCACGATGTATTCGGCCTCTTCAACTGTCACGCCATGTTCGGCGATGTGCGCAGTGTTCCAGTTGTTCCATCTGAATTCCATGATTTAATTATATAACAAAATGGGGCGGATGAAAGGGAAAACTGGGTGTTTTTTAGCGGTAAGGGTACATCGCATTCGATTCGGCTTGCCAAAGTGCGACTTCTCAAAATCCCCCCAACCCCAATTTCATGCGTTGCGTGTCTTTCGGGGAAAACAAAAATCGGCAATCGCCCATCACTTCACTCCCTTCATCAACTCTTCCACCTTAAATACAATCACCGCTCCCCCTAACGATACCACAGCCAAATACGCCCCATCCGGCGAATACACCACCTTCGTCAAAAACCCCGCCACCGGCCGCGCCATCCCCACCACCTTCCCCCCCCGGTTCCCCCAGCAACGTCACCTCAAGATCCCCCCGCGCCACCCCTCCGCGCGCAATTTTTCGCCCGCAATTATCGCTCACAGCATCACTTACGCCCCGCCATCCCGCTCACTGTGCGCCCAAAAGTGGTCCTTGCTCCTGGTTTATGAGCAGTGAGATTTTTTTCTCGGAGCCCTTCATGCCCCAGCTATCCCATCATAAAAATGAAAAACCCCCTCCTTCCACCCCTTCTTCCCCCGCCGTGGCGCCTCTGTCAATTTCTGCTGAGCGCCTTACAATTCTTACTCAAAACCCCAATAAAATCGCACTTTTCCGCTCCGATCCTGATGAGCGTCTTACCCCCCGGCTCATGCCCTTCTTACC
>JBBRWV010000177.1:0-5129 GCA_038248985.1 Phycisphaerae bacterium
GAATGGTTCAGCGATTTTATAGCCCGGGACCGCGCGGCCCTAATAGCGCGGCTGGATGACGCCCTGAATTGGCTGATCGCCCGGACCGATCAAAACAAAATTACCGCTGCTATTTGTTAGGAACTTTTGGCAACTGCTATAACGCCTCGAAAGTAGCCAAAAGTCCAGCAACCCGCGAAGAGCACGGCTAGCGTAAAGCTAACCACCAAACTGACACGGCAGTAATAAAAAAATAATAGATGGAGCTTTTTCATGGAATCTCGAACAGCCTTAAGAAAGCAGAGCGCCCGCGTTTCACGGGCGCTCTGCGATGGCTTCTTATTTGAATATCTCCTTGAATAAATTCTCGATTGCGGCTTTCAGATTGCTCGTTACTTCAGCTTCAGAAGGCTAGACCGTATTTTGCCCCGGAGCCAAGGTGTCCTTTTCATCCGAGGTGAACTTTGTGTCCTTGACCGAAGTTGACTCGACAACTAAAGCCTTCGTTGGATCAGTTTTGTCGAACTTGTACACTCGCGTGATCGTATAAGAGACGAAATTCTCATACTTGAACCTGACTGACGTGGCGGCTGTTGAGAAACATTTGGCGAAATTGCTCGACCATGTCGTTATCTTGTCAGAACCGGGGATTCTATCAATCGTGTCCATTGCCCATTCAACCCATGAGTCGGTATCCTGCTTTAGGCCTCGAGTCGTTTGCTCTCCTAGCTTTGCCCGAAAACTGGACGTGACGCTAAACCTGCCGCTGCCGTCTGCGGCGTCGTCAATCGGCTTCCAACTCGTCGCCCCAAGTGTACCGAGATTCGAATCGGTCAGCATCAGGTCGGCCTTGAGTTGGCTGTACGCCGTGTCGGCGGGAGTCGGGGGCGATGCAGGAGCATCGGCAGCCGCCAACGCGGCGCAAGGGGCCGAAGAAGCAGCTTCGCCATAGGCAATTAGCGCAATAGTCTGATCGCTGCGCGGCAAGACTGGGGCTGTAATCCGACATCACCCTCACCCATCCAATTGCCTTCGGGAGTTGCTTGATACATTCATTCATCCTGCCGATGTGCATGCCCCGACCTTCCGCCCATTCGCACCCGCCTCCCCTGCGACTCCGTATCACTTGACCACACGCCTCCCATTTTCGCCCGTTTTGCTTGTGTTGTGCCCACTCCATCCCCTACGCTGTAATGATCAGGTGTGCGAAAGAAACAGGCTAAATCCGTATGACCACAACCATCCAACCTCCCAGCACGCCCACATCCAGCCCCGCGCCTGCCGCTCCCCAACCCAAACCCTTCTCCACCCCCATCACCCAACCTCGCCCCCACTTCCTCGCCATCCATGGCGAATTCATCTGCGCCATCCTCTCCGGCCTCCTCCTCCTCTCCGCAACCATCTACCACTGGTCCACCGGCCTCCAGGGCATCCCCTACAACACCATGGTCGGCATCGCTTTCACCCTCGGCTTCTTCTTCGGCGCTGCCGAAGCCTGGCAAGCTCTCCGCAAAGGCAAACTCGATATCCACTTCTTGATGGTCACCGGTGCCGTTCTCGCCATCTTTGTCGGCAGCGCCATGGAAGGTGCCATCCTCCTCTTCCTCTTTACCCTCTCCGGCGCTCTCGAAGACTACGCCATGCGCCGCACCCAGTCCGCACTCTCCTCCCTCATGAAGCTCTTCCCCAAGGAAGCCATCGTCCTCCGCTCCGACGGCTCCCAAACCACCGTCCTCCTCGATCAACTCAAAGTCGGCGACCGCATCCTCGTCAAACCTGGCGCCAACGTCGGTGCCGACGGCATAGTCACCGAAGGCACCTCCGCCATTGATGAATCCGCCATCACCGGCGAATTCATGCCCCGCGAAAAATCCGCCGGCTCCACCGTCTTCGCCGGCACCCTCAACACCGGCGGCCGCCTCGTCATCGAAGTCCAAAAACCCGCCTCCGACACCACCCTCGCCCAAATCATCCACCTCGTCTCCCAAGCCCAGGAAGAAAAAGCCCCCGTCGAACAACTCTTCGATAAAGTCGGCTCCATCTACACCATCGCCGTCCTCCTCGGCTCCACCATCGCCTGCCTCGTCCTTCACTACGCCTTCGCTTTCTCATGGCAAGTCTCCATCTACCGCGCCATCACCCTCCTCATCGTCGCCTCCCCCTGTGCCCTCATCATCTCCACCCCCGTCGTCATTCTCTCCGCCATCGCCACCTGCGCACGTCGCGGAGTCATCATCAAGGGCGGTCGCCATCTTGAATCGCTCGCCGCGCTCAAGGCGATCGTCTTCGATAAAACCGGCACCCTCACCACCGGCAAAGTACAACTCGCCGGCGTGGAAATCGTCGACGCCCACCGCGCCGCCGCCCTGCACCACGATGCCGAACACGCCCACCAGAAATGCGCCACCGACCTCCCCGTCCCCCCTCCGCTTCCCCTTGCCGATTCCCCCGAAAACCTCATGCTCCGCGTCGCCGCCTCCCTCGAATCCAACTCCACCCACCCCCTCGCCCAAGCCGTCGTCCGCAAAGCCAAAGAGCAAAACCTCGAACTCCTCGAAGTCGCAGGCTTCGCCGAACAATCCGGTCAGGGCCTCCGCGGCACGGTAGGCGGGTACCCTTGCATCATTGGCAGCCCCAAATCCCTCGCCGGCTTCTGCCACACCCAGCAAATGGAACTCCTCTGCGAACGCGTCCTCGCCACCCAAACCCGCGGCCAAACCGCCGTCGTCATGTTCTACGCCGGCCGTGCCGCCATCCTCCAATTCCAGGACACCGTCCGCCCCGATGCCCCCGCCACCATCGAACGCCTCCACACACTCGGCCTCCGCCCCCTCATCATGCTCACCGGCGACGCCCAAGCCGTTGCACTCGCCGTCAGCAAATCCCTCGGCCTCGATGACGTCCGCGCCGAATGCCTCCCCCAGGACAAACTCACCCACATCACCAACCTCGTCCACGAACACAAATACGTCGGCATGGTCGGCGACGGCATCAACGACGCACCCGCTCTCGCCCGCGCCACCGTCGGCATCGCCATGGGCTCCATCGGCTCCGACGCCGCACTCCAAGCCGCCGACGTCGTCCTCCTCTCTGACCGCATCGAACGCCTCCCCTGGCTCATCGCCCACGCCCGCCGCGCCCGCACCGTCATGATTCAAAACCTCGCCTTCGCCATCGCCGTCATCCTCGTCCTCATCGTTTGCTCCCTCATGGGCGTCGTCGGCCTCCCTCTCGGCGTCGTCGGCCACGAAGGCTCCACCGTCCTCGTCGTCCTCAACGGCCTCCGCCTCCTCTTCGCCAAAGACACCTGATCCCCCATCCCCCACGCTCGCTATACGACCGTCTAGAAGAATGCCGTGCTTCAGCCATCAAGTTTAAAATCGCCCACGAAATCGAAATGGTCGCCCTAAAAACCCCCCGCCTGGCCAGCGCCGCCGGAACGTCGTCGCCCCCTGATGACCCAAAGATGCGCCAGTGGATTGAAAAAAATCGCCTGCGGAAAGACCGATGATGCGTGTTCTCCTCGACACCAATATCGTTCTCGACGTTCTCTTGAATCGCACGCCCTTCGTGGCCTTTCATATCCCGTCACCATCGCGTGCCTCCTCCCTCCGTGGACCCCGAAAGGGTTCCCAGAAATCCCCGCCCGGGTGGCCGCAGCGCCCCGGGGTAACCCTCCCCCAAAAACACCCATCGGTAGGGCCGAAGGCCCGATAGGAAATAGCCGACACCGTAAGGTGTCGGTACTCCCCATTTCATTGCTCAAGGGCCGAAGGCCCGACACCTCATCCCTCAACAGAAAAATACCCACCAAAAAAACCACCCACACTTTTGTGTCTTGAGTGTCTTTTGTGACCCTTTAAATCGCGTCCCCATCGCTCACCCATATCCTCCAAACCATCCTACAGATTTTTCCATGACTGCAAGGTATACTCCTAGCATGGTCCGCTCTGTTGAAGGCCTCTTCCGCCACGGTAAGGTCGAGCTCCTTGAGCCCGCGCCCTCCCACGAAGATTCCCGCGTAATTGTCACCCTCTTCTCCTCGGTAAAACCCGTGGACCTATCCCTAAAGCAAATCGATCCCCAACATGCCGCCGATCTCCGCGCTCGCCTGCATTCTTTTCAAGAAGACTGGGATCGCCCCGAAATGGACTCCTACGATGCCCTTTAACTCCGGCGATGTCGTGCTCATCCTCTTTCCCGACTCCAATCTCCGCACCGCCAAACGTCGCCCAGCCCTGGTTGTTACCGCCGACAACCTCAACACCGGCCTGCAACAGACAATCGTGGCCATGATTACCAGCAATCTAAGTCGTGCCGGCCATCCCAGTCGCGTAAAAATCCTTCAATCCAGCCCCGATGGTCAGGCCATAGTTTTGCTCACGGATTCCGTGATCATGACCGACAACCTGGCCACCGGACTCCATTCGGAAATCGACCGCGCCATCGGCCACTGCCCCAACTTGGCACCGGTCCAAACGGCGCTTCGTCACACGTTTGGCCTGTAATCACCCACCTGCCGCCTCTACTTCAGCACAACCTCAGGCCAACCCTTCTGTTCGCCCGAGTGGCAGCGACCTCGCCCGCCATCTTGTCCGTCAAGGTATTCGTATGGACGTTGACACTTTACTCCACCACGTGTGCTGCCTTCCCCGCGAGTTTAACCTCCAGGATAAGTCACCGATTGGGCTTCTCAAGGAAGCAGGCTTTTTCGAAGCTCCGGATGTTGTAACACCGGAGGCTGTCGTCACCCCTTTGCGAGGCGATCCGACCCTCATAAATGATTGGCTATTGTGGTCCGACAACAAAAGCACTTCATCCGGCTGGTATTTCCGAAAGGATGGTCAGGTGGGTTTTTATCCGTCAGGTCCGGTTTTCTATTTTCGTGACATCGTGATTGCCTGTGCTGAGTTCATCGTTCGCGAACTGGATGAATTTCGGAGGAGATCATGATCCGCATCATCTTCCCCTGCCACTTGGGTACCCTCGCCAAAATCCCCTCCCAGGAAATCCAACTCGAAATTCTCGCTCCCGCCAATTTTCACCTCTCAACGACCGCCAAACTCCCACTCCCCCCAGCGGTGCCGCCACCCCCCCCCCAATGCGGGCACAGCTCCGCCCATCCGCCGCGCGCGCCACATGACAGCCCC
>JBBRWV010000178.1:0-5117 GCA_038248985.1 Phycisphaerae bacterium
GGTCTCAAGAGACAGGGGGAACTGTCTACGAAAGACACGAAAGACGCGAAAATTGGATTGGGTCTTTGGGATGACGCGACGAGGTTAACATAACCACGAAGCGTTCCTGCGCGCGTCGGGGAGTTTTTTTTACCACGAAGGCACCAAGGCGACGGCGGGAAATAGTGAATTGAGAATAGTGAAGAATGAAAGGGGGGCGGGGTTGGATCGTAGGGGGTCGCGGAGCGGTCCGACGAACAACCCCATCAATACAGGTGACAGAGGCCTCATATCCGATTTGCCTTTTAACCCGCGCGGCCTTCCAGCCGAATAAAAGATGTAGCAATCCTCTGTATCGTAACTTCGTGGTGAACCATAGGAGCGAACGAAAGCAGGGGGCAATGTCTCTTGGCGCACGAAAAACAGGGCCAAACAGGGAGAACTCGATGAGGCTAGTTTCGACAATCGAACACAAGTTGACAATATCATTCATGGCGATGGCTGCCATCGCGTTGCTGCTGGGCTTGATGGGCTATTATGGGGCTGCCAAGAGCGACCAGTCCATTACAGAGGTTGGCATGGCACGCCTCCCCGCCGTGCAAAACCTGCTTAAGATCAGCGAGAACGCCGAGCGAATCAAGGCCGCGCAGCGGGCGCTCCTCAATCCCAATGTGAAGAACACGGATCGTCTGCGCCAGCCGGAAACCGTCGCCAAAGCCAGGGTGGAATATCAGGCGGCGTTGAAGATATATGAGACGCTACCGCAAACGGCCGAGGAAGCAATTATCTGGAAAGAATTTGTGCCTTCGTGGGAACAGTGGGAAAAGGACACGAAGGCTTTCTTCAAAGTCAATGATGAGCACGAGGCGCTGCTGTCGGTTTACACCAAACATGCCAAGTCGCCGGAACTATCCTATGCCCAGGCAATTAAACAAGTGAACAATGATGCCGCCGCCGCGCTGGTGGCATTTAAACAGCAGGTTCAGGAGTGGAAGAATATTCTGCTGCGTGGTAACGACCCGGCTAAATTCGACAAGCACTTTGCCGGTTTCGAGAAGGATGAGAAGGCGGTCCAAATCAAACTCAAGAACGTGGCAGACCTTCTGCCGCAGCTTGGACTGAATAACAAGGCGGCCGAAGATATCATGCAGAAACATGCCGCCTTGGGCGTTCAGTACCGCGAAGCTCTCAAGAAGTTCGACAAGACTGATCCCAAGGCTGGTCAGGAGGTAGACCATGCCGTCACCGGCATCGACCGTCCGGCCACCGAAGCGATAGCGAAAATCGTTACGATGGCTCTCGATGCCGACACCAAAGTCACTGAAATGATGGACCGGATGGAACGACAGGGGATGATCATCTGCAGAGCGAGCGAAACCAAGGCGTTGGACCTGCTGAACAAGATCGTCGGGCTTAATGAAACCGCCGCTGCGGAGGCCACGAGATCCGCCTCCGCCCAGGCGCGGATGCTCAAGACCGCGTCGATTGCGGCAATGGTTGTCGGCGTGGCGCTGGCGCTGAGTCTGGGAATCATCATCAGCCGGGGGATCAACAAGAGTTTGCGGCGTATTGCTGACGCCCTAGGCAACGCTGCCGACCAGACCGCTTCGGCGGCGGGGCAGGTGTCATCCTCCAGCCAGTCACTCGCTCAGGGTGCCAGCGAACAGGCGGCATCGCTGGAGGAGACAAGTTCATCACTGGAAGAAATGGCCAGCATGACCAAGAAGAACGCCGCAAGCGCCCACCAAGCGGCCAGCCTTTCGGCCGAAGCCAAGCACGCTGCCGATCAGGGCAATATCGCTATGGAAAAGATGTCCACGGCCAACGGCGAGATACAGAAGAGTGCTGCGGCGACGGCGAAGATCATCAAGGTGATTGACGAGATTGCGTTCCAGACGAATCTATTGGCTCTCAATGCGGCCGTCGAAGCGGCGCGTGCCGGCGAGGCTGGCAAGGGATTTGCGGTGGTTGCTGAGGAAGTGCGAAACCTGGCAATGCGTTCGGCGGAAGCAGCCAAGAGCACGGCCAGTATGATCGAAGAATCGGTGAATAACGCCAAACAAGGCGTAGTCATCAATGCCGAGGTGGCCAAGAGCCTCCAAGAAATCACAGGCACGATCACGAAAGTGAACGCCCTTGTTGCTGAAATTAGCGCTGCCAGCCAGGAACAGTCCAGCGGGATCGACCAGGTCAACAAAGCCGTGGGTGAAATGGACAAAGTCACACAGTCCAACGCCGCCGGTGCCGAGGAATCCGCGTCGGCCAGCGAGGAACTCTCCAGCCAGGCCGAGCAGATGAAGGCGATGGTGGGCGAGTTGCTCGTTATGGTCAATGGCGCTGCGGCTCGCAGCACAATTGTTCTGGTTCGGCCCACAAGTCGACACGCGACAGCGGTTCATGCGGGCAAAACCACGGGGTCCGATGCGAGTTCGTTGGATGAACAGTTCCTGACTGTCAGTTCAGCAACGCGGTAAGTCGTCGATTTCATCGATCACCCCAGTTCCACACGGCCTCATTTTGGTGCGTAAACCCCTCACCCCTATCCTCCCGCGCGCCCCGAGAAAAATCAAATCCCCCGCCTCCTTTGATCCGCCTCCATCCCCGTCCCCCCCGTCCCCACCCGTCCTTAAACCTTAAACCTTGAACCTTCCGCTTCTCCCTCAAATAAACCCCGTCCCCCGGCACCACTTCACATACTCCCCTATCCCCCGGCTCAGCGGCGTCGTCGGCTTATACCCCAACACCCGCCGCGCCTTCGCTATATCCGCCACGTACCGCGTCACCTCACCCGTCTGCGACGGCCCATAACTCGCCACCGCCGCCTTCCCCGTCGCCATCTCGATCAGCGTCACCAGATCAAACAGCGTCTGCCCCTGCCCATAGGCCAGGTTGATCGTCTCGTTCTGAATCGCCCCTCCTAAAATCGCATCTACCCCCGCCACGATCCCGCTCACGCAATCATCGATATATGTAAAATCCAACATCTTATCCCGCCCAAACACCGTGATCGCCTCCCCCGCCGCGATCTTCTTCACGAACAGCGGGATCACCCGCTCCATCCGCGCCAAATCATTGTCAAACCGCCCGTACACATTGCTGAACCGGAAAATCAGCGTCTTCAGCCCATAACACCGCCCATAGCTCGCGATAAACGCCTCCCCCGCAATCTTGCTCGCCGAATACGGGCTCTCCGCCACAATGAAATCCGCCATCGACTCATCCGTCACGTGCCGCACAATATCCCCATACACCTCCCGGCTGCTTCCAAAAACGATCGGCAACCCCAACGCCCGCGCCAACTCCAGCCCCCAAAAAATCATCTCCACATTCTCCAGCGCCTTCTCCGGCTCCTTCACCAACTGATGCACCTTCGCCCACGCCGCCAAATGCACCACCACCTCCGCCCCAAACTCCTTCACCCGCCCCGGCACCCCCGTCCACCCCTCCGTCATATCCACCCGCAGCGTCTCAATCTCTTCCGTCCACGCATTCGCCCGCTTATCAATCCCCAGCACCAAATCCCCCCGCACCTGCAGCGCCAGCGCCAAATTCGTGCCAATCTGCCCCGACGATCCGGTTATCAATATCTTCATCCCCCCATGTTAGTCGATCCCCACCCTCCGCAAAATCCTACCGGATCCAGATTCCGCCCGACCGTCATACGGCACCCCCGTCACCGCCCCATCTGCAAAGCAGCAACCGTAACGTTATCCTGAGGCAGTCGTGAAACTGGTTCTAGCCATTACAAAACTTCCGTAGTCAACTCTTGGGGATCGAGAGTTTCATCATAAGATTCCATAAAGTTACCAGCGCATCAAATACAGTGGCGACATATTGGTTTGTTTCATGCGGAAATACCACGGGCGGAAACCAATCATTGAATGTGCCATTTCCACCAAGCGGAACCATTTGATGGTAGCGCAATGCCTCATCGATATCGCCTTCCTCTAGCGCGCTCAGGCAAGATCGTAGTGCATCCATGCGAGAACCTTGGCTTTGACCATGATCTTCACAAAATTTGATCAATGCCGCGGTTGCTTGCAATTGTTCTCTAATATGTGCTTGTCTGTCAGCAATTCTCACTAGTCATCCTTTCATTATTCGAGCCACTTTATACCGAGGATTCTATGGGGCTATTGCTCTGGGGAAAGTGTACCATCCTTGGTCTAGTGCGCCCAGTATTTCAATTTGCAGACCTCCCCCAGACACACCCCAAGCCTCGACTTCAGCCGCCTGTGAAAACAACCCATTGAGATCCCCTGTCGGAGGCCCAAACCAGGGAGCCTCGCGTTTTGTCAACCATAAGAAATTTCGAGTACCAAACATCGCTCACTGTGAGCGCCAAAAAGAACAAAGTCACCAGCAATCCAGCCAGAACGCAAGCAACCTGAACGCCTCGCCAACTTCGCGCCACCCATCGCCTAAACAAACCTTTGCACATATTAGGGCTCCGGATTGTCGATCGTAAGGTACTCCTGGCGATCACCAAAATGCCAACTGCCGCCATTCAATATAGTTTCCCGAGCGGCATCCGAATGAAGGTGTTTCTTCATAATCGCCAATGCCGCCCGCTCTACGTTAACTTCGTTATATGTTTGATCACCATCTATCAAGCCAGTTTTTATTACGTTGAATTGAACAAGATTTCGAAACATTGCGAATTCCCGTTCCCTCTCCACTTGCTTCTTGTTCCACTATTTTCCAGATGAGTATATCTCAAACTCCCGCACCAGTACCGTAAGCGTTTTGGCCAGTGCGCGAAATTCGAACTTTTGTTCCAGCTTTCAAATCAACGGAAAAAAAAAGAGTGGGCTCCTCCGGCAAAGCAAGAACATCCTTTACTTGCGCACGCGTAAGACCAGCGATTTCATCATATAGAGTCAGCCATTTAAAGATAGGTTACTTGGTCCATTCCTGCTTCTGTATTTCACCCTTTGCTTTGTTACCGAAGTAAATTCATTAATATTTTCCATCGCGTGACTAATGCTTCAAACACAGCCCATGTGTATTCTTCTGTCTCCCCTTCAGCCACAGCCGGTGGCCACCAGTCAGCAAAAGAACCGTTCCCGCCAGCGGGTAACATCATGTTGATTGCTATTGCGCGAGCGATGTCCTCCTCTGCGAGTGCCGAAACACAC
>JBBRWV010000179.1:0-5106 GCA_038248985.1 Phycisphaerae bacterium
CCCCATTCACCCCCGCTTTTAGCCCCTGAAAATGTCCCAATTTCTACACTACTCATGACTACAGCACTCGTACCTGAATTTGATTCCTATTCTCTCTCTAGCTATTCTACCTCCAGTTTCCGCATGTGCCGGTTCTGATTTGCGAAAAACCCCTTATTTTCCACATGTTTCCGCCCCCACAACGTCTATAAGCCCTGTACTGTCCCGTTGCTTTTTATCAACACGAGTACCCATGACCTCACCCGCCATCAATGCCCGAGTCACGCCGCGCGACTACCTCCCCCGCTCCCTTAAAGGCTGGGCCCTACTCATCCTCAATTGGCGTTTCGGGTTATGCGCATTCCTCTCCCTTGCCCTCCTCTCTTGGCTCCTCGCCCGCAGCACCCCCTCTTGGTACGCCCCTCTCGATCCTCAGGATATCGCCGTCCTCGACAACGCCGACCGCGCGCAACACAAGCTCCTCACAGGACTTAACAACACCCTCCAAGCCGTCCCCCTCGGCGAACAACGCTGGACCATCACCCAGGATGAAATCAACAGCATGATCGCCGCACGCCTCGCCACCAGTGACCTAAACCCCGATGGCTCCACAACTTCCGACGCCGCCTTCTCCAACCCCGTCGTCGTCTTCACCCCCGGCAAAATCACCCTCGCCGTCCGCGCCAAAAAAGCCCCCGGAAACCACCCCAACGGCGGCGTCGTCAGCGTCACCCTCAGCGTCCGCAACACCCAGTTCTCCACCGGCGACCCCGCCGCCCAAATCACCCTCGATTCCGCCTGGATCGGCAACCTCCCCATCCCCAAATCCCTCGTCGAAAACAACGCCCGCTCCTACGCCCCCAAAGTCCTCGCACTCATCCAACAATCACTCGCCTACAAAATCGGTGGGAAAGACGCCGCCAACATGATGCCCCAAATCCATGACGCCACCGCCCTCTTCCTCGAAGGCTCCCCCTTCCCCATGAGCTTCTCCTTCAATCGCCGAAAAATCGTCGTTAAAGCCGTCAAAATCGAGGATGGCTCCCTCACCCTCATCTTCATCCCCCCCACCACCGCCGCCGTCCGCCCCCGCTAAGAAAACTCCCCCCAATTCCTACCACCACACTCGACGTTCGTCCCCACTCCCCGGAGTTTCCCCCCATGGATCGCACCGAAATCCTCGCCATCCTCGCCGCCGCCGGACAACGCCCCCAGCATCAGTTCGGCCAGAACTTCATGCTCGACCAAAACTTCCTCCACGCCCTCGTCGACGCCGGCCAGATCCAACCCCATGACATCCTCCTCGAAGTCGGACCCGGCGTCGGCAACCTCACCCGCCTCCTCTCCCAACGCGCCGCGCAAGGTGCTGTCCTGGCAGTAGATATAGACAAAAAACTCCTCCCCGCCACCATCCGCCACCACCCCGATCTCACCAACGTCCACTGGCTCAACGCCGACGTCCTCGCCGGCAAACACCACCTCAACCCCGACGTCCTCCAAAAACTCCACGCCCTCCAACTCGCCCACCCCGCCGGCTCCCTCAAACTCGTCAGCAACCTCCCCTACAACGCCGCCAGCCCCCTCATCGCCGAACTCCTTGTCCACATGCACGTTACATCACAATCCACACCCCAAAATCCCCTCCTCTTCTCCCGCCTCGTCTTCACCGTCCAGTGGGAAGTCGCCCAACGCATGCACGCCGCTCCCAACACCCGCGACTACGGCCCCCTCGGCATCCTCATCCAGCTCCTCGCCGATGTCGAAATCCTCCGCAAAATCCCCCCCGGCGCCTTCTGGCCACCCCCCAAAGTCCACTCCGCACTCGTCGCCGTCACCCCCAGGCCCGACCGCTTCCCCGCCGTCACCCACGCCGTCACCCTCCAAAAACTCCTCGCCGGCCTCTTCTCCCACCGCCGCCAAACCCTAAACAACGCCCTAAAACATTACCTCGACGACAGTTACACGCCCACCCATCAACAACTCCTCCTCGCCGCCAACATCCCCACCTCCCTCCGCCCCGAAAACCTCACCCCCGCCCAGTTCCTCACCCTCGCCCAAATCCTCAACCCCTAACCCCCTCCTCCCTTCTTACTCCTCACTTCCCCCTTCTCCCTTCTCCCCCCTTCGGTTACCTTTCCCCCTTATGAATGACTACATCCATATCAACGGCCAACTCCTCCCCTACGATCACGCCTCCATCGCTCCCGGCGACGCCGGCTTCCTCCACGGCGCAGGACTCTTCGAAACCCTCCGCTCCCGCAATGGCAAAATCTTCCGCCCCCGCCAGCACCTCGAACGCCTCTCCACCTCCGCCGACATCCTCGCCATCTCCCTCTCCCTCGATGAATCTCAACTCACCGACCTCGCCACCGAACTCCTTGAAGCCAACGACCTTATGTACGGCGATGCCCGACTCCGCCTCACCATCTCCCGCGGCGACACCCACGCCATCTCCGATGAAAACCCCACCCCGCCCATCACCCTCGTCCTCACCGCCCAACGCCTCAACCCCTACCCCACCACCCTCTACCACACCGGCATGACCGTCATCAACTCCCGCTTCAAACAAAATCTCGACAGCCCCATCACCGGCCACAAATGCACCTCCTACTTCGAACGCCTTGCCGCCCTCCGCGAAGCCCACGCCGCCCGCGCCGGCGAAGCCCTCTGGTTCACCGCCCATTCCAACTACCTCGCCGAAGGCTCCATCAGCAACGTCTTCATCGTCGACCAGGACGGCCACCTCGCCACGCCCCCCCTCACCCTCCCCATCGAAAATTCCCCCCTCGCCCCGCACTACGCCCCGCACACCGCCCCGCGCCTCTGCCTCCCCGGCATCGCCCGCCAAGTCATCCTCGAATGCGCCACCCAAATCAACATCCTCCCCCACGAACGCCTCCTCACCATCCACGACCTCCTCTCCGCCCGCGAAGTCTTTCTCACCAACATCCTCATGGGCGCCATGCCCGTCACCCAAATCGAACAACACCCCGTCGCGTCTGGAAAACCCGGCTCCCTCACCACCGAACTCCACCAAGCCTTCCTCGCCCTCCAATAATTAACGAAATAGCCCGCCATCACTGGTGCGACGCGCCGTTGGCCTAGCGTTCTGCGATATCACAAAGAACTTCCTGTCGAGCATATTTCTTAGCGTCCAGCACCCGTTCGAGAGTGGCGACCTGATTGAGGTCGCCGGCGTCTTGGGGTTCGTTCAGCAACTGAAATATCCGCACGACGATCCGCATGACACTCAGCGGCAACATCGTCCAGATTAATTGACGCCTCCAATTGCCGTGCCACGAGGACAAACTCTCATCGGTGCACCGGGCCGGAAACGATGTGGCGCCGGAAGTGGGGGGCACATGCGTCCACTTTCCGGCGATTCGCTTCGGCTTCAGGCGTGCATGGCAGCAGGCCGGAAAAGGGTCACTTCTACGACAGCGCTACTCGGGTTCTCGTTGACGGAGTTAGGAGGAAGAAGATAAATTGGACGCCTATAGATATGTATATAAACTTCCGACCATCATTCCATCCCCTCCCTTCCTTTCAAGAAATGGAACAGGTTCGTGGTTATTTTGAGGAGCTTTTGGTAGACCGATAGGCAATTTGATTCCGAGAGTCAGGGCAGGTGGGGTGCAGGGGCGGGGGGTTTGGGGAGAGGAGAAGTTTTCGGTACTCATCTTGGCGCTCCCAGTGGTTCCCAGAGTCCAAATCCCGCCATCGACGCTCACACGCAGCACGTTTTGCCGTCGGGTAGAGGCCCGGAGACCGCCTCCGGGCTATACCACTGCTCCCGACACCATCAAGTGCCAAGTTTGGATAACCAAGTTGAGATAACGCGCCCTTCATGTTTAAATCCGCGCCTCGCAGTATTAAAAAACTATCTCCCAATCCCCAACCCCAAATTTCGTGCGTTTAGTGTCTTTCGTGGATAGTCCCCCCGTCATCTTCGTGTCTCCGCAACTTCGTGGTTAAATGCGCGTCTCGTCGTGTCGTCGTGTCAAAATCGCGCCCTCAATTACCCCACCCAAATTTCGTGTCTTTCGTGTCTTTCGTGGATAGTTTCTCCCCTCATCTTCGTGCCTTCGTGACTTCGTGGTTCCATCCTCCCCACCGCTATACATCATTGCGCAAACGCACAATTCACTTTTCCTCCCTGCCCCCCTAAAATACCAACGCTCCCCAATCGTCACACCCCACAAAGGACCGCTTGCATGAAAATTCTGGTCGTCGAAGACGACCTCGAAATAAATGAACTCCTCGGCGAATACCTGGCGCTCGAAAACATCCAACCCCTCTCCGCGATCACCGGGCAGGATGGCATACGCCTCGCCCAGACCCAGCACCCTGACGCCATCATCCTCGACCTCATGCTCCCCGACATCGACGGCTTCGAAGTCGCCCACACCCTCACCACCGCCCGCGCCACCTTCGACATCCCCATCGTCATCCTCTCCTGCATGAACCAAACCGCCGACCGCGAAAAAGGCTTCGACTCCGGCGCCCGCCACTACATGAACAAACCCTTCCTCCCCGATGACCTCCTCACCACCCTCCGCGCCGCCATCGAATGGCGCAAATCCCTCCCCTCCCGTTCCCCCTCCGGTCGCCTCACCCTCGGCACTCCCGAATCCGCTCCCGGCACCACTCTCTGCTCCCTCGGCATCTTCCTCCACGACCTCACCACCGACCTCTTCACCCACACCAAACTCCCTGATGATCTCATCGCCCAGCGCCGCGCCGCCGTCGAAACTCTTCATGCCTGGGTCGAACGCTGGAACCGCGAACACGCCGCCGACCGTGGCGGCAAAACCCGCATCATCCTCGACTACCGCATCCCCGCTCCCAGCGCCGCCACCCCTCCTGACTCCATGGAGTGGACTCTCACCGAAGCTGCCGGCCCCGGCATCCTCACTGACGCCTTCTTCAAAACACCCGCTCCCACCAGCACCGAAAAAATCCTCGGCTGGGGCGCCAGCATGCTCGGCAAATCCACCCCCTCCGATTCCCTCCTCCCCCCCCCCCAACCCTGGCTCGACCTCCTCCCCAAGTTTGGCGGCACCACCTACCAGCGCGACTCCAAGTCCCGCACCGTCCGCCGCATCAAAGCCACCCACGACCGCCACA
>JBBRWV010000180.1:0-4890 GCA_038248985.1 Phycisphaerae bacterium
ACGCGTCGCTTCCGAGATACGGGCGGCCTCCCTGCCGAGCCTTAACATCGTAGCCTCCTTGCCACGTTGGACTTATGACAACACCATCATGGCAGGAGGCTGCGATTTTCCCAAAACTCGTTGAACGGTATTGCGGCTAAATATTGGGGCGGGCAAACCCCTGATATGCGGTGCGTCGCGGTCGCCTACGTCTCCCGGCTAAACTTGGAGGAGGCATACGAGCGTGAGGGCGAGACGCAGGGCGAAGATGGCTTTGGGGGGAGTGAGGGGCGATAATGGCGGGGGATTTGGGCGGGGGAAGGGGGTGAGGGGCGGGCTGATTTTATTGGGTAAAAATGTATTTGGAGGAGGGGAAATCCAACTGTATATATGAAGAGCCTGCGGCGCGCTGGTGGGCGCGGGCGGGTGGTTTTTTGGTGCAATTGGAGTGAAGCATTCGCATGGTGGCAGAAATAAAAGCGTTGAAGGCGATGGTCAAGTTTGATGATTTTGCGAAGTTGGATTTGCGGGTGGCGCGGATATTGGAGGCGCGGGAGCATGGGAATGCGGACAAGCTGCTGGTGTTGAAGATTGATTTGGGATTTGAGGAGCGGCAGATTTGTGCGGCGTTGAAGACGCATTATCAGCCGGAGGAATTGGTGGGGCGGTCGATCGTGGTGTTGGCGAATTTGGAGGCGCGGACGATGCGTGGCGAGTTGTCGCAGGGGATGTTGTTGTCGGCGGCGGAGGGGCCGGCGAAGCTGCAGGTGGTGCTGTTGGAGCCGGCGGTGGACTTGGCGCCGGGGAGTGTGGTGGCGTGAGGGACGGAGGGGGATTGAACCACGGAGGCACGAAGGCACGAAATTTTTTGGTTGGTTTTTTGGTGGTGGACAGAATTTTTGGGGTGGTCATACTGAGGGGGTGGTGGGTTGTTTTTGCGGAGCATTTTTGTGGTGCGGTTGGTATATCAGCGGTGGTTAGAGTGTGAGGTGTTGGAGGGTCGGGGGGTGCCGATGTGGAGTTGGCCGGTGGCGTTGTCGGATGGGCGGGTGATTTTGACGTTGCTGTATCGGCCGCTGCGTGGGCCGGGGACGGGGAAGGGGGCGGTGACGACGGTGATTTTGGAGGTGGATGCGTGGGGGGAGGCGCGGGTGTGGGGGCCGGGGGCGGGGTATGCGGCGGGGGTGGTTTTTTATGCGAACGTGGCGGATGAATTGTTTGGGTTGGATTTGACGGGTCCGGGGAAGGTGTATGTGTGCAAGGCGGACGGGGCGCATTTGTACACGCTGGAGACGACGGTGCGGATGGATTGTCCGGTGGCACCGGAGAGTTTTCGGCAGCGGGATGGGCGGTTGATGTGGGTGGATGGGAAGGAGCGGCGGATGGTGGCGGATTTGGTGGAGGGCGTGCCGGTGAATGTGCGGGAGGGGGAGTGGGTGGAGGATGCGGAGGATATGGAGGTGCATTTTCCGCACACGCATGTGACGCGGGAGGGGTCGCTGTTGGTGCTGGATTTTGAGGTGATGGGAAGGGTGTCGCGGTATCGGATTGAGGGGTGAGGGTTTTCAGGGTGGGGGAGGGGTGGGGGTGAAGAGGGTGGTGCTGCGGGTGAGGTAGGATTGGATTTGCGGCTCAGGGAGGGCGCGCCAGAGGAGGAATTGTTTGCGGATTTCGGTGAGGAAGGGGCGGTTGAGGCGGAGCCAGGCGGCGGGGTTTCCGGCTTCGCGGACGAGGAGGAGTTTGACTTCGAAGATGTTGTGGACGGGGGTGGGGTAGATGCCGAGCCAGAAGGCTTGGATGACGCCGAGGTCATAGGGTGCGAGCCAGACGCGGCAGGCGAGGCCGCGGAGGGTGCCGGAGGGGAGGTGGTCGAGGAAGGCTTTGAGGTTGTCGGCGGTGAAGCGTCCGGTGCCGGACTGGGAGGTGGTGAGGAGGAATTCTTCGAGGAAGGCGCAGACGCCGTGAGCGGCGGTTTGGTTGACGGTGAAGGGAAGTTCGATGCGGAGGGTGTCGCCGTCGGGGTCGGGGAGGCGCCAATCGCGTTGGAGGGAGGGGGTGGCGACGCGGGAGGCGGCGCGGGCGGGCCAGAGGCTGGAGAACATGACGATGGCGAGGACGAGTCCCATGGTGATGACGGCGGACATGGAGGAGTAGTTGAGGTTGACGTCGGCGAGGAGGCCGGTTTTGGTGAGGAGGGTGGCGAGTCCTTGGCCGAAGATGTAGCCGAAGACGACGCCGAGGGTTCCGAGGGCGGCGGCTTCGGCGAGGAAGAGCATGCCGACGTGTGAGGGGGCGAGACCGACGGAGGTGTAGACGTGTATTTCCTTGGTGCGTTCAGCGACGGCGCCGAGCATGGTGTTGAGGACGATGACGCCGGCGATGAGCATGGGGATGAGTACGTCGGCGAGGTTTTGGGGTTGAGTGGATTGGGAGGCGTTGATGGAGCGTACTTGTGAGCCGTCGGAGGCGTAGACGGTGAAGGCGGATTGGCGGGCGATATTTTCGGCGAGGGCGAAGATGGGTGTGGGGTCGGCGGGGGCGGGTTGGAGGATGATGCTGGTGAGGCGGGCGTTGAGGGCGCGGGCGATTTTGGCGGGGACGATGGCGACGGAGGAGGGGAGGAGGAAGCGGTAGGCGGCTTCGGGGAGGGCGGCGAGGTCGTCGGGGGAGGCGTTGGCATTGGAGGAGAGTTGCGGGGGAGCGCCGGAGGGATCGGTGGGGGTGAGGGGGTCGCCGGTGAGTTGGCGGAGGGAGGAGAACTGGGTGTTGTCGAAGAAGCCGGCGATGGTGAGTGGGAAGCCGAGGATGTTGACGGAGTCTCCGACGCGGAGGTTGAAGGTGGACTGGGCGGAGGTGGGGAGCCAGCAGGTGAGGTCATCGGGGGCGAGGTGGTCGAAGTTGTTGAGGATGGAGGCGAGAGGAGTGCGGTGGAAGGAGATTTCTGCGGGGTCAAGGCCGAGGAGGGCGTTGGCGTAGAAGGGCGTGGGGGAACGTGGGGAGGTGACGGGGAGGAGCCAGGGGAGTTCGGCTTTTTCGGAAGAGAGCCACCAGCGGGAGGCGAGGAGGGGCGGGGGAGAGTTGGGGTGGAGAGTGGAGAAGTCGGAGACGGTTTGGAGAGTTTGGAGGGCGGCGGGAGGGAGGGCGTTCCAGGCGCGCTGGCGGATGAGGATGGAGGGCGGCGGGGCGGAGTGGGAGGTGAAGTCGTCGATGATGCGGGGGGTGACCTGGACGGATTCGCGGACGCTGGTGAAGCAGAGGAGGGTGAAGGTGAGGAGGATGAGGGTGGAGAGGGTGAGGGAGGTGCGTGCGCCGCGGCGGCGCATGTTGGAGAGGCCGAGGCGGATGGCGGCGCCGATGACGGCGCCGCGGCGGAGGCTGGCGGAGTGGGCGGAGGCGGCGGCACCGCGGAGGCGGGCGATTTCTTCTTCGAATTTTCCGAAGAGGATGTAGACGACGGTGGTGGAGAGGATGAGGATGAGGAAGGCGAGGAGGATCATGAGGGGAGCGGTGCTGATGCGGAAGGCGGGGTGGAACCAGAGGAGTCCGGTCATGAGGGCGAAGAAGGCGGCGAACCAGGCGATTTGTTTGTAGACATTGGTATGGCCGATGAGGAGGCGTTCGAGGAAGTAGGAGAAGGGGATGATTCCGAGGAGGAGGAAGATGACGCCTTTGATGATGCCGTTGAAGGTGTCGATGAGGTTTTGGTAGACCAGTGATTGGAGGGACCAGGCGTGGGCGGAGGCGGCGAAGAAGGTGGGGTAGTCGTGGGAGGCGCGGGCGGCGTGGGCTTGATCGAGGAGGGCGGCGGTGTGGGATTGGAGATCTTTGATGACCTCGTTGCTGATGCCGTGGCGCTGGAGATCTTGTTGGCGTTGGGAGTTGAGGGTGAAGAGGTCGGAGGCGTTGCGCGAGGGGAGTGGGCCGATGTCGACGAGGTCGGTGGTGGTGAAGCCTTGGCCATCGGGGTGTAAGGAATCGGCGTTGATGAGGACCATGCGGTGGGAGACGGAGCCTTTGGCGGCGAGGAGTTGCCAGTGGATTTTGGGCGGCATGAAGACGGCGGCGAGGCCGTCGCGGAGATAGATGTTGGAATATTGGGCTTTGTCGCGTCGGCGGGCGTCGAGGATGTCGATGTGTTCGAGGAACTCGAGGTAGCGGGGGTCGAAGAGGCCGACGGCGTCGAGTCGTTGGCAGTCGAAGAGCATGGCGCGTTGGGGTCGGGAGGAGTCGGGGGTGAATTGGGATATGAGGCCGCGGGAGGCGAGTTGGTTGGCGGCGAGGGTGCGGGTGGGGAGGCCGCGATCGTCAAAGAGGAAGGCGTGGAGGCGGAGGGGGCCGATGAGGGGAGCGGCGGAGAAGTGGGTGGAGCCATCGATGGAGGTGAGGTGCCAGTCAATGCGGCGGGTGCCGAGGAGATTGGGGCCGAGGGGTTTGGAGTTGATTTCATTTTCGGCGCCGACGAGGACGAGGGGGGAGCCGAGGCGGGGGATAGTTTCGCCGAGGGAGCGTTCGAGGAAGGTGATTTTTTGGTTGTCGGACTGGTTGGGGATTTGAGCGCGGGCGTAAAAGAGGGGATCGGTGAGGGCACCGGGTTGCTGGGGCGTGCCGACGAGGATGCGGGCGAGGTCCTCGATTTGCGGGAGGAGGGAGGGCCAATGGAGGTGGTCGAAGGTGTCATGGGGGGAATCAAGAAAGGTGGAGGCGTCGCGGAGGGTGGCGAAGGCGGCGGCGGGTTGGCCGCGGAGGAGTGCGGCGTCGGAGGAGAAGGCGAGTTTGGAGGGGAAGAAGGATTGGAGGGGGAAGCGGTTTTCGGTGGATTCATCGGCGAAGGTGGAGCGGAAATTTTTGGCGGCGGTGGGATTGGCGTAGCGGGAGATCTCGCGATTGAACTGGGCCATGGGGGCGGTCTGA
>JBBRWV010000181.1:0-4875 GCA_038248985.1 Phycisphaerae bacterium
CCTCTGCTACCCCCTCACTACCCCACGGCACAACTACCTAGCCACTTTTTTTCGGCCCTCTTGCGCTCCAAATGAGAATCAGTCGCGTATAAACAGTGCGACGATTTGGCGGCCTTTGGGTCAGTTTCGCAATGACAAATTTACCGCTTTGCAAAAAGGAGTCACCACCATACACCGTACTCCACTTCACAAATGTATCCTAACTATTTGAATAACCTCATCTTACATAAAATCCCCCAAAACGCCGAATCCCCGAGCACGCTCGGCATCCAATTTGTGTCTTACTTTTCGCGCCGCCAATTCAGCGGCCACCATAAGGAGCCAAACATGCCTGCCCCACTACTCTCCCCTTCCCGCTTCGAAATCCTCGCGCAAGACGCTTCCCCACAAGAACTTGCGCCGGAAATCGCTCCCAAAATTAAACTCAACGCCAAGCATCATGCGGCCCTCACCGGCCTCTCCGATGCCTACCGTGAAGCCGTCCTCGAGTCCCTCCAAGCCAACCTCGACTACGTCAAAAATGACCTCTTCCGTAAGTCCTCCGCCGAGCGCGACTTATTCGATGCCGGCATGGCCATCAAACCCGCCTCCACCAGTTGGTATCACCCCATGATCGACAACGGCCTCCTCCCCCGCGCCGCCCCCACCTCCAGCCTCCTCAACACCGCGCAGGAAAAACACCTCTTCCTCCGCTACAACTTCGCCCGCATGAAAGCCCAGCAAGCCGTCAAAAAATTCGCCACCCACCCGGGCAAAACCGTCGTCCGCGACATAACTCGTTGGTACGCCAGGGTTAAAGACACCCGCGAAGCCATCACCCAGGCCAATCTCGCCCTCGTCCTCGCCATGGCCAAACGCACCCGCATGAGCGAGGTCGACTTCAGCGAACTCGTCTCCGAAGGCAACATGGCCCTCCTCCGCGCCGTCGAAAAATTCGACATCGCCCGCGGCTTCAAATTCTCCACCTACGCCTGCCGCGCCATCCTCAAGGCCTTCAGCCGCATCGCCGTCAAATCCAACCGCTACCGCCAGGCCTTCCCCACCGAGTTCGACCCCTCCATGGAAAAATCCAACTACACCGAAACCCGTCGCCAGAATGTCGAACAGGATGCCGTCGAAGAGCTCAAACGCATCGTCAATGAAAACCATGCCCACCTCTCCGATGTGGAAAAAACCGTGATCGAAGCCCGTTTCGCCATCAATAAAGGCGAAGAAGCCGCCCCGCTCACGTTGGAAGAAGTCGGCCGCGTCATTGGCGTCACCAAAGAACGCGTCCGCCAGATCCAGAACAAGGCCCTCGAAAAACTCCGCCTCACCATCGAAACCGACGTCCTTGTCAAATAACTTGTCAAATAACCAGCTATCTACGTCCTATAACCACCCACCGTGCCGCCCCCTGCGGCACGGTTTTCTTTTTGCCCCCGCAACTTCCGTTATCGGACCCTCCCAAATCACCGATAAAACCGCCCCGCAAACCACCCCCATGAACGTTCATAAGTTCTGATAACTACTATTTTTATGATAAATCAACACCCCTCCATTTCCCACTTGCTTCCCCTCATTCCGGTGGCATAGTTCTCCTGTCCGATCCACGCCCCGTCGCTCTGGAGAGAGAATCGCCAAGTTGGCGATTAGCGACCGGGAAGGTCAGGACAACAGCGATTCAGTAATCGCTGACATTGGAGAGGAGAGTTATCATGCCTACGGTCTCGACCGTCCTCGGTGGCGTTGCCCTCGCAATCGCCGTCCTGTCACCCAACATCACCCACGCTGCCGAACTCATCACCAACGGTGATTTCGAAGCCCACACCGCCACCCTCAATATGTACGGCTTCGCTACCCTCGCACCCGGCTCCACCGACCTCACCGGCTGGACCGTCACCCAGGGTACCGTCGACATCGTCCCCGGCTCCTACTGGCAGCCCTCCGGCGGTGGTAACTCCATCGACCTCACCGGCACCCCCGGCCAGGGCGGACTCTCCCAGACCTTCTCCACCCTCGCCGGCACCGAATACCTCCTCCTCTTTGATCTCGCACCCAATCCCGAAAACACCGACACCAACGAAATAACCCTCAACAAAGTCCTCGACGTACTCCTCCGTTCCAACGGCGGACTCACCCTCCAGGCCCATCAGTACGACCTCTCCGTCGGCAGCGCCAGCATCAGCAACATGGCCTGGAACACCCACGCCCTCGTCTTCACCGCCGATGACGCACTCACCACCTTGTCCTTCACCTCCATCGGCACCGGTGTCTTCTGCGGCCCCGTCATCGACAACGTCTCGGTCGACTTCGCCCCCGGCGGTCCCCCGCCCGACGATGAAGGCGGCCCCCGCGATGTCCCCGAACCCGCCTCCCTGGCCATCATGGGCCTCGGCGCCGTCGCCCTCCTCCACCGCCGACGCAAATAACCGCCCCCTCTCCCACGAAAACAACGCGTGCCCTGTGGATCGAGCACCTCGCTCTACAGGGCCGCTGTCTGGGTGGATCACTCTCCAATGGCCCCTCGCGTCTTGTCAGCACAAGCGCCAGGGGCCTTTTTTTGTAGAGTGTTTTTATTCAGTAGTGGTGGGGGGGCAAGAAGATTCCACCGAATCCCTCACTGCTCTTTCCGCCAGTGCTCCCAGGAGAGCGCCGCCCCTTGCAGCACCAGATCCGGTATGAATGAATCCACCAGCTCCGCCGTCCCCAGCACCGCCTGCGCATCGCCCCCCGTTGCCACCACATGCGGCCAACTTCCCAAAGCCGTCGCATAACGCTCAATCAATTCCTTCACCGCCCCGCGCGCCCCCGCATACAACCCCAGATTGATCGCCTCCTCCGTATCCCCTCCAAACACATGCTCCTCGGTAGGGGGGCTCAATGTCACCAGCGGCAGCTTCGCGGAAAATTCCTTCAACGCCCGCGCCCCCATCGCCAACCCCGGCGCGATCGAACCCCCGCGAAACACCCCTTCATCATCAATGCAATCGATGACCAGCGCCGATCCCATCTGCACGATCACGCACGCCGTTTCCACGTTCACATACGCCGCCAGCGCCCCCAGCAAACGATCCACCCCCACCGTCTCTTCATCCTTCAACGCCGTCTTCAGCGGCACGCGAATTTCCCGCCCCACCACCCGCACCCGCGCCTCTGCTAGCGCCGCCCCAACCCCCGCCTTAACGCCCTGCTTAATCCGCTCCGTCAGCGCCGGCACCACCGACGCGATGACAATCTCGCAATCCTCATCCCCCCGATCTTCTCCCTGATCTTCCGTTTCCTTCCGCGCCTTTTCCCATTGGCTTTCCAAGAGCCCCGCCAGTTCCGTTTCCAATTCCGCATGCGTGATCCGCACCGCCGCATCCTGCGCCTTGCCCGCGGTAAACACGTTGAATGCCACACGGGTATTGCCAATGTCGATTGCGAGAACGCTCATGTCTGTTTCCGGTTAAAAGGTGAATTCTTCAACTGCTCCGCGTACTTTCCTAAGGCCGGTTCAAACGTCCGGCTTTCCCCGCTTGTAAAACTTGCTCTTGCGCGCGTCGTCCGCCTTGATCGACGCCACCTCCGCACGCAACACTTCCGCTTCCTGCGCCGCGGCCGCGGCCGCTGCCGTCACAGCTGCGGTGGGGGCGACTGCTGCCGTGGCGGGACTCTCCTCTTCCGCCGGCGCCACCCGCGCCGCCACCCGCTCCACATGTTTCCCTTTACGCAACTTCGCCGACTTCCGCCGCTTGCCCCCCGGGTGATCCACCGTCACCATCATCCGGCCGCTCTTCGCCGCCGTCTGCTGCACCGTCCGCCGCGCCGGCTTCTCCGCCGACGTCGCCTTCACCGCCGCCGCATCCGCATCTTCATCCCCCGCCCACCCTTCTTCATCCGCCGGCTGATCCACGCACACAAACATGTCTTCATCGCTCCGCGTCTGCTTCTTCTCTTCATCCACCAGCGCGAATTCCGTCTTGTCCACAAACGCCTCCCCCACATGATCCTCCGGCTGCGCTTTCACCAGTTCCCATATCCCCTCCAGCAGCGGTCGCAATCCTGACCCCGCCACCGCGCTGATCGCATAAATCTGCTTCCCCCGCAATTCGCTCCGCAAATCCGCCAGCGCCTCGCTCGCCCCGCTCAGGTCCATCTTGTTGGCCGCCAATATCTCCGGCTTCGCCGCCAGCTTCGGCGAATACGCCTTCAGCTCCTTGCGAATCTGCTTGTACGCCTTGATCGGCTCCACCCCATCCAGCGGCAAAATATCGATCATGTGTACCAGCACCCGCGTCCGCTCAATGTGCCGCAGAAAATCCTGCCCCAGCCCCGCCCCCGCATGCGCCCCTTCAATCAGCCCCGGAATATCCGCGATCACCAGCCGCCGATCCTCATCCAATTTCGCAATCCCCAACTGCGGCACCAGCGTCGTAAACGGATAGTCCGCAATCTTCGGCCGCGCCGCGCTCAACCGCGAAAGCAGCGTCGACTTTCCCGCGTTCGGCAAACCGATGATCGCAATATCCGCAATCAACCGCAGTTCCAGATGCAATTCGCGCGTCTGCCCCGCCTGCCCCGGCTCCGCAAAATCCGGCGCCTGCCGCACCGATGTGATAAAGTGAAAATTCCCCTTGCCGCCGCGCCCCCCCTTCGCCACACGCACCTTGTCCCCCGCCTTCTTCAAATCCGCCAGCAAAATCCCGCTCGTCTTGTCATAAATCAGCGTCCCCGGCGGCATCCGAATAACCAAATCCGCCCCGTCCGACCCCGCCTTCTTCTTCCCCAGCCCGTGCCCCCCCCCCACCCCCCCCCCAAGTTTCCGCCCCACCACAAACAGCAGCCTATCCCCCCCCCCCCCCCCCCCCCGATAAACCCCACCCCCCGCCCCCCCCACCCCCCCCGCCCGCC
>JBBRWV010000182.1:0-4849 GCA_038248985.1 Phycisphaerae bacterium
CCCTGACCCCCTGAACCTTCGCTCGCCCTCTTCACCCCCTCTTGCCCCTCATCCCGCAATCCCCTACCGTCACCACCATGCCCTCGTTTCTCCACACCCTCACTTCCCCCTTCCACCCGCCCCTCCAAACCCTCCGCCACTACTCCCTCTACAAACTCCGTCGCGACCTCCTCGCCGGCCTCACCGTCTCCGTCGTCGAAGTCCCCCAGTCCATGGCCTACGCCATCATCGCCGGCGTCCCCCCCCAGTACGGCATCTACACCTCCATCATCCAAGGCATCGTCGGCGCCCTCCTCTCCTCTTCCGAACACATGACCACCGGACCCACCAACACCCAGGCCCTCCTCGTCGCCTCCGCCATGGCCCACTTCCAAGGCCTCAACCCCGATCAATACCTCCAACTCGTCTTCCTCCTCACCCTCCTCAAAGGTCTCTTCCAACTCGCCTTCTTCGCCGCCCGCATGGGCGACCTCGTCAAATACGTCAGCAAATCCGTCATCACCGGCCTCACCGCCGGTGCCGGCATCCTCATCATCACCGGTCAACTCCCCCACTTCCTCGGCATCTCCGCCCCTCCCGTCCCCCATCAAGCCTACGGCGTCGTCGGCACCCTCCAACGCCTCCTCCCCAACCTCCCCCACACCAACTTCCACGCCCTCACCCTCGGCCTCGTCTGCCTCGCCATCGTCCTCCTCTGCCAACGGCTCTCCAAATTCATCCCCGGCTCCCTCATCGCCGTCGCCCTCGCCGCCGCCACCATCTTCTTCGCCGGCCGCTGGCTCCCTCACGTTCCCGTCATCGGCCAACTCCCCACCGGCTTCGTCCACTTCGCCATCCCTCCCTTCTCTTTTGAAAACTTCCGCGAACTCGCCGGCGGTGCCCTCGCCCTCGCCATCCTCGGCATGATCGAATCCGTCGCCATCGCCAAATCCATCGCCGCCCATACCGGCGAACGCATCTCCGCCAACCAGGAATTCTTCGCCCAGGGCTTCAAAAATACCCTCACCAGTTTCTTCCAATGTATCCCCGGCTCCGGCAGCTTCACCCGCTCCGCACTCGACTACGCCGCCGGCGCCCAAACCCGCTTCGCCGCCGTCTTCAACGCCCTCTTCGTCGCCGCCATCTTCTTCCTCTTCCACGACGTCGCCGCCTACATCCCCAACGCCGCGCTCGCCGCCATCCTCTTCGTCGTCGCCTTCAGCCTCATCGATCTCCCCTACCTCGCCCGCATCCTCCGCACCAGCCGCACCGACGCCGCCGTCTGCGCCGCCACTTTCCTCGCCACCCTCCTCGCTCCCCTCGAATACGCCATCTTCATCGGCGTCTTCCTCAACATCGCCCTCTACATGCACGCCACCTCACGCCTCCACATCTCCCAGATCATCCCCACCTCCGAAGGCCTCTTCCGCGAAACCGCCTTCACCGACCGCTCCCATAACCAACGCGTCCTCCTCCTCCAACTCGAAGGCAACCTCTATTTCGGCCTCGCCGATGAACTCCACGATCAACTCACCCATATCGCCCAGCAACTCACCCTCCGCGTCATCATCCTCCGCCTCAAACGCACCCACCAGATGGATGCCTCCATCCTCTCCGTCCTCGAAAAATTCATCCTCGAATCCCACGCCCTCCACAAACACATCCTCCTCTGCGGCGTACCCCCCGCCCTCCTCACCCGCCTCCACTCCTTCGGCCTCACCTCCCTCCTCCCCCCGGAAAATATTTTCCCCGCCTCCACCGCCCGCCTCTTCGACTCCGTCCGACTCGCCCTCCACCGCGCCGAATCCCTCATCGGCTCCCCCCTTGACCTCTCCCCCTCCCCCTCCCCACCCGAAACCTTCTCCTACGACATCTAAAAGCCCCCCTCCCCCTTCCAACTCTCCCGCCCGCAGCTCCCCCACACTTCGCACGCATTTACGAGAAAGTCCTAAAATAAATTGACAGTCCCAAAATGTGGGGTAAGTTCTCAGAGTATTCTAATCGTGGAGTGCACTAACACGAGCAGAATACACCGATGGGTGCCCCAACACAGGCCCTCATCCTCCAATCGTGATTTACCGTGGTTACAATTTTTTTGGTCCGAAGAGAGAGAAAAAAAATGAAGAACGCATTCCTGCCGTCCGTGGTCGCTGCTGCGCTCATTGCCGCCGCCTCCCTTCCCGCCTCCGCCGCCGTCACCCTCTACGACGACCGTGCCGCCTTCGAAGCCGCCGTCGCTGGCCCACTCACCAACGAAAACTTCAACTCCATCGACACCGACCAATCCTTCCAAACCGCCGACGGCCCAAAATCCGTCGGCCCCCTCACCTTCACCGAAACCGGACCCTCCACCGCCGGCTCCGTCAACGGCACACCCAACCAAATCGATGCCGACCCCTTCCAAAGCTCAGGCGTCTTCAGCGGCAACAAATCCACCTACGTCTACCTCGCCGCCAACGCCGACGATTCCCCCTCCAACGTCTACGGCGTCAACCTCACCTTCTCCGGACCCGTCACCGCCTTCGGTGCCGATTTCACCGAGTTCATCGGCACCACCCCCTCCGAAGTTCTCCGCCTCACTCTCCTCAGCTCCACCACCCCCGCCAGTTTCCTCCTCCCCACGCCACTCTCTTCCGACACCTTCTTCTTCGGCATCATCGCCGACTCCGGCGACTCCTTCGGCGGCCTCGACTTCTCCGCCGACGCCGTCCTCCCCTCCCGCCGCGCCGTCGGCGGCCTCGACAACGTCTCCATCGCCCTCATCGAAGGCCCCTCCATCCCCGAACCCGCCTCCGCCCTCTTCACCGGCCTCGGCCTCGCCGCCACCCTCATCTTCCGCCGAAACCGCTCCACCTCCCGCTAACCTCCCACCCAGACCTCGCTCCCAAATCTCCCCTCCGCAACAAAACAGGCGGGCGCTGAATCATCTTCAGCGCCCGCCCTTTGTGTTTCCTCAAAACCTACCCCCGCCCATCTCCCCCTACGCAACCCTCAAAATTTCCACTTCGCACCCACCCACCCCAAGAACCGATCGTAGTCCCGCCCATCCAAATTCCGATCCGCACTCCGCCCCAACTCCAACTGGCAACCCGCCTCAAACGACAAATTCTTATTCAACTCGTACTCCCCCACCACCCGCGGCGCGTACACCCAGTCATCCCGATGCACCGGCGGATTCCACTCCCCGCCCAGCACCTTCATCGCCAGCGTGCTGCTAAACCCGCTCCCCCACGCATGTTTCCACGCCAAATCATAAAAACTGTCATCAAACGTCGTCTTCCCCGTCGCCGCCGGAAGCGTCCACTGCTTCATCGTCCATATCAACTCATCCGCCTTCGTCACCTTCCACGTCGCCACTCCCTCCAGGTAAATCTTCACATCATCATTGTGCGGATCCGCCCCCTCGCAGTAGTTCCGAAAGTCCGGACCTACCAGAAAATTAAACTTCAACACCTTCCCCACTTTCCCCTCCGCCCCAAACAATACCCGGTGATAATTGTTCGACGCATACAGCGAACTCCCAATCACCATCCCCTGCTCCTGGTACCCCGCCCGATACCCCGCAATCGCAAATATCCCGTCATACACCTTCGCCCCCAAATCGAAGCCCGCGTTCACATCGCCCCGCGGCGTGTAGTTGCTGTACCCCGCAATCGCCTTCTGCCTCATCCCCCAGTTCACGTAATAGTTCGTCGACACTCCACGCACCAGCCATGTGTCCGTCCCATACTGCAACTTGTACGACCCGCGCGTCAGCAACTCATCCCGCCGATTCCGCACTTCCGGATCACCCAGCGCCGTCGCACCATCCGGCCCATACGAAACAAAACTGTTGCTGTCCCCATCCACCAACAGCAAACTCTGCCCCGCCTCGTACGTCCACTGATCCTGCCCACCCGTAAACTTCAACCCAAACATCTGATCCGCATGTGTCTCATCCGGCCGACTGTGATACACCTGCGCAAACAACCCGTAATCAAACTTCAACTTCCCGCTCAACCCCAGCGGCTTATCCAGCGTCAATCCAATCGTCGGGTTCACCACGCTCACCGCCGAACCCTTGTTCGCCAACTGCCCCTCGCTCTGCAGCATCACATTGCTGTCATACATCTCCAGCAACGACAACGCCGCATCCAACCGTACCCCATTCTTGTCATAAACCTGCCCCATCGCCCCCGTACACAGCGCCAACACCATCGCACCTGAAACACCTGAAATCACCTTCCGCATAAACCGTAAACTTTCTTCCACCCCCGCAAAAATGCCATCAGACCCGCAAAACGACTAACAGGTCTGTAAATCGTCAATATACCCCTCCTCCCTCAAGAATTCCACGCCGACTGTTCCAATATTCCTCACCTATCCCCCAAATAAGTCCGAACCACTCCCCTTTCATCCCCAAAACCCCACCCCCCATTTCGTGTCTTTAGTGTCTTTCGTGGATAGTCCCCCCCGTCATCTTCGTCCTATCAAAAAATCACCAAAACCACCGCCCAATAATCACCGCATCGATCGCCACCGCGCTCCCCACCACAATCGCAAAGCGCATCCACCCCCGCATCCAACTCCGATACTCAAACGACAACCGCGGCGCCTCCGCACTCGCGATCGGCTCATACCGCCGATCCAACGCCCACTGCCGCACCGCGCACGCAATCAAAAGCTGCGCATCAAACTCCCGGATCCCCAACCCCTCCGCCCGCACACTCAACGCCCGCCGATCATCCAACCGCAAAATCCCCGCCTGGATCCGGTCATACGCCGCACGCGTAAATTCCGCCGCCACATTTTCCTGGTACCGCCCCATCGCCCGCGCCAGCGTCGGCCACCGTGCCCCCAAAATATACCCACCTCCCCCCGCTCTTTTACC
>JBBRWV010000183.1:0-4837 GCA_038248985.1 Phycisphaerae bacterium
CCCCGGGGGGCGGGGGTGTGCTGTGGGTGGGCCCGGGCCCGGGGCGGGCCCGACGGGGGGGGGGGCGGGGGGGGAACCGGGGGGTTTGGGTGGCAGCGACGACGGCGCGGGAGGGCGCGCAGCGGGCGTCGGCAAGGGAGATGGCGGAGGCCTCGAGCGCGTCGATGGCGCGGTCGGGTTCGGTGGTGGGAAGGTTGTTGCCGAGACGGTTGATGGCGCTGCCGGAGTGGAGGTGGGTGATGAGGGCGGGGCGGTGGGGATCGGGGTGTTGGGCGAAATGGAGGATGAGGGGGAGGAGGAGCGCTTCGTAGTCGGGGGCTTCGACGATGTCGAAGGGGGTGGTGCGGTGGAGTTGGAGGAGAGCGTCGGTGAGGAGGGCGGCGAGGGCGAGGCGGTAGACGGCGTCGCCGGCTACGGAGAGGGTGGCGGCGAGTTCGGCGGAGGTTTCGTGGTGGGCGATGCGTTGGGCGAGTTCGGGGACTTCGTGGATGTGGACGTGGGGGGCGAGGGCAGGGAGTTGGGCGCGGACATCGTCGGGGAGGGTGAAGGTGAAGATGTGGGCATCATGTTTGTGGGGAGGTTGGGCGAGGGCGGAGGCCATAGCGACGGTGTAGGCGCCGATGCCGCCCATGCGGGTGTGGGGGAACTGGGTGGTGAGGAAGGCGATACGCATGGGAGGAGTTTACCGTGGGAGGGCGGAGGAAGGGGAGTTTGCGCGGGGTTATTTTGTTATGGAGGGTACGCATGGAGAAAGTTAACTATTTAAATAGTTAAGTAGGACAGGGCGAGTTGATGCGGAATAGGAAGGCTCGGGGAATGACGAATTTGGCGTGCGGATAAATTCTATTTTTAGTTTCAATACTCCAAGTTCGCGAGCGGTGGGAAACTTCTTATCCAGCAAATCTGCCTCGATGCGTTGGAGCTCGGTCCCTGCCGCCCTGTGTCAGGCTGGTTTTGCGCGGAGAAGGGGCAAGATGCAGTCTACCATTTGGTCGTCGGTGAGCATTCCGGAATTCAAGGTCAAATGAAAACGCTCGGGCTGCATGCGTTGCTGGGGCCAGTAGGTCTGAATGAAGGCATCGCGGTTGGCATCCAGCACGGCCACACGCGTGCGTGCTTCTTTTTCGGACAGGGCGTTGGAATTGGCAAAATTGCGGATCCTGATTTCCATGGGGGAGACCAAGCGGAGGTGGACCCCGCCGGGCATGTCGCGGGTGACAAATACGCCGCCGAATCCGATGAGGATCACGCGGCCGTTATGGGATAGCGCCCGGATCGCCGCGACAGCTTTTTTGAATGCGGCCAGATCGCTCAGGCGATCGGTGTGGGCCATTCCTTCAAAGAACTGTTGAATCCAGGAGTGTCCGCCGATCTCCAGGGAGGCGATCAACTCGGCGGACAGATGATCGTCGGCGGCGATGGCGCTGATTGCTTCGCGATCCAGACAGTTCCACTTGGGGGCATCTTGCGGGGAGGACGCGCCGCGGCCATCGAGGGTGAGCCCTTCGGAGGCCAAGCGGGTCAGACGGTGCGCGAGCAATACGCCGAGGGTGGTTCCACCGGCGCCGGCCTCCCGACTGATGGTTATAAAAGGCTGCACTCGCACGGGCCTTTCGACGGTCGGGCGCGACGCGTCGCCGCGCAATTCTTTGAGGGTCGTGGCTTTGACATCGCCAATCATGCCGCGAAGTTCCGAGGCGGAAATTGTCGGGTTTTTCATATGCCACCTCCAAAAGACCGTGAGAGCCGTGGGCTGCCCCTCTTCAAGTATACTCTTGTGGCGGCGGAGGGAAGTAAAAATTCCATTTCGGCGCTGCTGCAGAAGTCGCCGGCATCTCGGTTTAAAAGGGGTTCGTCTTCCAATTCCGGGAGGCGACGGGAGGGAGCGGTAATGAAGAATGGCCACAGACAGACGGGGGCAGACACGGACAGATGTACCGAATAATGGGAGGGCTGGAGGGGGATGCGGTTTGCGGAGGAAGAGGGTGGCGAGCAATGAGAGGATCGCGACGGAGAAAGCCACTGCGGGGCCAAGTCGCGAGATCGGAAGATGGGTGGGGGCGAATTCTTTAGTCGGTGGAGATGCTGACTTGTTCGGCGACTTGGAGGCCGAAGCCTTCGAGGCCGTAGAATTTTTTGGGGCGGTTGGTGAGGATGCGGAGTTGGGTGAGGCCGAGGTCGCGGAGGATTTGGGCGCCGATGCCGAAGTCGCGGCGGTCCATGGGGACGCCGGAGCGTTGGACGATGGGGTGGGGTTCGGCGCCGGCTTCTTTGTATTCGTGGAGGCGGGAGAGGAGGGCAGGTCCGCGGGATTCCTGGCGGAGGTAGACGATTGCGCCTTGGCCAGCGGATTGGATCATTTTCATGGATTCGAGGAGTTCTCTTGAGGCGCCGGCGCCGGTTGGGGAGATGACGCCGAAGACGTCGCCGAGCATATTTTCGGAGTGCATGCGGACGAGGACGGGGGCGGGTTGGACGAGGGATTTTTTGGTGGCGGGGTCGATGGTGCCGACGTCTCCGGCGCAGAGTGCGACGTGGATGAGGGGGTCGCCGACGGTTTCGTAGACGTGGAGCGTGAAGGGGCCGAAGGCGGTGTGGATGGGGAGGGAATCGATGCGTTTGACGAGGGCATCTTGCTGGAGGCGGTACTGGATGAGGTCTGCGATGGTGCAGAGGAGGAGGCCGGTGCGGTCGCAGAATTTTTCGAGTTGGGGGAGGCGGGCCATGGAGCCGTCGTCGTTCATGATTTCGATGATGGCGCCTGCGGGTTTGAGGCCGGCGAGGCGGCAGAGATCGACGGAGCCTTCGGTTTGGCCGGCGCGTTCGAGGACACCGCCGGAGCGGGCGCGGAGGGGGAAGATGTGTCCGGGGCGGCAGAGGTCGGCGGGTTTGGATGTGGGATTGATGAGAAGTTTGATGGTAGTCGCGCGTTCGTGGGCGGAGACGCCGGTGGTGATGCCGAAGCGGGGGTGACCGTCGACGGAGATGGTAAAGGCGGTGCCGAGGGGAGCGGTGTTGCCGCCGCCGCCGTGGGCCTGGGGATAGAGGGAGAGGCGATCACAATCGTCAGCGGTCATGGCGACGCAGAGGACGCCGCGGGCTTCTTTGAGCATGAAGTTGACGATTTCTGGGGTGATGAATTGCGCGGCGCAGACGAGATCGCCTTCGTTTTCGCGGTCTTCGTCATCGACGAGGACGATCATTTTGCCGGCTTTGAGGGCGGCGAGGACTTCGGGGATGGGGGCGAAGGGCATGAGAACTCCAGGCGAGAGATGATGCGGAAATGGTAATTTATAACCGGGCGTGGGGGAAATGAGGCGCGAGGCGTGGCACCAATTTTCGGACGTATCTTGTAGTTTTGAAAAGACTTAGCGCTATTCGCCGCTGCTGACTGTGCGCACAAAAGTGGTCTTTTCGGTAAGGGGTGGAGGGCTGAAAATGCAGACGATGGCCATTGTTTTTATCTCGGGATTGGGCAGCGAGCGCTACGGACCGGGGAGTTTGTTTCGTGAGTGGGGAGCACGTCTGCGGGCGCAACTGGGGAAGTATTGCGCGCTGTTCTACTATCCGTATTCGGCGAAAGAAATCGCGCAACGCGTTGCCGAAGCAGCATTTGGGTTTGAGCGCGTGGTCGTGATTGGGCACAGCGATGGCGGCTCGATGCTGAAGGCGATTGCCGATCAGTTTGCCCGGCGCGGCGGACCGATGATTGATCTGGCCATTCTGCTCGATCCGGCGCCAGATTTCGCCCGCGGGCAAATCTATTTTTGGCAACTGGCGCAATGGTTTGAATGGGCGCGATGGAAGTTGCCGCCGAGCGTGATTCGGAGAGCGGTTTGTTTTTATCAAACCGGGGAAAACTTTTGGGGCATCGTGGGTGTGTGCGGCTGTCCGATTCGCACCATCCCTCAAGTGCATACCAACACGGATGTTACGCCGTGGAGGGTGAAGCACAGCGCGCTACCGGGCGATCCCCGAATACAGGAAATTGTCAATGGCCTGGTGTGGGACATTGCGCAGGAAGAGGTTCTCGAAACAGGGGGAAATGCCGTATGAAAATGTCTCGTTGTATCGTTCTGTTACTGCTTATTGCCGCGTCGTTTACGGGTTGCGGCCAGCCGCAGGTGGCAAGCGGCAAAGCGCCGCAGACCATACGCCAAATGGCCGATGGCGTGGTGCGGCCGCGTTTGGATGCCGGCAAAGAGTTGGCGGTGTACAAGAACGGCGTACGAAATCCGGCTTGCTGGGCCTATGGTTTGGAACTGACCGCCTTTGCACCGGGCGTGCAGGACGGATGTTTGATCACACCCTCTGTGTATATGGTGGCAGCGCATGATCCGGGGCTGGGCGTGGGAGGTGTGATTACTTTTTTTTCCAAAACCAGTGAGAAGATTTCGCGAAAAGTTACGAAGCAAGTGAAGGCCGCGACGTATGCGAGGCCGAAATACGGCAGTCCACTTCCGGATGTGACTTTTTTTTTGCTCGATTCACCGTTGCCTGCGGCGATTGTTCCCGTAAAGTTTTTGCCCGTGGATTGGGCAAAATACATCGATAACAATGGCGCGGGGATACCGATTATCACGATCAACAACTTGGAAGAAGCGCTGGTATTGAGCACGCTGGCGGTACAACAGACCGACTCGGCCACAGCCGGCAATGCGCAGCGAACCCGATACAAAAGGCAATATGTCGCACCTTTTGGGGCGTTCAGCAAGGCGATCAACGGCGCGGAATCCGGATCACCGGCGTTTCTGGCGACGACGGATGAGGCGGTGCTGCTGTCGCTTACGCAGGTCTGGCTGGGCAGCATGGATACGCGTGCGGGCACGGCGTGGAC
>JBBRWV010000184.1:0-4792 GCA_038248985.1 Phycisphaerae bacterium
CCCCGGTTCCCCCACCCCCGGCACCGGCTCCGGCGGCGATGAAAACGCCGAAATCCCCGTAGATATCTTCAAACCCGGCTCCGGCGGCTCCGGCTCCGGCCAAGGCCGCGGCACCGGCTCCGGCCTCGACCGCGGTGCCAGCGGTGCCAACAACCCCCGTCCGCAGTACAAAAACACCGAAATGCCCAAACTCGACCACCTCCTTCGCTTCAACCGCCCCAAAAAAGGCGTCGACATGCTCCTCCACATCACCGCCCAAGGCGTCGTCGAAAAAATCACCCTCATCCATTCCTGCGGCCAACCCGATATAGATGCCATCGTCATCGCCGCCTACTACAAATGGACCTTCGCCCCCGCCCGCCTCGCCGGCGAGCCCGTCCCCAGCACCAGCGCCGAATCCTACCTCTTCACCACTCCTGACTAACCCCCGCGCCTATTATCAGACTATTCCCCAAATCCCCACTCCCAAATCAGGATTCCCATGCCCCATCCCACCTCCCAATTCGATCCCAACGGCTCCATGAAAAACCGCACCTTCGAACGCCTCCTCCTCGTCAACCGCAGCCTCAACACCCTCGTTTCTCACACCGGAAAACTCGCCCTCACTTGCCTCATCTGGCCTCGCTTCGTCGCTCCCTACCGCTGGAAACTCACCCGCTACCCCCTCCCTCTCCGCAACCTCGACCCCGCCTTCCACAACTACAAAATTCTTCACCTCACTGACCTCCACCTCGGCCGCACCAACATCTCCTACATCCACCGCGTACTCGAAGAATCCCTCCGCACCCGCCCCGATCTCATCGTCATCACCGGCGATCTCATCCACTACCGCCCCAGCGCCCTGACCCATCTCCCTTCCGTCCTCAAACGCCTCCAATCCGCCGCCCCGCCCGACGGCATCCTCGCCATCTTCGGCAATCATGATTACCACGAATATTCCTGGAAACACACCGGCGCACGCTCCGCCCAACGCTCCATCCACAAACGCCTCGTCCACGCCATCCAATACCACGGCATCAAACTCCTCCGCAACGAATCCCACACCATCCAAAAATCCTCCGCCCGCCTCACCCTCGTCGGCCTCGACGAAATGTGGACCGGCCGCGCCGACCCCGCCCGCGCCTTCGCCGGCCTACACCCCGACGACCCCGTCATCTGCCTCCAGCACAACCCCGACGGCTACACCTTCCTCAAAGATTTCCCCTGGCAATTCATGCTCTGCGGACACTCCCACGGCGGCCAGGCCAACTTCCCCTTCCTCGGCCCCCTCATCGTCCCCATGGAACACCCCGAATGGCTCCGCGGCTTCATCCAATTCCATGACGAAAAATTCGGCCACCGCACCATGTTCGTTTCCACCGGCATCGGCCACTCCACCCCCATCCGCATGCGCGTCCCCCCCGAAACCACCCTCTTCACGCTCACCTTCCAGCTTCCCCCAGCGGATAAGCACAATGTCTGACCTCGCCTCGCCGACTCCCCTACCACGCACGCTCCGCGCCTTCACTATTGTCTGCGGAACACGCGCGCTGCTCTGGCCGCTCTTCTACAACCGCTTCCACCTCCACCTCCTCGCAGCCATCGCTCTCCTTCCCGCCCCCCTCCGCGAGCCCCCGCGCCCATTCCGCCGCTTCCAAGCCGCGCCCTGCGCCTGAACCTCCCGCATCAATATCCCGTTTTTCCCCTTCTCCCCTTGCTCCGCCACTCAATTGTGTGTAAGATTGCACTCAATAACTCAATTGTCCCTTTTTTTACTTGCGAGGTCCCCATGCCCCACGCCACTTTCGCCCCCATCACCTCTCCCCTCACCGCAGATCTCACCGTCGGCGCTCTCGTCGCTGACCGCCCCGCACGCTCCCGCATCTTTGAACAACTCGGCATCGACTACTGCTGCGGCGGAAAAATCCCCCTCGCCGAAGCCTGCGCCAAAAAAGGCCTCGACCCCCAAACCGTCGTCCTCATGCTCCGCGCCATCGACGCTTCCACCACCGACTCCGCCCCTGAAATCAACCCCGCCACCCTCACCCTCCACGCCCTCGCTGATCACATCGAACAAACCCACCACGCCTTTCTCCGCAATGAACTCCCACGCCTCGACACCATCACCGAGAAAGTCGCCCGCGTCCACGGCCAGCACGATCCCCGCCTCATCGCCCTGCGCAACACCTTCCTCGCCTTCAGCCAGGAAGTCTACGGCCACATCACCAAGGAAGAACAATCCCTCTTCCCCCTCGTCCGTCAACTTGAACAAACCTCCGCCGCCTCCCGCCCACCCGCCGCCCTCGCCGACGCCATTCGCGAACTCGAACATGAACACGACGCCGCCGGCAACGCCCTCTCCCGCATGAGCCAACTCACCGACACCTCCACCCCGCCCGACTGGGCCTGCAACACCTACCGCGCCATGCTCGATGGCCTCGCCCACGTCGAACAGGACATGCACCGTCACGTCCACAAAGAAAATAGCATCCTCTTCCCCCGCGCTCTCGACCTCGAACGTTCCCACGCCAACTGATTTTTTTCGTCGCCCCTCCGTAATCCATGCCCCTTTGCCGCCATTTATTGCTATAATCACAACCTTCCTGAACCACACACCCGCGGCCGCTCACTCCCCTGACACCTGCGAAATCGGAGCAACAAAACCATGGAACTACCCCGTCGCGAACGCGGTGACGAACTTCTCAAGCCCGGCGAACTCGACGCCCTCCGCTTCCGCCTCCGCAAACTCGCCGCCCAGCATGACCTCGTCTCCGTCATCGCCTGCGCCTTCGACCATCGCACCCGCATGCTCCCCTTCATCTACTCCGACACCCGCATGGCCCCCGCCGGCGTCCGCTCCATCGGCGCCGCCATGGTCGATGCCGGCTTCCATAAAACCCGCATCGTCCTTCAGCAATGGAATCCCCATTTCCAACCCTCCCGCATGCAACTCGACGGCCGCATCCCCGATCTCTTCATGGTCTCCACCATGGGCCTCCACCTCGGCCAGGCCATGGCCATGATCCGCGACGCTCAAACCATTGACCCCGCCCAGCGCCCCCTCATCATCGCCGGCGGCCCCCAGGCCCGTTACCAACCCGATGACCTCTTCAGCGGCGATCCCCAAAATCCCGCCTCCGCCGACGTCGTCGTCACCGGCGAGGAATTCGTCCTCCTCAGCTTCCTCGAAGTCCTCCTCGCCTTCCGCTCTCCCAATGAATCCGTCCGTTCCGCCTTCTTCCGCGCCCGCGATGCCGGCGCTCTCGATCAAATCCCCGGTCTCGTCTTCGGTCGCGGCACCGGCAACCGCGGCCTCCCCGAACAACTCATCGACACCGGCATCCAACGACTCCTCGGAAACCTCGATGAACTCCCCGACCCCGTCCTCGGATACCGCCTCCTCGAAGCCCCCAGCCGAAAAACCACCCTCGCCTCCCGCGCCGTCCCCGCTCGCAGAATCACCTGGCTCTCCCCCATCGGCTCCATCATCATGACCTACGGCTGCAAATTCTCCTGCCCTTACTGCCCCATCCCCGGCTACAACCAACGCCAATATCGCTCCAAAAGTGGTGCCCGCATTGCCCAGGAAATGGCCGACCTCGCACAAGCCTTTGGCATCCTCCACTTCTTCGGCTGCGATGACAACTTCTTCAACGATGAAAAACACACCATGGGCATCGTCGAAGCCATCGCCCAAGCCGAATTCAACGGCAAACCTCTCCGCAAAAAGGCCCGCTGGTACACCGAGGTCACCGTCCACGACACCATCAAAATGAAAGAACATCTCCCCCGCATTCGCGAATCCGGCTGCCGCGGACTCTGGCTCGGCGTCGAAGACATGACCGCCGCCCTCGTTAAAAAAGGTCAAAGCGTCAACTCCACCATCCAGGCCTTCCACGCCCTCCGCGACGCCGGCATCTGCCCCATGCCCATGATGATGCACCACGATTCCCAACCCCTCTATTCCCGCGGCTCCAACTACGGCCTCCTCAACCAGGTCCGCCTCCTCCGCAAAGCCGGCGCTCCCTCCCTCCAGGTCCTCATGATCACCCCCTCCGCCGGCTCCAAACTCTACGAATCCACCTTCGACTCCGGACAGGTCTTCCGCTCCGTCGGCGGCCGCCCCGTCGAAGCCTACATGTACGATGGCAATCACGTCATCGCTTCTCACATCGCCCGCCCCTGGAAAAAACAACTCAACCTCTTCCTCGCCTACTTCTATTTCTACAACCCCCTCTGGTTCCTCGTTGCCGTCCTCCACTTCGGCCGCCACAAACTCGGCCATCGCCCCGCGCTCCTCCAAATTTTCGGCATGTTCGGCCTTATCCAAACCATCCGCCGCACCACCGGCTGGGGTTTCCGTCTCGCCTTCCAAAAAATCGATCGCTTCATCGCCCCGCCCCCGCTCCCCCTCCCCATGCGCGACATCGTCGGCGGCCCCGCCGCCCACGACAACTCCGTCATCAAACCCGCCCCCGCCCCCGTCCTCCACCAAGTCACCGTCTCCCAACCCCTCGCCTCCGTCTAGCCCCTTCCCCGACGCGCCCCCCTCGCGAGAATCTTTTTTTTCTTCTTGCTTATTCGGGATAAGTTAGGTAAAATGATCGAATCGCAGTAAGGGGCATTCAGGGGGGAAAACTCATGTCAGCAGTCGCCACGTATTTCGTACATGCGATAATTGTGTCGCTTGTCACTATTATTTCGCTAATAAGAATTTTTATCGATCCCCCTTTTCTGACCCCCCAAAATAACGCCCTCAAAAATTCCTCTGCCCCTGTCTCGCAAAAAACGCCTCTGATGAGCGCCTTACCCC
>JBBRWV010000185.1:0-4621 GCA_038248985.1 Phycisphaerae bacterium
ACGGATGAGGCGGTGCTGCTGTCGCTTACGCAGGTCTGGCTGGGCAGCATGGATACGCGTGCGGGCACGGCGTGGACAGACCCGCAGTCGTGGGCTGCGTTGGAAAAGGCGCTCAAGGCCTTGGGCACAATTGAGCGTCCTGCGCGTGCGGATTTCTCACGATTTCGGCGTTTGAACTAACCGCGTTGCATGCGGGATGAGGCCAAGTCATCCACCATCCGCGCCTTCTCTCAGGAAGCGCGGATGGCCTTTTTTTGCACTGAAGACTTGCGTCTTAACACAAGCCATTTACCAATCCCTCGGAAGCAATTACCATCCAGACTTCATTTCAGTCCCCCTTTGCGGAGATCACACATGGCGTTCCTGGGCATCGACATCGGAACTTCCGGCACAAAAGTCCTGGTTTTGAGCGGCAACGGAAAGGTGCTGGGAACCGCAGAATCTCCGCATGAGTTGCTGACGCCGAAGCCGGGGTGGACGGAACAGGATCCCGAGGGTTGGTGGACGGCCACGCAAAAGGCGACGAAAGCGGCGATCAAGAAGGCCAAAATCAAGGGGACGGAGATCCAGGCGATTGGGTTGTCGGGGCAGATGCACGGGTCGGTGTTTTTGGACGACGCCGGTAAAGTCTTGCGGCCAGCGTTGTTATGGAACGATCAGCGGACGGCGGCGCAGTGCGTGGAAATCGAAAAGATTGCGGGTGGGCGGGCGAAGCTAATTGAGATGGTTTCGAATCCGGCGTTAACGGGGTTTACGGCGCCGAAGATTTTGTGGTTGCGGGACAATGAGCCGAAGAAATTTGAGAAGTGCGCGCAAGTGCTGTTGCCGAAAGACTATATACGGTATCGGTTGACGGAGGAGTATTGCACGGAGGTTTCGGACGCGTCGGGGACGCTGCTTTTGGATGTAAAAAAGCGGGTTTGGCACTCGGAATTGGTGGGTAAACTGGGGTTGGATGGGGATATTTTGCCACCGGTTGTGGAGTCGCAGGCCATTACAGGGGAGTTAATTGAGGGGGCAGCGAGGCTTTTGGGGCTTAAAATGGGTATCCCGGTGGTGGGTGGAGGGGGGGATCAGGCCGCCGGAGCGGTGGGTACAGGGGTGGTGGAGCCGGGGTTGGTGAGTTCTTCGATGGGGACAAGCGGGGTGATCTTCGCGACGAGCGGCGGGGCGCAGACGGACCCGCTGGGGCGCGTCCACACGATGTGCCACGCGATACCGGAGACGTGGTGCGTGTTCGGCTGCATGCTTTCGGCGGGTGGAAGTTTGCAGTGGCTGCGAAATACTCTTTTTGCGAAGAAGGTAGCGAAGCTGGCGGATGCGGGCGAGTTATATCCGAAGATGATCGAAGAGGCGCAGGAGGCGCCGGCGGGGTCGGAGAATCTGTTCTGGATGCCGTACCTGACCGGCGAGCGGTGCCCCTATGCGGACCCGAACGCGAAGGCAGGATTTGTCGGGCTTACGGCGCGGCACAATCGGGCGCATTTGATCCGTTCGACGATTGAGGGGATCACGTTTGGAATGCGGGAACAGATCATGATCTTCCGGGAGATGGGGATCGCGGTGGAGCAAGTGCGGGCGCAGGGCGGCGGGGCCCGGTCGGAGTTCTGGCGGCAGTTGCAGTCGGACATGTACAACGCGCCGGTGGTGACGATCAACGTGAGCGAAGGGGCGGCGTTGGGCGTGGCGATTTTGGCGGCGGTGGGTGTGGGGGCGTACTCGTCGGTGCCGGAGGCGTGCAAGGCAATCATCAAGCCGAAGGAGAAGCATGCGCCGTCGAAGAAGGCGGTGGCGTTTTATGATGAGCAGTATGCGAAATACGCACGGCTTTACCCGGCGTTGAAGGATGTGTTTGCGGAACTGGGCTAAAGGGAGCGGCCCGGCTGGGAGTGGCTGGGTTTATTTCTGCAGGCCGTCGAGCGCTATTTTCATATCGTTCCAGTCGTCGCCGGTGCGGCCATTCATGACGCGTTCGAGGGCTTCGGGTGATTTTCGCAGGTCAACGTGGCCGTCGATGAAGAGGACGTTCCAGGCAGGGATGGAACTGTGGGCGACGTCGACGGTTTTTCGCCAGGTGGTGATCATGTCAATGGCGAGGGTTTTTTCCACGGGAAAGGTATTCTTGTGGGTGTAGGTGGGATATCCGGCAGTGGCGTGCGGGTTGTAGTTGTAGCCAGCGAGGATGCCGGTAGCGCCGGTGGGCGGAAGGACTTTCCAATAATCCGGGGTACGGTATATCCAATCCACATAGATTGCGCTGGGGCAATAGAAAGTGTGGGGATCGGACACCAGCTTCAAATCGTAAAGGAGGGCAAGGTTGATGGGGCCCTGAGTGCCACCGGGTTCGAAGTAAGCGGAGAAGGTCGTCCAGGGGGCGTAGTATGGCTCGTAGCCACTGACGTTGGCCCAAGAGAAGAGGAAGCGGGTGTTGTCTTTGGTATCGCGGCTGAAGGGGAGGATACGGTCGGAGTTTTCGAAGGCGAAGACATTGATGCCGTAGCCGATGGATTTGAGGTTGGAGGCGCAGACGGTGCGGCGGGCGGTTTCCTTGGCGCGGCCCAGAGTAGGTACGAGGATGGCGATGAGCAAGGCGATGACGCCGACGACGACGAGGAGTTCGATAAGGGTGAAGGCGTGGGCACGTGATGGAGAGCGATGCAATTTCATTTCAGAACTCCTGATGTAGGCATTGCGCGGAATGCTGGCGAGGGGCAGTCAATACATTGCGGTGTGGTGGCTGGCAAATGGTGTGAAAGTCCAATATGGACAAAGACTTGGAGGAGAAGTGAGCAGGCCAAAATGGGGTTTGCTTTTGTATATTTTATTTTAGCTTAGAAAGGGGAAACTGCAACAAATATTGCAAAATGGGTCATGTAATGGATTATAATATATTAATATCGTATCGAATCGTTCGGAAAAGTGACCAATAATCGGGGTAGGTAAAAACACGTGTAGGGGGGAGGGCAGGGGACGCGACGGGGAGGGGGGTGAAAAGTGCTTCGAGGAACTGCTTGAATCCATCCATATATGTACCAGCGCGAAACCCGCGGGGCGGGATTGCCGATAACAATCGAGAATGTCCACATGACCAGGGATGACGATGTCGGTACGAGCAGCCATTTTGGAGAAGCTGAAGGGGTCCGCGAACCTGGCGGTGGAGGGTGCGATCGACGCGGCGCTACCTTATGCGTCGGCGGAGGAGCAGCAGGAATTTTTGCAGGTTTTGCTGGCGCGGAATAATCGGGCGGGGTGGGTATCGCTGGTGCGGCATTTTGATCGATTGGATCCGGGGATTCAGCAGGAGTTGATGGCACGGCCACGGGATTTGTTTGGGCCACTGTCGGAGTGCGTGCAGATTTCGACGGGATCGGCGCGGAGCAACGTGATACGAATTGTGCGGCAGAGTGGGCAGCCGCGGTTTGTGTATTTGCTGGCGGAGGCGTTGATGGACAATCGGGCGGAGGTGCGGGACGTGGCGGGGGAGAGTTTGCTGGAGGTCGTGCGGCAGTTTCGGGCGAGTTGTCGCGCGGGGAGCGAGGGCGATGCGGCGACGGAGCAAGACGCGGCGCGGCAGATGAAGCGGGCGATGGACTTTGTGTTGAAGCAGTTCAAGTCCCATCGGCAGGCGACGGCGGCGACGGCGGCGATGATTTTTGAGCGGCAGCAGGATGCGACGACGTGGTCGTATTTTCAGGATTCGTATGATGAATTAACACGGTGCGGAATGGCGATACTGCGGGCGCCGACGGATGCGGCACTGGCGGGGGCGATTTTTCTGGGGTTGGGATCGCCCTTGAAATCGGCGGCGATGGCGGGATTGGCGGGGGCCGTGGAGATTCAGTTGTGCCGGAAGCTGGCGGAAGAGAGCTATCGCCTATTGGACCCGGCATTGCGGGAAGGGGCTTCGACGGTGGGGCAATTGAAGATGCTGACGACGCCGCGGGTGACGGAATCCTGGACGGACGAGACGTGGCCGGGGTGGTTAAGGCTTTTGGAGATTGTGGGGATTCCGATGGAGCAGCGCATGGCGTGGCTGGAGCGGATGCTGGGGGATGCGTTAAAGGCACCGGAGCAGGCGGGATGGAAGCTGGCAGTGGCGCGGGTGATCGCCGATACGAATGCTGCGGAAGGCTATGCGATGCTGGTGCCGCTGGTAAATGATAATGATGAGCGGGTGGCGCGTTTTGCAGCGCGGCAGGTGCTGCGGAAAAAGAATCCGGAATGGCGTACTCATGCGACGGTGTTATTGAGCAGCCCGCACCTGTCGGTGCAAAAGATGGTTTCGATGGATAAGGTGGGAGGGGGCGATTTTGGGAAGTTGTGGCACGACTACCCGAAAATGCCGCCAGCGGTGCAGTTTACGACGACGCGCACGACGGCGCAGGCAGAGGTGGAGTTTGCCGAGCAACTGAAGATGAAGCTGGCGAGCACGGTGACGGCGGAACTCTCGCAGGGGTTGCGGATGTTGACGCAGGTGGGCAATCTGGCGGAGTACCGGGGGGAGATCATTGGATTGTGCGGGCATGGGGATGCGCGAATTGCGGCCAGCGCGGTGAAGTTGGTGGGCCGGCTGGCGGATCCACGATTGCAGGATTTGCTGGAAGCGGCGGCGCGGCATGAG
>JBBRWV010000186.1:0-4546 GCA_038248985.1 Phycisphaerae bacterium
CCGCAAATCCCCCCCCGGTTGAACCCCCTCCCCGCATCGGCTATAGTTTCCTTCCGCTACTGGGGGATGGTGTAACGGTAGCACTGCAGACTCTGACTCTGCCTGTCTAGGTTCGAATCCTAGTCCCCCAGCTTAAGAACCGCATTTTATATTAAAAATGCGGTTTTTTTATGCCCCCGAATTCTTGCCGTGCCTTGGGTGTTATATGGCAAGTGTTTTTTTCGCGGCTGACACCGCACGTTGCTTCCCTGCGTGAGCCCGTTTGACTATCTCCCACCTACCGGCGAATCTGAAATCCTCCCCCTACATTCCAAAAATTCCCCCAAATAAAACTTGACGTTAGCGTAAAGTTCGGTACAATACACCCAGGAAATAGTTCGGGGGAGGAAAAATCCAATGTCCACATTCCAACCACACCCAACCCTGCTGCCCCCCCCCTCTTCCCCCCCTGCTACCCCCCGCGCCACCGCCCCTCACCCCCTCTCCATCCCCCTTCCACCACCTCTTCCTCCGCACTCACCCCCTCCCCTCCCCGCCCCCACCCAACCTCGGTTTTGCTCAACACCGCCAAAAATGTGGCGGTCTACTTGATTCTATTGCGCCAATCACTCCGCCACCGTGGCGGTCTACCTGCAAACATTGCCTGGTGATGGCCGTGAGGGAGTACGAACTGCTGGGGGGAATGAGGGCGTAACTGCCCGGGGGTGAACCGCGAAGAGCTCTACAAGGTGCATGCGCCGATTGGTTTGGAGATTGGGGCGGTGGCGGTGGCCGAGATTGCGGTGAGCATCGCGGCAGAACTGGTGGCGGCGCAGCGGGGGTTTGCGGAGACGATGATTCGGCCGATGAAGATGGACCAAGAGGAGGTGGATCGGTGGTTGGAGCGCGGAGCAGATCAATAAGTAGCCACAAAAGTCACAAAAAAACCAAACTTTGGTTTCGTTTTTTGGGGGTAGGGTTTATTCGCCCAGCGGGGCTGAAAGAAGCTTTTTTGCGCCTTGGGATTCGAGTTGCTGCATCACTTGGCTGATGGCGGCTTCCGGAGTGGAAATCGAAACGCGCGCTTCGGCGTGAATCAATGGCGGATGGCCGTTACGCGCGGCAACTGTGGCGCGAAGGTGGATCTGATCGTGCGATATTTCCGCGAGCGCCGCGATCGGCGAGTGACAGTCGCCGTTAAGATGCCGGACGATTTCGCGCTCGAGCGCAACGGCCAGTTGCGTCTGCGGATCGTTGAACGATTCGAGTATTTTGCGCGTTGCCGCATCTTCCGAACGGCATTGCAGAACAAGTGCCGCCTGGCCGGCCGCAGGAAGCATTTCTTCTAGCCGAATCGCCGTCATGATTTTTTCGTCGAAGAGGTTAGCGCGTTGGAGACCCGCGAAGGCCAGGATGATGGCGTCGTATTCCCCACTCCCCCCGTCTCTATTCTGGAGTTTGCGGATACGCGTGTCGATGTTGCCGCGGATGGGGAGAATTTGGAGATCAGGACGCAGCGCAAGAAGTTGGGCCGCACGGCGGAGCGAGCCGGTGCCGACTTTGGCGTTCTTCGAAAGCGTGGCGATGGTGCGCGCATGCAGGCTGATGAGAACATCGCATGGGTCCGCGCGTGGAGGAGTGGCGGCGAGGCTGAGCTCCGAAACATCCACAAGGGGCATCGTCACGGGAACATCTTTAAAACTGTGGACGGCAAAATCGATTTCGTTCTGCAGAAGTGCGACTTCAAGTTCCTTGGTGAAGAGACCTTTGCCTCCGAGGGCATGAAGAGGTTGGTTTTGAATGCGGTCACCGGAGGTGGAGATGATGACCAGTTCAATGGCGAGGTGCGGGTGAATTTTTTGCAGAGCAGTGGCGACGGATTGGGATTGCAGCCGCGAGAGCAGGCTGCCGCGGGCACCGAGGCGAAGATGCTGTTGGGTGGGAGTGGACATGAATACATGATGCGGTCATCGACGGGAGATGTCGAGGATCATATTCGCATGTGCAGAGCATGGCGAGAGAGTGACGTCATGACCGCAACATTGGGGGGAGGTATGCGTTTTCTTATAGGCGGTTTCATTGCGGTTGTTCGGTTGAGCAGGAAGGTTGCGTTGGATGACGTCTCTCATGAAGAAAGAAAATAGTGGGGCATTGCGGTCGAATTCGCTCAATGGGGTGGAGGTGCGGGTGGAACCGGCAAATGGCGGGGATGATCCCGCACTGAAGTCCGTTTCGCAGTGGGCGGTGGCGGAGGAATCAAAGGGCCGGAGTTTTCTTGCGATGATGCTGATGGTGGGAATGGTGGGGCTGTACGCCTGGGCCCTGTCGACGCTTTACGGCGGAGCGCATGGCGGGGTGGATCAGAACGGATACTTAATGACGGCGCGGCTGATCGCGGGGGACAAAAATGAATTCCACGTCACGCGGCCACCCGCGACCCCCCTCCAGGTGCAGGCGGACTATGAAAACTGGGCCAAATATCAGCAGGAATTGCAGGCGTACGATACGGCTGTAAAAGCGCAGGCGGAAGCAAAAAAAGCGGCGGGGACGCAAACGGCGGCGAGACCACCCGAGTTGGTGCCGCCGGTGGCAACCTCCCGACCGAGCACGACCTATGCCAAAGATGAACCGGTGTTGGCGACTTGGCCGCAGACTTCGGGGATGTTTGATTTCATTCGGAACCGCCTGTCGTATGTGCAGGAAAATCCGTTTCAATATGCCGGGCGGATGGACATTTACACCGAGCCGTACGGGCCCGTAGCGCCGGACAAGGTGCAGGAGCATCGGGTCTACGCGAAGTATCCGTTTGGTTTTCCGCTGCTGGCGGGGATCGGGCGGATGATCTGGGGGTTGGATGGGATGTACATGGTCAATCCGATCTGCACCGTCCTGGCGTGTTACTTTGCGTATTTCATGTGCCGGCAACTGGTGTCCCCGTTCGCAAGTTTGATGGGCGTGGCCTGGCTGGCATGCAATCCGTTGACGCTGGTGTACGCCAACGATGCGAACAGTCATGCGTCGACGCTGTTGTGCGTGTGCGTGGGATTCTGGGGCTTGCTGAGTTGGATGCGCTTGGGCGGACATGGGTGGGCGAACTGGCGGGGCTTCGTGGGCGGGTTTGCACTGGGGTATGCGTGTACGATCCGGTATTCGGAATTTTTGCTGGTGTTGCCGGTGCTGTTTGCCGCAATCACCAATGTGAAGTGGGAATTTGATCGGACGCGGAAATGGTACAAGCGGTGGATCGGAACGCCGCGCTTGAAGAGCCTGAAGGGGAGTTTTGCGTTGTTGGCCGGATGGGGGTTGCCGGTGGCGGTGCTGGCGGGAGTTTGCTGGGTATGTTTTGGTGCGCCATGGAAGACTGGCTACACGTATTGCCGTGAGGACACGGGGTTTGGGTGGAAATATTTGACCGGAGAAATGGGCGAGGGGATCGCGACCAAGCAGGGGAACTGGGAAACGCTGGTGCAGAGCTTGAATCGGACGGGGCTGTTTGTGATGTGGCCGTTCGCGCTGGCAGGGATGTTTGCCCTGATCGGCAGTGCATGGCGGATCGGGATGACGCTGGCCCTGTGGGTTTTGCCGAGCACATTTTTGTACATGCTGTATTACTGGGCACCAACGACGGAAACAGGCGTCGGGTATCTGCGATTCTTTTTGAGCGTGGTGCCGGGATTGGTGCTGGCGGGCTTGTGGATGCTCGAGCGCGGGGCAACGCATATCCGTGGGAGCAAGTGGCCCTCGTTGGTGGCGATTTCCCTGTTCGGGCTGCTCTCGTTGCTGGTCGCGGCGATGTACGCGGGCGGAGATCAGCCGATCGTGGGTAAGGCTTTCTTTGGTCAGGCGATTGGTTCGTTGTTGTCTTTTGTGTGGATGAAATGGGGTGCCGTGACCACGGGCGTCGTGCTCGCGTTGATCGCGGGGATCTGGTTTATCGACCGAAAATACGCGGCGACGCGCGTCGGGCTGGCGCTGGGCATGGGGGTGGTGACGGCACTTGGTTGCGGTGTGAACGTGAACACGTTTGGGCCGCAGTTGGAGAACACACAGGCACGGTGGCTGAACTTGCGCGAGACCGTGGATAAATTGCGTGAGAAAGTACCGCAGGGGTCGGTGCTGTTTGCGGATGATGGGATGAATAATCAGTTGGATGCGGTGGGCGGGTGGAAGTTGTATGACGGAAATGCCTTTAATGCGGGCGGTTTTGCGGGGGCGAAACGCAAGGTGGAGATGCGTGAAAGGGACAAGGATAAGGATGAGGTGGACGATCCGGATCCGCTGCAGTTTGAGCGGGCGCAATATACGATGAAGTTGCTGGGGCGGCAGAATGCGGCGGGGAATTGGTACGCGCGGAGTATGGAGGATTTGCGACAGTTTCAGTTTGATATTATTGATAAAGCGATAGATGAAAAGCGAAAAGTGACGTTTTTGGTGTCAGAAAGCGGGGTTGGAGGCGGTGGGCGGGGTGGTGGGCGGTTGAGTTTGCCGGTGCGGACGGGGTATGATTATAAGGTGATGGCGCGGTGGACGACGACGCCGCCGCTGCGGGCGGCGGCGCAGGGGGGGA
>JBBRWV010000187.1:0-4526 GCA_038248985.1 Phycisphaerae bacterium
GGCCGGAGCTGCGTCTCAAGCAGGAGATGCTACTCGGGATCGGCGGCTGGCGACTGCTGCGAGCCATCGGCATCCAACCCGAAGTCTGCCATTTAAATGAAGGTCATGCTGCCTTTGCGGTATTGGAACGCGCCCGGACTTTCATGGAGGAAACGGGGCAGACCTTCGAAGTTGCGCTGGCTGCGACTCGGGCTGGCAATCTCTTCACCACGCACACGGCGGTTCCCGCTGGTTTTGACCGTTTCACTCCGGCTCTCATCGAGCAATACCTCGGCGGATATGCCGAGCAGAAACTCGGCATATCCAGCCACGATCTGATGGCTTTGGGACGCATGAATCCCAACGACTCATCGGAGAGTTTCAACATGGCCTATCTGGCCATCCGCGGCAGCGGAGCGGTGAATGGTGTGAGTCGCTTGCACGGGAAAGTCAGCCGACATCTCTTTGCTCCGCTCTTTCCGCACTGGCCGGTGGATGAAGTGCCCGTCAGGCATGTGACCAACGGAGTCCACATGCCGACCTGGGACTCGGCGGAGGCGGACGCTCTTTGGACGGAAGCCTGTGGCAAAGATCGCTGGCTGGGAACAACCGAAAATCTGGGAAAGGACATTCGTCGCGTATCCGACGCCAAGCTCTGGAAATTTCGCATCGCCGCGAGCAAGTCGCTGGTGGAATTCACCCGCGAACGATTGTCCCGGCAACTGGCGGCCTCAGGCGCGGCGGCCGAGGCGGTGGAGATGGCGAAACAGATATTTGACCCCAAGGTGTTGACGCTCGGATTCGCACGGCGCTTCGCAAGCTACAAGCGACCGAACCTGCTGCTGCACGATCCGGAACGCTTGCTGCGAATCCTCAATCATCCGGAGCGTCCGGTGCAACTCATCCTGGCGGGCAAAGCCCATCCGGGCGATCCGACGGGGCATGCCCTGATTCAGGAATGGACGCATTTTATCCGGCAGCCCCAGGCCCGCGCTCGTGTGATTTTCCTCAGTGATTATGACATCCACTTGGCCGGACACCTGGTGCAAGGCGTGGATGTCTGGATCAATACCCCGCAGCGACCCTGGGAGGCGAGCGGCACGAGCGGCATGAAGGTTCTTGTGAATGGCGGAATCAATCTATCGGAGTTGGACGGCTGGTGGGCCGAAGCCTACACGCCGGAAGTGGGGTGGGCGATCGGTGATGGCCACGAGCATGGCGACGATACTGCTTGGGATGCTGCCGAAGCCGAAATGCTTTACGAGCGGCTCGAAAACGAGGTCGTCCCCGATTTTTACGACCGCGATGCCGACGAAATTCCCGCCGCTTGGGTCGCACGAATGCGGGAAAGCATGGCGAAATTGACCCCGCGTTTCTCCGCCAACCGTGCGGTGCGTGAATACACCGAGCAGCACTACCTGCCAACTGCCGCAGCTTACCATCTGCGCGTTGACAATAAGGGCGCAACCGGCAAGCAAATGGTCGATTGGCGGCACAGTCTTGACCAAAAATGGAGCAAGCTGCGCTTCGGCGAAGTGAAGGTGGAAACGAACGGCGAGCAGCATGCATTTGAGGTGCAGGTTTACCTCGATGACCTCGATCCGAATACCGTGCGGGTCGAACTTTACGCCGATGGTGTGAATGACGAATCGCCCGTCCGCCAGGAAATGAAACTCGTCCGCCAACTGGACGGCGCGGCGGGCGGCTGCGTTTACAGTGCCACAGTGCCGGCGGCTCGACCGGCGCTCGACTATACCGCACGGATCATACCGCACCACGACGGCGTCGCAGTTCCCTTGGAAGCCGCTCACATCCTGTGGCAGCGATAACCGGATTTCGAACAATGAACAGAATCAAAACCGATTGGCCATTATGCTAAACGCCGCTCTACATCCCGATGTCATCCAGATCCGAACACCCGTCGGGCTGAATTTTTACGTCCTTCGAGACGCATCCGGGCTGTATTTGATCGACTCGGGATTCATCGGCGGGCGCTTCCTTTTGCAACGCGCACTCCGCCAACGCGGATGGGAGCGCGAACCCATTCGCGGAATCATCGTCACCCACGGGCATCTCGACCACATCTTCAACGTGGCCACGATCGCCCGTGAAACCGGCGCTTGGATTGCCGCCCCACGTCTCGACGCAGACCACTACTGCGGTCGTGCGCAATATGGCGGCTGGGGGCGGGTCACGGGTTGTTTGGAGAGCGTTGGCAGACGCGTTCTATCCTTCCAGCCGTTCGTTCCCGACCGCTTGCTGGACGATGGCGACTTCATCGACGTATGGCATGGCTTGCGGGCAGTTCATCTTCCCGGCCACACCCACGGACACATGGGATTCTACTGCGAGCGTCTCCGGCTCATGTTCACCGCCGACCTCTTTGCCAGCGATCGCGGCATCGCGATCTTCCCGCCGCACATTTTCAACTCCACTCCAGCGCAGCTTCCGCAGAGCGTCGCTGCCGTATTGGCATTGGATCTGGCGGGTGTCATTCCCAACCATTGCGACTGTGCCACTCCCGAAGAGCATCTGCACAGGCTCCGCAGGTTGCAGCCCGAATCCCATGTCAGCGGTGGGCACATTGAAAAAAAGCCAACTGAATCCAACAGCACCGAACATCAAAGCAAAATCATCAACCCAGCTCCAAAAAACAGTTACCGGAGGTTCTCAAATGAATAAAAATAAACCAACGCGAGAGGCAGCAAAACCGTCCGTGTCCGAACCGCATTTCGCGCAACACACGGACCCAACCTCACTCGATCCGGAGGCTACCGAGATCGAAATAGACAAGGATGGATCCCCGGTGACGATCGAAGCGGCGACCTGGCTGGTCTGTTTTGTGCCGGGGCTCGAAAAGCAATGGTGGCACCGGTTCGTGAACAAGCGCCACAAGCATGTCTTCGCCTTGCGGCCGGCGGGCAACGGCGAATGGACCCTCTTCGAGCCTTGGTGGCACCGGCTGCTCTCGAGCACCATCACCTCAGAGCAGGCAAGGAAATTTCTCGTCTGGGGGGCACGCGGCGACGTGCTGCATGTGCGCGAATCCATCCCCGGACATGGCAGTCAGATGCGCGGCTGGATGAATTGCGCCGGCCTGGTCTCCTATCTCCTAGGGCGCAAATATTGGGTATGGTCTCCGCAGTCGCTCTATAAGCTGCTTCTGCGCGAACCCCACGTCTGCCGGGTGGATGTCGCGAGGATCGTCGCACTCGACGCCGCCACGCTGGCCGAATCATCGGAGGACATCGGTGGCTGCAAGTTGTGCGCACCGGGCGCGCCCAAGCAACCCGGGGTGGCCAAACCCTTCTGCATGCATTGCGGCCACGACCTTGGAAAAGCGCATACGCGACACGCTGGAAACGTCGCCAGCTCACCCGTCAAAAGTTGAATGGAAGGGGGCGCAATCGAGTGAAAGGAATTGCGGGGAATGACACAGGAAAACGACCGATGGGAAAGCCAAACAAACGAAAAACAATGGAACCGTCAGTAGGCGGGATGCTGTCCGTGTCAGGCCGACCCGCAGAAAAAATCGGCGCCACCAAGGATCCCACCACGTCCGCCCCCCCGTTGCAGGATTATGTAGCGGAGGTTTCGGAACACACTGAAGTTCGTAGGGGCGTTCCTTTGCCTTTGGGACCACATGAATCGGAAGGCGGCGTTAACTTTTCCTTGTTCAGTCGTCACGCGAGCCATGTTCGGCTGGAGTTGTTCGACCATCCCGAAGAGGCAACGCCGGCCAAGGTGATTGATCTCGATCCCACGCGCAACCGCACGGGCGACGTGTGGCACGTCTGGCTTGAGGGGATTCAATCCGGCCAACTCTACGGCTACCGGGTGGACGGACCATACCAACCCGAGGAGGGTCATCGCTTCAATTTCAACAAGCTGCTTCTGGACCCTTGTGCGACAGCGATCTCGCGATTGCCGGATTGGGATTTCGGCCCCGCTCTCGGATACGATCCGTCCGCGCCGGAGAAGGACCTGGCTTTTTCAAAACTGGATGATGCCGGGGCGATGCCGAAATGCGTGTTTTCCCACGAGCAATTCAACTGGCATGACGACCAGCCGCTCCGGCATCCCTGGTCGAAGACCGTGATTTATGAAACACATGTTCGCGGTTTCACCATTCATCCCAGCTCTGGTGTGGAGCACCCTGGCACCTACCGCGGGCTGATGGAGAAAATACCCTACCTGAAGGAACTGGGTGTGACGGCTGTCGAACTGATGCCAGTCCACGAGTTCAACGAATCCCTGAACGCGGGTATGAATCCGGAAACCCGCCAACCACTCAGAAATTACTGGGGCTACGATCCCGTGGCTTTCTTCGCGCCCAAAGGCTCCTACAGCAGCTCGGGAAGCACGGGACAGCAGAAGTTGGAGTTCAAGGAAATGGTCTGCGCACTCCATCGCGCCGGTATCGAAGTGATCCTCGATGTCGTGTTCAACCACACCGCCGAGGGAAATGAATTGGGCCCGACTCTGTGTTTTCGCGGCATTGATAACGCGATATTCTACACGCTGGAGGAGAACAAACGATACTACAA
>JBBRWV010000188.1:0-4513 GCA_038248985.1 Phycisphaerae bacterium
AAACCCTTCTCCAACACCATAAATCACCCCTTTTTTCAAAAATAAACCCTTCGCCACCCAAAACAGGAACACCCCGCCTTGAGGTATGTATGATTATAATCATACAAACATCCAATGCAAGCCGAAACCCAAACAAAACCAAAATTATTTTTCACCCCCGCCTCCCGCCACCTCCACTCCCCTCACCCCCACCAATAAAAAAGCCGTGCTCTCCCCCCAAGAGTCACGGCCTCAAAACCTCAATCTACATCCACCCTCACCTCCGCCGACGCACCAGCAACCCCAGCGCCCCCACCGCCAAAACCCCCAACGACGCCGGTTCCGGCACAACCTCCAGTGTCACATCCATCACCCCCGTCCCCGTCCCCGCCCCCTGCCCCGCGTCCGCATAAGCAAAAGCCCACAACGTGTACGTCCCCGGCGCAAGCTGCAAATACGCATCAAACGGATTCGGCGTCGTCCAATCCGCGAAATTCACGCCCGCCGAAAACTCTGTCGGCCCTTGCAGAAAAACCGCCGCCGGCGTCAACGGCGGTCCCTCACTCGTCGCCAAAAACGTCGACAGCGATCCAAAAATACGCACATCCGTTAACGCTTCCACCGAAAACGCCACATTCAATTCCACATGCGTCCTCACACTGCTGATATCCGTAGACACCAACTCCCCATCGATGTCCTCCACCAACGGCGACCGCGTATCCAAATTCTTCACCGTCGCCACAGCATTCGCCGTGATCTTCCGCGACGTCACATCCGAAACATACGAAATATCCGCCGAATACAACCCGCCCGGCCCCGCCCAATTCAAACTCTCATTAAATACCCCAAACGAATTCGATTCCTTTTTGTCGCTCACCGAAAATTCCGGAGCCCCCGCGCTATACCCCAACTCCCGATGCGGCTTCGGCGGATCCACCAGCAAATTAAAATCCGCCGCCGCCGGCGCAGCCCACGCTCCCACCGTCACCGCTCCCAACAAAACTGATCCCCGCAAACTACAAGCGCGCGTTCTCATGACTCTCTCTCCTATCCAAAGTGCGCTTCGCGCGCGAACACCGCGCACAAAACATCACTCAAAAACGTTTACGCCAATCCACCAAAAAGAATATAGGACCATCAATCCTATTATTCAAACAAATAATCCAAACCCACCCACGAGGATCAATGCGAGATTGAAGACAAGCGTACGCGGCAGGTGCCTGCGAAGGCAAAACAACGCCCCCTGAGCCCCCTTCAGACATCGCTTATTTCACAACGATCCGAATACCCGGCGTTCCCACCTTCGCCACCCATCGCTCATTGTAAAGTTTGAACAATTCCGCCAGTTGAATGGCCTTCCCCTTCGCAGAAAACTCTCCCAGTTCCGAAACGTTCCGCCCCACGAACGCTTCCACCGATGTCACGACCACTCGCTGCATTTGCACCCCCTCGAATTCTTCCAATTCGTTTCGCCATGTCGCCACACGGTCGTAACGCGTCAGCAGCCAAACCTCCAGATCGTGATCCTCCAATGCCTCCGCAACCTGGGCAAGGTGCTTCTCATCGGGTAGCCCCACGGCCACTTCGATTGTCGCATTCTCGATTTCAAAATCGCCCGTCCGCGCCTTCAAATCGCCATGCCCCTTGCGGTCCCCTTTGTTCGCCGGAACCACCGGCATCTCACGCTTCAGGCGAAGCATCAATTTCGCCCCCACAAGATATTGAGCAACTTCACCCCCCTTGCCCTTCGCTTCAGCTTGTTCCAGCAATTGCCGGATCACAGCCTCCGCGCTTCGCCCCTTGATCCGGGCTTCCAGCGGGTCTTCATCCAAGACTGCCCGCAAAATCGCCGCGAAGTCATCCTGGGTGGAATCAATCATCTTCGCTCGCTTGTCCGGCGTCTCCTTTTCGAATCCTGCGTCCCTGACACGATCAAGCAAATCCTGACCCCAACCGCCCACGTTCGACGATCGGCGTCCGTGATTCTTGTTGATCGGTTTCAGGTCAAGCCGCTCATGCACGCGGTCACCGAATGTTTCGTGCGAATCGAGGCCGGAACTATTGGGTTTTTTATGCGCCTCAAGTCGCAACGTGGGTGTTTCACGAAGCCGCTCCAGCAGCGCCATGGACGCCTGAAGTCGCGCCGGAACAAAACGCCCGCTTTGCTTCATGTGCTGCTTTAAGAATGTGGCAAGATTGACTTGGGACATTTGGCTCTCAGAATAACGCGGCACCCGCATGGTGAATGGCACTGGCGACAGGCGTAAGATAGTGCTTGGCAATCCAGGCGACTGCCGGAACGCACACCGCATCCCCGAATCCAAACAACGCTTGGTTCAGCGAAACGTTGATCTTGTAAGTCTCGGGCACGCCCTGCAACCTCGCGCACTCGCGCGCGGTAAGCAGACGCACCTTGAATTTTCCCTTGCCCGCCTTAAACAGTATTTGCCTCCCGCTGCCGCCCCGCGGAGTCCGCAAGCACCCCGCGATACCATCCGTGCGCAGTTCCGCCATGCTCCGACCGTACCGCACGCGGCGAAAGGCCGTCGCATACTGGTAGGTTCGCTGGCCCATCATCAAACGCGCCGCGATCAAGTGACGCTCACTGAGCTGATTGAAAAAATACTCCGCTCGCTCCTCGTTCCACCAGTGGGAATCATCATCAGCCAGATCTTCGACGATATCTTTCAATCGTAAATCTGTTCTCGGCAGCGCGGGAAGATCGCGAATATGCCACCGAATGTTCTGGTGGGTGTTGATAAAGGTAAAAAGCGCCTCGGGCCGCGCGTCCGTTTCCATGGCCCAAGAATTCCGCGCTCCCACCCTCGCCCGATTGCCGATCACAAACAACCGGGCCCGGCTCTGCGGTGCCCAGTGGACGGCGTTCAAAATAAACGCGTCAACGTCATACCCCAGTTGATTGAGCGCCAGCAGCGCCGTTTCAAAATCCTTGCCGCCGTTGAATTGCAGAAAGCCGACCACGTTCTCCAACATGATCAACGGTGGCCGATCAGGCATGGCCTTCAACAAATTGATCAGACCCCAAAAGGCCGAAGACTCCTTGCCGTTCAAACCGCTTTGCGCGCCGGCGATGGATAAATCGTTGCACGGAAACGATGCCGTGAAGAGATCGCAGTTCGGCAAGTCCTCAGGAGTGAGATGATGGATATCACCCAAATTAAAATGCTCAGAACCGAAGTTCGCGTCGTACATTTTGAGTTTGTCTGGGGCAATGTCATTCGCAAAAATGACTTCCCAACCGTGCTTCTCCAAGGCCAAGCGCACCAACCCAATCCCGGCGAAAAATTCCGCAGCGCGCAGCCGCGCCACGCTACCGGACTTCCGGCGGACTGGGCAAGCAGTCGTAAACGAGCCTGAGATTATGAGGGCACCTCCTTGACCGCTTGATAATAACGACGGAAACTCTAGGCGGCTATGATTTGCCGCCAAAGACTTTTTGTCAGGCCGGAACCAACGGCAAGTCGTTTCATTCCCGCATCAATACTTGCTCCCTTTCCCACCCCCAATCCTCTTCCCCTTCCTTTTCCCCCATGTCCCCCTTTTTCCCCTTTTCTCCTTGCTACACCCACATATTTCCCTATATGATTATTTGCAAACAAGGATGTATGATGCCCATCAATCAAAACAAACCCACCGAAAACCCTGAACCCGCCGACTCCCCGCCCCTCCACTCCACCCCCCGCGCCCACTCCCTCCACGCATTCGGCGCCCACCTCCGACAACAACGCGAACGCCTCACCCTCACCCTCGACGCCCTCGCCAACCTCACCGGCATCTCCAAACCCTACCTCTCCAATATCGAAACCGCCCGCGCCCCCGGCCCCCCCTCCGAAGAAAAACTCGAACGACTCGCCGCCGCTCTCCACCTCGATACCCCCTCCCTCCTCGCCGCCGCCGACTGGCTCCGCACCCCCGAAAGCGTCCGCAACCTCCTCCTCGCCCACGAAAAATCCCCCCAATCCACGCCCCACCTCCCTCGCCACTCCAGCGGCACCATCGACCTCGACGCCCTCCTCCCTCCCAAAAACCCCGCCTCCTCCCACTCCCCCAACCCTACCCCCTACCCTGCTCTCCGCCGCATCCCCCTCATCAGCAAAGTCGCCGCCGGACACGCCGCCGAATTCACCGACAAAGACTACCCCCGCGGCATCGCCGACCAATACATCCCCGCCCCCGACCTCCCCGACCCCCGCGGCGAACTCTCCCCCGCCTCCTTCGCCGCCACCGTCTCCGGCGACTCCATGACCCCCGACTACCTCGAAGGCGACCTCGTCATCCTCTCCACCGATACCCCCGCCGACGGTGACGACTGCCTCATTCGCCTTGGCGAATCCGATAACTACGCCACCACCCTCAAACGCATCGCCTTCCTCCGCGACCCTGCCACCGACGAAGTCACCGCTCTCCGTCTAATCCCCCTCAACCCCGCCCACCAGGAGCGCCTCGTCCCCGCCTCCGAAGTCACCGGCCTCTACCCCGTCCTCTACAAGCTCACCCGCAAAAAAGGCCGCCC
>JBBRWV010000189.1:0-4474 GCA_038248985.1 Phycisphaerae bacterium
CCCACATTTCCCAGATGAAGATACATTTCTGAGCGAACCAATGTGCGTTTGAGCCCGTATTTATAGGGTATTCCGCACATCATTCCGGGCCACGGAGGGTTCCTGTCATGGGTGAAGCACGCAAGGACGCGTTAAAGGTCGGTTTTGACGGCTCGGTCCGGCTGGAGTTTCACGGTGCCACCGTCAGCAGCGACGGCGGCCTCGTGGTCTACCGCGATCTCGATGACGCCTTGGAGTTGACTGCATCGGCCGCTGCCGCGTTGGCCGACCGGCGGACGGGGACCAACATCCGCCACACGCTGACGGCGCTGCTGCGGCAGTCGATCTACAGCCGCTTGGCGGGCTACGACGACCTCAACGATGCCGAACGCCTGGCGGTCGATCCGACGATGCGGCAGGTGGTCGGCGGCCGGGCCACGACGAAGCAAGCCGCCCATACCAGCCAGATGGGACGCTTCGAGACCGAGGTGCTGACCCAACCGAAGAACCTCGCGGCGCTGTTGAACCTTTCCGCCCAGTGGATCGATCAGGTCCAGCGGCGCAAACCAACCGACCGCATCATCCTCGACCTGGACAGTTCGGTCAGTGAAACCCACGGGCGGCAGGAAGGATCGGCCTACAACGGCTACTTTGAATGCACCTGTTACCATCCCCTGTTCTGCTTCAACCAGTACGGCGACTTGGAACGTGCGCTCTTGCGGAACGGCAACGTGGCCAGCGCCGACGACTGGCGGAGCGTGCTGGAACCGGTGGTGGCCCGCTATCGCCAGCGTACCGGTAAGTTCCAGAGATTCTTTCGGGGTGACGCAGGCTTTGCCAACCCCGGGGTGTACGAGTTCCTCGAAGCCGAGGGCTACAGCTACACCATCCGGCTACCGGCCAACGCGGTGTTGTACCGCGAGATGGAGCACCTGATGACCCGTCCGGTGGGTCGCCCGCCCGAGCAGCCTATCTCACAGTACCACGACTTCACTTATCAGGCCGCTACCTGGGACCAGGCGCGCCGGGTCGTGGCGAAAGTCGAGTGGCACCAAGGTGAGTTGTTCCCCCGTGTGGGCTTCATCGTCACCAACCTCGGCGGTGGGTCAGCCTCGGTGACCTGGTTCTACAACGGTCGGGGCACGGCGGAGCAGTGCATCAAAGAGGGCAAGGCCGCCCTGAACTGGACGCGACTCTCCTGCCACGACTTTGTGGACAATCAGGTGCGGCTGCAACTCTTCGCGCTGGCGTACAACCTGGGGAACTTCTTGCGACGCCTGGCCTTGCCGCCGCGTGTGAAGCACTGGACTATGACCACGCTGCGGAACAAGCTCATCAAGATCGGGGCCAAAGTGGTGCATCACGCCCGCCGCGTCGTGTTCCAGATGGCGGAGGTGGCGATCCCCCGCACGCTATTCGCGGCGATCCTTCGGCGAATTGAACGATTGCGCTTACTGGCTCCGGCACCCACATGACTTGCACTGGCGATGAAAACCTCACACACGCTACCAAACTGCACCCTCGGTCTACCCAGGTCATGCCCAAAAAGCCCCGAGCGGTCGAAAGAACGCCCCAAACAGCCCGCTACGCGCGTCAACAGGTCGGTCTGAGGAGCGAAAATCCTCGACCGACCGATTCGGGGCCGTTATGCTACGCAAGATGGTCGGCGACGGTCGTCGGCCCAAAGCCAACGGGGAAATCCCGGTTTGGTGACCCCATCAAAAAGAAAATCACAAAAGTTACCAAAAAATCATGAGGTTCCCCATGACAGCCACCGCCCCCATCCTCCCCTACTCCCAATCCACCACCCCGCCCCGCTTCGCCCGCTTCCTACTCCGCACCCTCGGCTGGCCCTTCTTCACCGCCCAAATTTTTCTCACCCTCCTCCTCCTCTGGCTCGCACGCATCCCCGGCTCGCTCGATCCCCTCTTTTACGGCGTCTTCCTCGGAGGCCCTCTCCTCCTCCTCTGGATCCTCCGCCTCCTCCTCCGCACCGTCCTCTGGCGCATCTACAAACCCACCGACTCCCATTTCCTTCGCGGCCTCATCCCCTTCGCCCTCGCCTTCATCGCCCCCATCCTCCTTACCATCCTCCTCGTCTGCGATGCCCCCTTCCGTCTCGCCTTCCTCTACAGCCAATCCGCCCTCGAACGCGAAGCCCTAGCCGCCAAATCCGTCGCCGCCTCCGCCTCCATGCCCACCTCCATCTATCTCCCCTCCAAAAAATCCGTCGGCCTCTTCACCGCCTCCACCATTACCTATGATCCTTCCCTCGACGTCGTCAAATTCACCTTCCAAGACGCCGGCTTTCTCGATGCCCAAGGCGTCGCCTACTCCACCCGCTCCCTGCCGCGGCACATCGATAACGAAAGCTACATACCTTTCCAAGGCCCGTGGTATCATTACCTCCAAAGCTTTTAGTTTTTCCTCTGCCTCCCCTCCAACCCCGGTACCCTCATGCAAAAAATCTACCTCGCCCGCGACGCACTCGAAGCACACTTCCTCAAATCACTCCTCGAACAAGCCGAAATCCCCGCCACCATCCAAAACGAACTCCTCCAGCAAATCCGCGGCGACATCCCCTTCACCATGGACTCCCTCCCCTCCCTCTGGGTCCACGACATCCACGCCGACGAAGCCCTCGCCCTCATCGAAGACCACCGCCACCGCGCCCAAAACCCCCACCTCGCCCCCAACTCACCCCACTGGACCTGCTCCTGCGGCCAATCCCACGCCCCCCAATTCTCCGAATGCTGGAAATGCGGCGAACTCAAACCCGAGTAAACTACCTCCATGCCCAACCCACAACCAAACCCCAACCCCAACCTTACCCCCTCCTCCCCTACTCCCAAGCCACCACCCCACCCACCTTCGTCCCTCCTCCGCCTCCATCGCCGCACCACGGCCGCATCTCACCCCCTTCCGCCGAAACTCCGCGGCGTCACCCCGCTCCCCCATCCCCCTCTGGTCCAGCCTTTGCACCCCCATCATCCATCTTACGGAGGAGCTCCCCATGCCCATCGTTTTCGGTAACCCCAACTCCCCGCGCCCTCGTTCCGGCTGCGCCCCACGCCTCATGATCGGTGCCGTCATCGCCCTCATCTCCATCGCTGGCTATTTCTTCTCCACCCAGAAAAACCCCTTCACCGGCGAAAGCCAACGTGTCAAAATATCCCCCGCACAAGAAGTCCAACTCGGACTTCAAGCCGCCCCCGAAATGGCCGCACAAATGGGCGGCACCGTACCCCCCAACGATCCCCAATCCCAACTCGTCTCAGCCGTCGGCAACCGCCTCGCCGCCTCCATCGATATCCCCGACAATCCCTACCGCTTCAATTTCCACCTCTTGGCAGATACCCAAACCATCAACGCCTTCGCGCTCCCAGGTGGACAAATCTTCATCACCAGAGCCTTGCTGGACAAATTGACCACCCAAGCCCAACTCGCCGGCGTCCTCGGACACGAAATCGGACACGTCATCAACCGCCACTCCGCCGAGCACATGGCCAAGTCCGATCTCTTCCAAGGCCTCGTCCAAGCCACCGCCGTTGGCACCGAAAGCATGTCCGCCGCTCAAATCGCCCAAGTCGCCGCCCAGATGCGCATGCTCTCCTACGGCCGACAGGACGAACTCGAATCCGACCAGTGGGGCCTCCAACTCATGGTCAAAAACAACTACGACCCCCGCGCCCAAATCGAAGTCATGCACATCCTCAAAGAAGCCACCGGCAACTCCCCACGCGCCCCCAACTTCATGGCCACCCACCCCGACCCCGCAGCCCGCGCCGAAGCCATCAACGCCTGGCTCCAAAAAAACTACCCCAACGGCATCCCCCCCAACCTCACCCCCGGCCAAACCCTCCGCCGCCTCCACGCCCAATAATCCGCCACCCTCTCGCCCTCCTCACCAAACGTCTCAAATAAAATCACCCCCCCATCCCAACATCCAACCAAAGGAGCCCCATTTACTCCCCCCAAAAATCCCCCTTGACATCTACCCAAACAAATACCATACTATTTAGTACGGCAAAAGTTCGGCACTGTGCCGAGCCGTCGCTCAGGCATATCCAAATAGGGGGGAATTCTCATGTCCATGCTCACGCTCGCCACCGTCCAACCTGCCGCCGTCCAATTCCTCTGGAACCCCTACATCCCCCTCTCCAAACTCACCCTCCTCGCCGCCGACCCCGGACTCGGAAAAACCACCCTCACCCTCGCCCTCGCCGCACACCTCTCCACCGCCACACCCCTCCCCTATCCCCCAACCGCCTCCCCTCTTACCCCTCCGTCTCCCACCCCTGACCCCGCACCCCTCATCCCCTCCTCCACCGTCTTCCTCAGCCCCGAAGACAACGTCGCCGACACCCTCCGCCCGCGCCTCGACGCCCTCCATGCCGACTCCTCACTCATCCACATCCTCCCCCAAATGCCCGGCCGCCGCCCCGCCCCCGCCCGGAGCCCCCCCCGCGCCCCGCGCCCCGCACCGCGCCGCCCC
>JBBRWV010000190.1:0-4437 GCA_038248985.1 Phycisphaerae bacterium
ACGGCGGGGACGGTGGCATCGGCGAGGGTGGTGGTGGATTTTTTGACGCCGTTCATGCTCCAGATAGCGAGGCTGCCGAGGCTGACGGCGATGACGATAAGGGAGCCAAATCCACAGGCGATTTTTGAACCGAGTTTCATTGAGGAATCCTTTTCTTTTGAGTTGAAGGTTTGACAATCTGTATTTTTAACGTGGAACTCTAGAATGACGGATTAGTTGGCGCTGACAGGCGTGCCGCTCGTGTCCTTGGCGATTCGCGCCACGGCGTCACCATCCAGCACCTTGTCGATGTCCAACAGGATCTTCACCGCATCGCCGACCTTGCCCATGCCCAGGATGAAGTCGGTGGCGACAGACGTGCCGAACGTCGGCGGGTCTTCGATGTTTTCCGAGGGGATCTCGAGCACTTCCGAGACACGGTCGACCACGATGCCGGTGGAGAGCTTGCGCCCGGCGTGGGCGATCTCCACGACGATGATGCAGGTCTGGTCGGTCTTGGGGGTCGCTTCCATCTCGAACTTCGACCGCAAATCCACCACCACGATCACCTGACCGCGTAAATTCACCACGCCTCTGACGTAGGCGGGCGTGCGCGGCAAGGCCGTGATGTCGAGCCATCCGATGATCTCGCGGACCTTGAGGATTTCCAGGCCATACTCTTCTTTGCCCAGGGCAAAGGTCAGGTATTTACCGCCGCGCGCGGAAATTTCTGACGCGGGTGTGGCCGATGCCAGTGTAGAGTTACTCATGAGCTGCCTCCAAATAAACGCCTGCGTGGGTGTTCAGGGTCAAGTACTGGCCATCAGGTCAATAAGACCGGGTACATCCAGAATCAGGCTGATTGTTCCGTCACCGAGAATGGCCCCGCCCGAAACACCCGGGAGGTTGCCTGTGATTTCACCAAGAGATTTGATAACGACTTGTTGCTGGCCGAGAAGTTCATCCACCATCAGGCACGCCCGCCGCGAGCCATCCTGCACCAGCACCAGTAGAGACTGGCAGGCGTCGGTCGTGGTGGGCTTGACCTTGAAAAGATTGTGCAGACGGCACACCGGCAATAGCCGTCCCCGAATCATGCACATTTCGCCGCGGCTCTGCAGGGTGGACAGTTGTTCGGACTTGGGTTGCAGGCTTTGTTCGATGCTGGTGATCGGCAGGATATAGCGCTCCACGCCGACCTTTACGACCAGACCGTCGATGACCGCCAGCGTCAGGGGAAGACGGATCGCAATCGTTGAGCCTTGCCCCTCGGACGAGGCGATGTCAATGCGGCCGCGAAGGGCTTCAACATTCTTGCGCACTACGTCCATGCCCACGCCGCGCCCCGATACATCGGTGACTTTCTCAGCGGTGGACAGGCCCGGATGAAAGATCAGCCGGAAGATATCCTGTTCGCTGAGCTCCTGGCCATCTTGTATCAGCCCCGCTTGAGTGGCTTTGGCCAGGATTCGTTTCTTGTTCAGTCCCCGTCCATCGTCGCGAATCTCGACGACAATGTTTCCCGCCTGATGGGATGCCCGCAGTTCCACATGTCCCATGGCGTCTTTGCCCGCGCGTACGCGGTCTTCGGGCAGTTCGATGCCGTGGTCAGCGGCATTTCGGATCATATGGACCAACGGATCGGCCAGGGCTTCCACCAGGTTGCGATCCAATTCCGTCTCCCCGCCCGTAAGTTTCAGTTCGATTTGCTTGCCAGCCTTGCGGGCCAGGTCCCGGACCAAACGCGACATCTTGGCAAAGACCGCTTGGATGGGCACCATCCGCATGGCCATCGTGAGGTCCTGAAGTTCCCGCGTAATCTTGCTGAGGTGGGACAGATTTCGCGCGACGCGTGGCTGCCCGCTGACCAGACGCGTCAGGTCCTGATTGACCATCGCCTGGGCAATCACCAGTTCGCCCACCATATTGATCAGGCTATCCAAACGCCCGGTGGAAACCTTCACGGTGGCATCGTTGCCCGCCGGTGCGCTGGAATTTCCCTCGGGTGCCGCCGCAGCGCGCGTTTCCACCGCAGGAGCGCTTGCCGCAGTCGTCGAGACGGCTGCATCCGGTGCGGCCCCGGTGGCCCCTCTCCGCAACTCCGTCAATAAAGCGGCCAAACCCGGCTGTATACCCACCGGGGTGTGGTTTTGCACGGCCATTTCAATGCTGCGAATCATGGCCTTGGCCATGTCCACCGACTGCAAAATCATCTCCAGCACTTGGCTGGTAAGGGCCAGTTCCCGCTTGCGCGCCCCATCCAAAATGCTTTCCGCGGCATGCGCCAGTTGGCCTATCTGCTTGAAGTTCAGGAACCCCGCCACTCCTTTGATCGTGTGAAATGCCCGGAACACCGCGTTGATCAGCTCCTGATCCTCGGGTTGCTCTTCGAGTTTGAGCAGACTCGCTTCGGCCGATTCCAGATGCCCCCGCGCCTCTCCGATGAAGTCCTGCACGAGCGAAAGATCTTCGCCTTTCGGCAATTCTTCTTCAGCCACGTGAACATCATGGGCCGCGGTAGCAAGTGGGGAGGACGTATCACTCGGGGCAGATTCCTTTTGTAGATCGTCCTGCAATGTTTCTCCCCCCAGTAGCTGCTGCAGTTGCGCAATGCCTTCGCATACCGCCTCTAGCGCCGCGGAGGCATCCTGGGTGTCCCGCAGTATGATTTGCTCAACCAAACTGGATGCCGTTCGGGCGGTTTGTTCCATCCGTGCGGCCAGAGGAGCGGCCAATCCGGCTTCCTCCGCGACCTGTTGGGGCACCACGGCGAGATACTCATGCAATCGTGCCAGCGCCGCCAGATCGTGGGGATCCGCCAGCAATACTGCGGAAGCAAGACGTTCGGTTGTCTCAGCCAATGAAGACATAGCAATCCACCCTTTGGATGCCCGTCTCTCAACGCAAGACCACATGATGACTCGCGTCAGTAACAGGTGCCGCTTTCTTCGGCACGCGCTGGTACCCGATCTATGAGGACTTTTCCCGTGAGGAGATTTCCCCATAGCCCGCAGGCTTATTCGTGGCGGGCAAAGTGAGTGACGGCAAAGTGAGTTACCCAGATAGATTGTTCGGAAGTAAAAAACGATGTCCGCGGTTTTGGATGAACAATGATCGCTCACTTATATGAGGGGTGATGCCCCCAATAGGGCAGGCCACATTGGCCCCGGCTGGCCTGTCCAGCGCGCGAACAATACCTCCATCGCCCCCCTTGTTGAGGCACGAGGGGATTCTCGTTAAGAGATAAAAGGGTCTTTGCCGATTCTATTCGTGCTGCATTTCATTTCTACGGCGCAAGTCTGCTGGACATCTTTTGCAAACGCTTCATTCTTCGTCTGGGAAACCTTCAGCAGGAAAATCATGGTGATGATTTACGTGGCTTTGAGCCTGAATATCTCTCGAATCGATTGCGCGATGGCAATCTCCCCCCGGGTTTCGTGGTGCCCAGTCTTGCTTTTGGAAATGTCAAACCGAAAGAAACAAATATAGTCACTTGCCATAGGTGTCCTTGGGCCTTTTTTGATTAGCCAGATGGAGATTCACTTGAAAACCTGTAGCGCGACAATCAATATCGTTGATAGCGATCCCGAAGTGCGCCACTCCCTGCAACGCGTGCTGGACTCCGACACGCGTCGCACAATTGCTTATGCTACCGGTGAAGAATTCCTGGCGGATTTCATTCCCGAACACCCCTCGTGTCTGATCCTCGATCTCTATTTGCCGGGCATGTCCGGTCAGGACATTCTCCAGCGGCTGCGCACCGAGAATGTGGAAATTCCCACCATCGTCATCGCGGCCCACGTGGATGTTGCGACCGCCCTTCGCGCAATACGCCTTGGCGCCGTCGATGTTTGCCCCAAGCCGGTGGACCCCAACGCCCTCCTGCCCTTGGTCGATCGCGCGCTGGCGTTCGATGCCGCTCGCGCCAGGCAGCGTCAACAACTGTCCGACGCGCGGAAACGACTGGCGCGACTCACCCCCCGTGAACGCCAGTTGTTTGAACTTGTGGTCGAGTGCCAATCCTATAAAGAAATGGCCGCAACTCTGGGCATTTCGACGCGCACCGTGGAGCATCACCGTGCCCACATCACCAGCAAACTGGGAATGGATCGCTTGCCCGATATGGTCCGACTCGGCCTTGTCGCCGACGACGGCGAGCGTGGCTTCGGCATTGCCGCAGTGGAAATACCTCACTTGGCACTTCAGGCCACTCGGTGATACTTGGTGCCTGTAAAGCGATCTCGAATCCCTTTGCATGAAGAAATGTCGGGTATAGGCGAGGCACACAATGCCCCGCCACTGGTTGGCCTCGCCGCGCCCTCCCTGTCATGCGCAGATAGTAATGTCCTGTTTCCGGCAGATAAAACTGTCCGCTTTTGAGTGAAGCGAACAGGAGTCAAGATGCTGCGGGATCGGGGGAGTAGGATTCTTCCGTTTCGTGATCGTGGGAAGATGCTG
>JBBRWV010000191.1:0-4405 GCA_038248985.1 Phycisphaerae bacterium
CAGGGGGTCAGGTGCGGGCTTCGTCGTGGGTGGCGAGGGCGGGGGGGGTGGGTTCGCGCGAGGGGGTGGTGGAGTGTGGGGGGAGGGAGGGGGCGGTGTTGGTGGTGGCGCGGTGGAGGGTGGTTTCGGTGCGGGAGTGCATGGTGTAGCGGATGCCGCGCCAGATGATGGTGCGGCTGGTGGCGGAGGCGAGGAGGGCGAGGAGGTTGAAGAAGGCGACGAGGGGGTACCCGAGGGTGTACCAGAAGGCGATGCGGGAGAGCGCGGGGGCGTGCTGGGGGAGGGCGGATTTTCCGCCCTGGAGGAGGCAGAGTCCGCGGAAGATGCTGATGAGGTAGAGGGCGAGGAACATGACGAGGAGGTTGTGGTCGGGGGTTCCGAGGAGGAGGGAGCGGAGGTAGAAGGTGGAGGTGTAGAGGAGGGCGGAGAGATAGAGGATGGGGGAGGCGACGGCGGTGAGCCAGACGAAGGGCTCGCAGATGCGGGTGATGCGGTATTGGCGGGCGGCGAATTCGAAAGCGGAGGCACCGGTGAAATTGGCGACGGAGGCGACGAGGCAGGGGGAGACGAAGGCGATGGCTTGCTGGGCTTTCTTTTTGACGATGAAGGAGAGGACGTAGTCGTCGGAGAGGGCGTGTTGCCAGGCGGCGTGGACGCCGAAGGAGAAGAAGTCAGGTCGGCGGATGGCCATGGAGCCGCCCCAAGCGGAGTTACGGGTGTAGGGGCCGAGGAGTGCGGCGACGCCGGCGTTGATGACGGAGACGACGGCGGAGGCGGTGGAGGGTTTTCCGGAGGGAGAGGCGGGGGTGGGGATGTAGAAGCGGAAGCCGGTGGCGGCACCGACTTCGGCGTGCTGGAGGGGGATGACGAGAGCGCGGAGCCAGTGCGGTGCGGGGCGAGCGTCGGCGTCGACGAAGGCGAGGATTTCATCGTCGGAGGTGGTGTGATCGATGGCGGCGAGTTGGTTGTGAACTTTTTGGCCGCGGGTGGTGGCGAGTCCGGCGATGATAATTTCGGTGCGGATTTTGGAGGTGGCGCGGAGGCGGTGGATTTGGGGGAGGATGGGATCGTCGGGGGATTCGACGGCGAAGAGGAGTCGGAAGTGGGGGTAATCGAGGGCGAAGAGTGCGTGGAGGTGGGCGAGGGTGTCGGGGTCATGGGGGGTGATGCCTTTGACGGGGAGGATGAGAGCGACGCGGGGGGTGAAGTTGGTGGGGAGGGTGCGGGTGTGCATTTTTTTCATGCGGCGCGCGAACATGCGGGCGGCTTCAGTGGCCCAGATAGCAACAATGAGGGCAGCGAGCCAGAGGGCGAACAGGATGTAATTGACGAAGAGCAAGACAACTCCGAAAACGGGTGCGGGTGCCAGTTTACCATGAGTAGGGGTGGGGGGGGAGTGTGAGAGGGGGTGAGGGGCGAGGGGAAATGCTGGAGGGAAGCAAGTAGCAAGAAGATTGGGGACGGACCGTGGGGGGCAAAATTGTTGGGGAGATATGATACACTTTGGGGGAGTGGTGAAATGTTTCTCGGAACCTGACGGATGGACGCACTAGTGGAGAGCACAGCATGATGCGAGCGAAACGACTGGCGTGGTCGGTGGCGTGGGGGATGGTGGCGTGGGGGGTGATGGCGATGAGCGGGTGGGTGGCGGGCGGGCCGTTGGCGAATCCGCCGGCGGATGCGGGGGGGAAGCGGGAGAATGAGCCATTGAAGAAGCGGGTGGATGAGGGGATGCGGAAGGGGGTGGATTTTCTGCTGGGGAATCAGAAGGGGGAGCGGTATTGGGAGAGTCAAAAAAGATGGGATGGGATGGCGCATGTGGGAGGGGAGACGGCGCTGGCGTTGTATGCGTTGTTGCGGACGGGGCAGTCGGTGGATGATCCGCGGTTGCGGGGGCAGTCGGGGGAGTTGGCGGGGGCGGTGGGGTATGTGACGGGAATGAAGGCGGAGACAAATTATGTGGCGGCGTGCCGGGGGCTGGCGCTGATGCAGTTGCCGCTGCGGGCGGAGAGTCGGCAGGCGCTGGCGGATTGTCGGGAGCAGATGCTGCGTTCGATGGTGGCGGGGGAAGCGGAGGGGAGCGGGGCGTTTACGTATTCGCCGGAGCATCGGGCGAAGAATGGGCAGGCGTGGGACAATTGCAATACGCAGTTTGCGCAGATGGCGTTGGGGGCGATGAGCGAGGGTAAGATTGAGATACCGGAGGGGTTTTGGAAGAATGCGGAGAGGCACTGGCGGACGATGCAGTTGAAGGATGGGGGGTGGGCGTATGAAGGGGGCGCGAAGGAGAGTGCCAAGACGAGCAAGGCGATGACGGCGGCGGGGATCGCGAGTTTGTGTGAGAGCATGGATCGGCAATTGGCGGGCGGCGGGAGTTGGGCGACGGGGGGAAAAGATGCGGTGTTGACGGCGGGGAAGGCGCGGATGGGGGCGGATTTTCAGGCGGAGAGCGGGGATTTTTTTTACTTGTGGGCGGTGCAGCGGGCGGTGGCGGAGACGGGGCAGCGGTTTGTGGGGAAGAAGGATGCGTTGCGGGGGATGGCGGAAAATCTGTTGGCGCGGCAGCGGGAAGATGGATCGTGGAAGAGCGCGTTTAATGATGGGGGAATGTCGGGGGAGAACCCGAATGTGGCGACGAGTTATGCGCTGCTGATACTGGCGGCGGTGCGGGATCCGGTGCTGCTGGCGAGGTGGGAATATGCGGTGGAGGGGAAGGAAGGCGCGGGGCAGGGGAAGGCGCATGCGCGGGATTTGGCGCGGGTGACGGGGGCGACGGCGAAGTTGATGGGGCGGACGGCGATGTGGGAAAGTGTGGACGATCAGCGGACGGTGGAGGAGATTTCGGATGCGCGGATATTGGTGATCAGGGGGGTGAAGGATCCGGGATTTACGGAGAAGCAGGTGCAGACGTTGCGCGGTTTTGTGGAGGGCGGGGGCGTGATTTTTTCGTATGCGGCGGGCGGGACGGAGGGGAAGGAGTTCAGCGAAGCGGTGCTGAAGAAGTATGCTGCAGTGGTGGGCGGGGGGAAATATGCGATGCGGGAGTTGGAGGGGACGGAGGCGTTGATGCTGGCGGCGGGAATGGGGAAGGAAGAGAATGCGGGGAAGAACGCGGGGAAATTGTGGGGGTTGTCGAACGGGGTGCGGGAGTTGTGGGTGCATACGAGGGAGGATGCGGGAGCGGCGTGGGAGGCGGGGAACAGCGGGAAGAATGCGGAGATGTATCAAGTGGCGATGGGGTTGGAGACGTATGTGACGGGGCGGTTGGGGCTGCGCGGGCGGTTGGAGAATTTTGTGCCGGAGGCGAAGAAGACGAGTGCGCGGACGGTAAAGGTGGGGCGGGTGGAGTGGCGCGGGAATTGGGATCCTGAAGCGGGGGCGTGGCAGCGGATGGCGGGGTTGGGGGCGGCGGAGTTTCGGACGCGGATCGAGGTGGTGAATCGGAAGGGGGAGGCGCTGGATGCGCAGGAGACGCCGCTGGCGCATTTGACGGGGACGGGGGAATTGAAGTTGACGGAGGCGGAGGCGGCGGGGTTGCAGGCGTATGTGGCGGGCGGGGGATTGCTGTGCGTGGATGCGGCGGGCGGGGACAAGGTGTTTGCGGAGTCTTTTGAGGCGTGGGCGAGGAAGCTGTGGCCGGAGACGCCGCTGAGCGGGCTGCTGGCGAATGATCCTATTTATAACGGGGGACTGAAGGATGCGGTGAAGATTGCGAAGGTGGAGTATCGGAAGGGAATGAAGGCGGAACCGCGGCGGGGGAAAGGGCCGGCGCTGCAGGGGATTACGCGGGGGGGCCGGCACGGGGTGATATTTTCGGAGGATGATTTGACGGCGGGGATGGCGGGAGTGGAGTGCCTGGGGATCGTCGGGTATTCGAGCGCGGACGCGGTGAGGGTGATGCGGAATGTGGTGGTGTATGCGGGGAGGTGAAGGGAGGGGCGGAGGGGTGAGTGGTCAGAGGGGTGCTTTAACCGACTGGACGCGATCCGGTTCGCCTGGGGCGAGGTGCGGGAGTTGGCGTGATTGGCGGGCTACTTTCTTGTTCACCGGGCAGCGGGGCTGGGTACGAGAAGTGGCGTAAATGCCGGTGCAAATATTGCTTGGAATCTCATCTGGCAGTGTGCCGGAATCCTCGCCCCCCAACTCGACCCCGGCCCCCGCAGTCTCCGCGAACGGAGCGATAGGACACAGGCGCGGCAGGAAGACAACGGGAATCGGGGGGGAGCGGTAAGAGAAGCAGGGTCTGCGGGGAGACGCGGCGAATGAATGATGTCTCGTTTTCCGGACTTTGGGGGCATTGAAAAAACCCTGCGGGGCGGCGCCCCGCAGGGGTTAAGGGTAAAAGGGATAAAGGGCCAAGGGCTTACCTCGCAGCCCCCCTCCGCCGAAGCAGCATCCCTGTAAC
>JBBRWV010000192.1:0-4346 GCA_038248985.1 Phycisphaerae bacterium
ATCGCCTTCGGCCGAAACGTCACCCCATCCAGCAACACCCAATCCGTCTCCCCCCGCGCCAGCAACACCCCGTCCCCCATCCGCTTAAACTCATACTTCCGCCTTGATGACACCAATCGACAATCCTCCACCCACGTCAAAACCTCCACCCGCTCTCCCACATACGCCGGACGCTTGTACTCAATCTTGTGACTCCGCACCACCCACAACGCCCCCAACTCCCGCGTCGCCGTCGTACATCCCACCGCGTCCGAATGCGCTATCGCCGCCTCCTGCATCCACCGCACGTACTCAATATTGTTCACGTGCCCCTGCACGTCAATCGCCGACGCCGGAATCTCAAACTCATACGTAAACGTCAGTGGAATAAAAACATCCTTAACTAAAATCCAATTTCTCCCATCTCCCCCGCCCACCCCGCCTCACCCGCCAAACAGCGAGTGCGGCTGAAAATACCCCTTCTGCTCAAAAAACAAAAACGCCTCGTCCGTCGATCGAAACACCTTGTTCGCCGTCTGCGTGATAAACGGCGACGGCTCCTTCTTCGGCTTCCAGATCACATACACATCCTTCGCATGCTCATGCGCGTGCTGCAACTCCCGCTCCACACCCGATGACAACCCCGGCTTCCCACCCGCCAATTCCGGAATATACGAACACGTAATGTCCGACTGCCGCACCAGAATAAAATCCCGCGCATAAATCTGCCCGTCAATGTCCGGCACAATCTGCAAAATGTCCTGCACCTTCAAATGCAGCGGCCCCGGAGTATGCGGCGCCGGCGTGTTCGTCTGCACCACCTCCTTCGCCTCATGCACCGCCACGTCCAGCGTCATCTTCCCCTCCGACGCCGCACGTATCGCATTGTCCGACAGCAGCTTCTCATCCACATCACCCGGATCAAACGCAATCATCTTCTCCGCGATCTTCGCCCGAAACGCATCGATCTCCGCCAGAATGTCCGGCATATCCATCACATGCGACATCGGAAACGACGGATACACCGTCTTCAAATGCGGCCGGAAAATCAACCGGAACAGCGTCTCCGCCGTCATCGTGCTCCGCCCGCGCGACAACACGTAAAACTTCGACGCCCCGCCCTCCCGCGGCGCATGACTCGCCCGCGCCACAATCTCCGTCGCCAATATCTCCTCCTCCCGCCACACCATCAGATCCTTCAGCGAGTGCTCAAACTCGTGATCCCGGATCATCCGCGCATGCACCGTCTCAATGTTGTCCACCAGCGTCACAAACAAATCCGCGTTGAACTGCGCCAACTGGTCAAAATCAAACGCCGAAAACAACCCATGCTTCCACCGGAACAACGCATGTGTGTTCACCAGAACATTCTTGTGATTCTTCATGTCCCCCAGCACGTCACGAAACACCGCCCGACGCAGCGAGTTCAGCCGCGCCAATGGCAAATCCAATATTCGCCCCGGAGGCACATCCGGCGCCTCCTTGTACATCATGTCCCCAATGTTATAAACATGCAGCGACTCCCCGTTCGCCCGCGCAATCCGCTGCACCTGATCAATAAAACGCTTCTTGTCCAAACCAATTTGACCGGTGACCAGCGCACGCATGAATGCTCCTTACTCTAGAACCGCAGAATTTTACCCCATCACCCCCAAAATAACGAATATCCCCCAATCCTCACAGCCACTTCCGCTTCCGAAACCATATCAACATCCCCAACGCCAGCGTCACGCAAATCCCCCAAAACACCGGATACGCCCACGGCGAAGCGTTCTCCGGTATCGGCATGTTCATCCCATACACCCCCGCTAAAAAAGTCAGCGGCACAAAAATCGTCGTGATGATCGTCAGCACCTTCATCACTTCATTCATCCGCGTCGACATCGCCGTCATGTACGTCTCCGTCAACCCCGACGCAAATTCCCGGTACGTCTCAATCATGTCGATTATCTGCACCGAGTGATCGTACACGTCCCGCAAATACGTCCGCGTCGTCTCCGACAAACACTCATGCTGCTCCCGCGATAAATTCGATACCACCTCCCGCATCGGCCACGACGTCCGCCGCAACAACAGCAACTCCCGCTTCAACATGTGGATCTGCTGAATGATCGACTTGTCCGCCTGCATCAGCACCGCATCTTCCAACTCCTCCAGCCGATCCGAATAATGCTCCAATATCGGAAAACAATGATCCACGATCGCATCCACCAGCGAGTACATCAAAAACGACGCATCGTTATCCCGCAGCCGCGAACCCTTCGTCTTCAACCGATTCCGTATCGGACCAAATACGTCCCCGTCCGGACGCTCCTGAAATGTCAGCAACGTCTTGTGACCCAAAAACATCGAAATCTGCTCCCCCTCCAAATGACCACCCTTCATCTGCAGCATCCGCGCCACCAAAAATATCCGACCATGCACCTCCCCATGCGATGGATACGACTCCGCCTTCGGACGCTGCGGCACATGCAGCGTGTCCTCCACCGCCAGCGGATGCAGATCGTATTTCTCCGCAAACGCCCGGATCACATCCATGTTCGTCAACCCGTCGATGTTGATCCACCGCACCGTCGACCACGCCGGGCGATGCTGAATAATAAAATCCTCCAGATCGTCGATCACCTCCGACTGCACACGATCCGGCGAATAATCAATGCATGTCACCGCCACCGGGTCCGCCGTCGATGGCAACTTCGTCAGATCCTGATGCTCGATACCCGGCGCATCCCCCACCTTCCGCACCGGCGCCGCATGCAACCCCACCAGCGATCGCGGTATCTTCGCCGCATCCCGAAACGCCGAACTAATATGCTCCCCCAACTTCCTTCCCAAAGGCTTTCGCGTCGGCCGCACAGGTGGCGAATCTGGAATTTCGTCAGGCATGCCATAACCATCGTGGAACCGCCCCCAACTTTCAAGACGCAATTCAAAGATTTCCTCTACCCCCTCCCCCGCCGCTTGTAACTTCCCCCAAACAATCTGATCATGCCCTCATTAAGCAGACCCCATACCCCGTACCTCTAACCTCGCTCGTCTCCCCCATCTGACCCCTGATCCCTGACCCCTCGCCCCCAAGGAGTCCCCCGTGAAACGCTCCCAAATCAACCACTACCTCGCCCACGCCATCCGCTTCATCGCCCAGCACAACTTCCACCTCCCACCCTTCGCCTTCTGGTCCCCCGACCATTGGAAAAACATCGGACCCGAAGCCCATGAAATTCGCTCCCGCGCCCTCGGCTGGGATGTCACTGACTTCGGCAGCGGCAACTTCGAAGCCCTCGGCCTCCTCCTCTTCACCCTCCGCAACGGCAAATCCTCCGACCCCGCCAATCAAAAAATCTACGCCGAAAAACTCCTCATCGTCCGCGAAAACCAAATCACCCCCTGGCACTTCCACTTCCAAAAAACCGAGGACATCATCAACCGCGGTGCCGGCCTCCTCGTCTGCCAACTCCACAACTCCACCCCCGATGGACAATTCGCCCTCTCCCCCATCCGCGTCTCCGTCGACGGCATCCTCCGACAACTCCCCCCAGCCGCCTCCGTCACCCTCACCCCCGGCGAATCCATCACCCTCACCCCCGGCCTCTATCACAAATTCTTCTGCGCCCCCGGCCACGGCATCGGCCTCATCGGCGAAGTCTCCTCCGTCAACGATGACGCCACCGACAACCGCTTCTACGAACCCCTCGCCCGCTTCGCCCAAATCGAAGAAGACGCCCCGCCCCTTCACCTCCTCTGCAATGAATATCCCCCCGCTTCCCCAGGTGCCCCCTCATGACCCCCCTCGATCACATCTTCTTCATGCGCCAAGCCCTCCAACTCGCCCAGGATGCCGCCGCTCGCGCCGAAATCCCCGTCGGTGCCCTCGTCGTCCATCACCCCCTCGACGCCCCACCGCAAATCATCGGCCGCGGACACAACCTCCGCGAACTCCACCACGACCCCTCCGCCCACGCCGAAATCGTCGCCCTCCGCCAAGCCGGGCAAACCCTCGGCCACTGGCGTCTCCTCGATTGCACCCTCTACGTCACCCTCGAACCCTGCCCCATGTGCGCCGGCGCCATCGTCAACGCCCGCCTCCCCCGCCTCGTCTACGGCGCCCGCGACCCCAAGGCCGGCGCCGTCGACACCCTCTACCACCTCTGCACCGACGACCGCCTCAACCACCGCGTCGAAGTCCTCCCCGACCTCCTCGCCGACGAATCCGCCGCCCTCCTCAAATCCTTCTTCGCCGCCCGCCGCAAATCCCCCCCCGGGGGGACCCCCTCCCCGCAGCGGCGATAGGGTCCTTCCGCGCCTGGGGGGGGGGGGGACGGTAGCGCTGGAGACTCGGACTCTGGCTGTCTAGGTGCGAGTCCTGG
>JBBRWV010000193.1:0-4288 GCA_038248985.1 Phycisphaerae bacterium
CCCAAGAACTCGAAACCCCAGCCGATCTCGCCGTCTACTCATGGCCCACCATCACGCCGCCTGATAAATCGACCCTCCTCGCGGCGCGCCAACTGGCCAAAGTCATCGGCACTAACGCCTCGAACCAATCCCTCGTCCTGCGCGCCATCGATCTCGATATCCACAAAGGCCAGTTCGTCTCCATCGTCGGTGCCTCGGGGTCTGGAAAATCCACGCTGCTTTACCTCCTGGGCGGGCTGGATCGCCCCACCCACGGCGAGATTTTCATCAACGGAGATCGGCAATCCGAGATGAGCGATGCCACCCTCACCGCCGTGCGCAATCAAACCATCGGCTTCGTTTTTCAGTTCCATTTCCTTCTGCCGGAATTCACGGCGCTGGAGAATATCACCATACCGATGATGAAAATGGGACAATGGTCGCGCGCCGAATGCAACGACCGGGGACTGGCACTGCTCAAGCAGGTCGGCCTCGATACCAAGGCGCACCGACGCACGACGGACCTTTCCGGCGGGGAGCAGCAGCGCGTCGCCATCGCGCGCGCCTTGGCCAATGATCCTGATATCCTTCTGGCCGACGAGCCCACTGGAAATCTTGACAAACATAACGCGCAGAATGTCGCACACATCTTCGAAGAAATTGCCTCCAGCGGTGAACGCACCATCCTGATGGTCACGCATGATCCGCACATGGCGGAACGCGCCCATCGCATCATCACCCTCGACGATGGCCGAATTGAATCAGACGTTACCCACGAACGGCTCGCGAAGTCCGCAGAAGTGATTCACTAGTTCCCAACATTCTTCGAGCGTTCGCCCATCCTGCAATTTGTTATACTCTGCTTGTTACCCCCTGCTGACTATCCGACACTCACAGATGTTACTGCAGGTCAAGTTCTTTTAAGAATTGGCGGACCATGAAAAAACTCGCATCTCCCTGTCTTTTCCTGACGGTGTGCACCCTTGCATTACTTTGCGTCACTGCGCTGTTGCACGCCGAAGATAAAAAGCCGCCAGTCAAGTTGCGTACTTTCGAATCGCCCTATTACATCATTCAGACAGATCTGGAAGACGAGCAGGCGCGCGAAGCGTACGTGCGCATGACCCGTATGTATGAAGAATACAAACGGCGGACCGCAGGATTCTCCGGCGACATCAAGGGGAAGTTTCCCTTCTTTCTGTTCAAAAATGGATCCGACTACACTGCCGCAGGCGGCCCGGCTGGATCCGCCGGCGTATTCATGCGGGGAATGGGTGGTTCGAAATTGATGGCCATTGCCGGCGAAAAAACGGACAGCGGAACCTGGCACGTTGTTCAGCACGAAGGGTTTCACCAATTCGCCGCCGGCGTCATTCGTGGCGATCTGCCGGTGTGGCTCAACGAAGGGCTGGCGGAATATTTCGGCGAGTCCATTTTTACGGGAGACTCGTTTGTTTCGGGCGTGATTTCCCCCGGCCGCCTGACGCGCATCAAGTCGCAGATCCTGGAAAAAAAATTCAAACCTTTTGCGGACATGATGGTTTTTTCCAACAAAGAATGGAACGCCAACATGTCAATGGCCAACTACGACCAAGCGTGGGCAATGGTGCATTTCCTGGCTCAGGGGGAGGATGGGAAGTACCAGAAGGCCTTCGTTAAATTTATGAGCTTGATTGGGCAGGGACGCGGTTATATGGATGCCTGGGCGGATGTTTTCGGGCGCGATCACGCGGCTTTCCAGAAGAAGTTTGAACAATGGTGGACCGAACTGCCCGAGGAACCGACGCGCCCGCTTTTTGAGCGTGCGGCTCTGCTGACAATTACCAGTTTCTACGCCCGTGCCCAGGCTCAAGGGCAAATATTTGAGTCGGCCGAGGCTTTTTTGGCGGCCGCCGGTGAAGACAAAGTGAAAATCACGTTTGATGACTACCTGCCGATCAGCGTCTTGAAATCGGCTTTGAGGCCGGCCAAAAAGTTGGAGGACCTTACCCTGAAACCAGCCGAGAAAACCAAGCCGGCGCAGGTATCCTGTAAGCTGAGTGATGGATCGATTCTGACCGCCACTTATGTATTCACCGGCAAAAAGGTGAAGGCCGTGGAATGGCAAATTATGCCGGCAGAGACGCCGACCAAGCCGGCAGATGGCAAACACTGACGCAATTAATGGGTCTTTGAACGACGATTGACGACTCTGGCGGGGAGTGCATGCGAGTGTTGAGAAGCGACCGGAGTTAGGAAAATGACGGTAAGAATCAAATGCACGCAATGCGGGGCGGCCTTTCGCGTGAGCGAGGCGATGCGCGGAAAAAGGGTACAGTGCCAGGCGTGCAGCAAGATCGTAATGGTCAGCCTACTGGATGAGGAGACGGTAGGTGAGGCGGACGTGCCGGTACGGGAAGTGGCCCCAGCCACCTATCCGAATGCAAAGGCCGTGGAGACGACAGGCCGGGGAGGCCGCCAGGATTGCCGGCACCATACCCACTGAAATACTGTGTCCTTCCTGTGCCCTGCCCGTAAAACCCGGCCTGCACATGTGCATGAGGTGCGGATATTCGTTTGAAATGGGGCAGGTGATACGGACGCCCGTTGCGCTGGTGGAATCGGGGGCGCGGGTCGCGGCGCACCCGGAGGACGCTGATTACCGTGGATTTCGGAAGAACCGCGAATTCAACCACATGATTCTGGTCACGCTCGAATCGTTCTTGCTGCCGTTTGCCAAACCCGCGTATTTTCTTTTGACGGCCCTGGTGCTCTTGTTCGTGGGGGGCCAGTTGAGCGAAGTTTATCGTATTCAAAGTGACGCCTATGCGATTGATGACGCAGATGGAAGTTGGAGGGGTGCCTTTTGGGGAGTCAGCGTCGCGTTAACGGTTGGGCTTCTTCTGGGTTCTTGCCTTTATTACTACCTTGGCACCCGAATCAACCTGATTGGAATACAAGCTGCGGCCAAGGTGATGCGTTTTGATTTGCCGGCCGACGAAGTGACCCGCATGGTGGCGGTGGTAGCGTACTACAACTTGCTCGCTTGTGTGGCAGCGATACTGGGAGCATTTCTTTTTCCAGGGAATTCTTCGGCAGACGGGCTCAACGAGAGGTTAGCCGTCGCTCAGAGTGGGATGATTTGGGTGTCGATTTTTATGTTCCCGATATTATTTGCGATGGAAATGTTTTTTTACCGACTTCGCTTTTTGGAAACAGTGCTGGCGATTCTTTTCCAGTTTGTGACGTGGGCGGTTTTTTCCGCGGGAGTTTTCATACTCGTGCGATTGATCGCGCTGGTTTATGCGCGTTAAGACGCCGGATGTGAAGAGTTTCTTGTTTATTCAGCGTTGGGTGAGGGCGCGATCTTGATACATTTGCCAGAAGAGAATCCAGGGGTCGAGGAGGATTTTTTCTGATTCGGCGGCGTTGGGTTCGGTGATGCCGAAGACGAAGTGGGAATGCTCATAGGAGCCCACGCGGACGCCGGCGGCGTCGGCGAGGTGGGTGCCGGCGTCGAGGGGTTGATTTTCAGGTGCCAGAAGGCGGAGGATGTGGTGGACCTGAATCGTCCATAAAGAGCCGTCAGGCCAAGACTTAGTGCCGCGCCAGCGGTTGTTGTTATCACCATTGGCGAGGGAGTTGAAATAGGCTTGCTGATCGATGGCGAAGGGGGTCCAGATGGGGGTGCCGGCGGGGTGGTTGATGTCGAGGCCGCCGTGGGCATCGATGCCGAAATAAGGGCCGAGCCAACAGTCGGAGCCTTGGTAACAATCCTCTATACGTAGTGTTGGCGATGGAAGGGGACACCACGGGTGGAGGAGGGTAGGGCAGATTCGGAGGGTAGCGTCTTGGATGGCGAAGCGGGCTTCTTTGCGGGGTTTGCAGGGGCCGTGGTTTTCGGTGAGGTGGTCGAAGATTTTGGTGGTGGCGTCAAACCAGAGGTGGAGGCCGAAGAAGTTCCAAGGTTGGTAGAAGCTGTCCTGGTTGCCGACCCAGCGATTAAGGGCGATTATGTGGCCGTCCACCTCGATTTTACAGGACATTCGCAGGATAACCTTGGCGAGCGGGCCGGGCTCGGGGAGGGAGGGGAGGTTGGATTGCTCGACGGAGGCGTAGGTTTCGAGGAGGCGGAGTTTGCGGGTTTGGCCGTTGGCGAGGGTGAAATCGAGGGTGTCGCCGGGGTTTAGCTCCAATACCGTTCAACGAAGCATAACTATGGAATCTCGGAACCCTTGAGTAGGCTGCGGGTAGTGGTGGTGCACGGCGCGCTTTTTCTTCCACTTGCTCATCTTCCTTTTGATCACCCGCGGATTCATCCGATTCCTCC
>JBBRWV010000194.1:0-4217 GCA_038248985.1 Phycisphaerae bacterium
ATTGCCTGATTCAGACCGTGCCGCGTAAACCCCGAAATCTCGGACGGCATCCTGACGCCCGCCGCCTCTTCTGCCGCGAGCTGCATGTTCAGCCGAGCGCCGCTAATCGCGTCCGCAGTGCCGTTGCCGGAACGCACACCTCGTAATCACTCCCCCGATCAACCCCAACGCCAACTCCACAATAATCTGCGCCAGTCGCTGCACCCCCGCCGCCAAGGCCGCAATCTTCACCCCCACCACCGGCTCCAGCATCAGCGTCTTCACCCCCTCATTCGCCCCAATTCCGCCCGGCAAAAAACTCGCCATGCCACCCGTCACCCCCAACGCATAGCCGCCCGGAATACTCGCAAACTCCCGCCACTCTATTCCCGGCGTGATCGCCCGCGTCGCACACCACAAACTCACACCCCCAAAAAACCACACCGGCATGAACATCGCCACCGCCGCCAGCAACTGCCCAATTCCCAGCCGATTCCCCTCCGCCACTTCCGCCCGCTTCATCTTCTTCAACCCCTTGTTCACCGCCCAATAAAAAATTTTCGGATGAAACGCCAGCAACAACACCACCATCCCTCCAATCACCCCCACCATCAGCATCGGCCGGCCCCGCAAAAATATCACCAGCGTCACCGCCGCCACCAACCCGCCCGACACCATGTACATCGCATTTTCCACCAGCGTCGCCACCACGCACACCTGACCGTCCATCCCCATCCGCTTCGTTCGCTCCAATCGCATCAACAGCAGCATCACTTTCCCCGGCACATATTTCCCCATCTGGCTGAAACAATACGCCCCCAGAAGCGGCACCGTCTCCGATCGATCCCCCATCCGCCAAGCCAGCCAACGCCACGTCAACGCACTCGTCAACATCGTGCCCGCGAAAAACACCACCGACAGCCCTGCAAAAAACCAGTCAATCCGAATCGGATCATGACTCACCGTGCTCCATGCTTCACGTAGCTTCCAGCCGACATAACCCAACAGCGCAAGCAAAATCGCAAGCTTCAGAGTTGTGACCACCAACTTGGAATTTCTCAGTTGCACTCACGTCACCGCAAACCAGAACCGTTACACAGTTCGCCTTCTTTCCGTACATGCGTCCAGATTCGCCTTGAGCATTCTTCCGTACGACTCCAGCGAATACTCCTGCACACGCAAACGGGCGTTCCTTCCTAGCTGAACCCTCAATCCCTCATCCCCTGCCAAACGCTCCAGAACCTCCACTGTTCCATCAATGTCATCAAAACTTCGGATAAATCCCTCCTGACCGTCACGTACCGGCGTGCCGGCATTGAAACTTGCCACAATCGGCAACCCTGTCGACATCGACTCCATTACCGATCCCGCACAGCCTTCGCACGTCGATGGAAAATAAAAAATATCAAACTTCTTCAACCACGTCGGCACCTCCTGCCGAGGCACCGCCCCCACGACCTCCACCTTCCCTCGCTGACTCTCCAATGTCTGTCGGTTCGCCGATACCCCCCCTACCATCACGAATCGAACCCCCTTGCACTTCCTCATCCGCTTCGCAACTTCCAGAAAATACGGCAACCCCTTCCGTAGCGATACACTCCCCACGAACCCTATCGTTACCGGCCCTTCGCGACCTGACCTTTCCATATATGGATGCTTCGTGGAATCGATCGGATACGGCATCACGTTCACACGCCGAAGATCCACGCCTTGCCTTGCCAACCCGCTCGCCACATATTCCGATCCGCATGTAATGTGATCCAGCAAATCCCAAGTCTTTCGCTCCGCTTCCGATACAAGCCGCAACTCACCTTCCTTCGACACCCCCGCAAATTCCGGCCAACGCGCTCTCTGCCTTTGATCCTCCTCCAACTCCTCCGCCGCAGGAGCAATCATCTGATCGCCCACCAGCACCATGCCCCGCGACTTGCACCACTCCAGAAACTCCGGATCCATCATCCGTACGAACCCCAAAACCGCGTTCGCTCGGCCAGGGCCCTTCCGCTTCGCGTATGCTCCCAACTCACGTCCGTACCACAAACAGTGTACATCGTGCCCCGATCTGTTCAGTACCATCCGTCTATGGCTGAACACCTTCTGGTTAGGCAAACCCGTGCACACACGCCCCAGCATCCGGGTCCCCAGTTCCTGCTTCACCAACTGAACTCCCGCCGCCACCTGCCGCCATATCGTCCCCTCCCCCGAGTACCAGTCCGTGAAAACTCGCTCCAACAACCCCAGTCTTTCCAGCGAAAGTGGCACCGCATAATGAAGGCGTGCTCCATCCTGCAACATCATCACGCGAGTCGGCTGATCTTTAGTCTGCATCGGTACCCATTCCTTGTGTGCCTGCGTACTCCCCTCGCCTCCCCTTGGACGTTCGGTACGTTCATTGCCCCTGCGGTGCAATCCTTTCATATGCTTTGTACTCGATCACTCCTCGCGATACAATCTGGGGCTCGCTATTCGGACCTGAAATGCTTTAGGAAATCCCTTATGAATCCCTCCCACGGCGAACTGCAAATCTGGATCGACGGACAACTCGTCCCCAAACATCAAGCCAAAATCTCCGTCTACGACCACGGCCTCCTCTACGGAGATGGCGTCTTCGAAGGCATCCGCCAATACAACGGACGCATCTTCGAAAAAGACGCCCACCTCAACCGCCTCTACGAATCCGCCGCCGCCATCCGCCTCACCATCCCCTACTCCCGACCAGAACTCGCCGACGCCATGGAACAAACCATCCACGCCAATAACTTCTCCGACTGCTACCTCCGCCTCGTCGTCACCCGCGGCATCGGCTACCTCGGCATCTCCCCCAAAAATTGCGAACGACCCTCCGTCTTCTGCATCGCCGACAAAATCCAAATGTACCCCGAAACTATGTACGCCCACGGTATGCCCATCATCACCGCCTCCACCATCCGCAATCACCCCAACTCCCTCTCCCCCAAAATCAAATCCCTCAACTACCTCAATAACATCATGGCCAAGTGGGAAGCACACGACGCCGGCGTCTCCGAAGCCGTCATGCTCAATCACCTCGGCTACGTCTGCGAATGCACCGGCGACAACATCTTCATGGTCAAAAACGGCATCGTCTCCACCCCCCCAGAAGACAGCGGCATCCTCGTCGGCATCACCCGCCAGGTCGTCATCGGCCTCCTCCACGCCGCCAACATCCCCCTCCAGGAACGCAACCTCACCCGTTACGACCTCTACACCGCCGACGAACTCTTCCTCACCGGCACCGGCGCCGAAGTCATCCCCGTCAACCAAATCGACAACCGCCCCATCGCCAACAACGTCGTCGGCCCCATCACCAAACTCACCATGGCCGCCTTCCACAAAAAAGTTCGCGCCGGCTAAACGCTTCGGGGTTCGCCAATCCCCCGCTTCGCCGTCGTCGTCTCCCGTCCTTCAGGAACGCATCAGATCCTACGCGGATCATTTCGTTCGCCCATCCCCCGCTCCGCCGTCTTCGTCTTCCCCCGGAGCGTCATCTCCCCACTGTGACCCCCGCCCATCCGTCCCTCGGAGCGGCGAAGCCCCGGCACCCAATAGCAGCGACCGTCAGGTTGCTGTCCTCTCCCCCATCGAAAAAGCGGAGGCCCCAAGGCCCGGCACTTTCGTACTCTTGAGCTTCCCCACGAACGGTGGGCGTGCCACAGGAACCAATTGAAACTGGCTGCGTACTCCTGGCCCGCGTCGGGCCGCAAGTGGATAGAACTCGATCATTCCATCCCGAGTACGCCGCCCGCTTTTCTATGTCATCCACAACTTTCGGTTATAGCCCGCCGCAAGGGATGGTGGAATTGCTGTTTCGGGGAGGGCAAAGGATGATGCCGCTGTTGGAAAGGTACCCGTTATATGGTGCGAGTTTGCTGTGGTTCAAATACTAGGCTCTGTCTGAAAACGCGACGCGGTCGGATTTTGGCGCCAGGAAGGCTGGATGCAAGGACGCAGGACCGAGGCATATTCGCCAATATTCCGAGGTCCGAGAACGCCGCAGACGGCCTTTCTGCGACGAAAGCCGATCCCGCTGAGTTTTCAGACAGAGCCTAGCTGCGTCACCGTTCCACTCCTTGGGAGCCATAATCACCTGCGATCCCTGCTCAATATCGGCATTTGCAGAGGCCGGTAACGGAAGTATACTGCGCCCGCTACCCTCGGAGGCGGTCTCCGCGATTCAGACCGACCGGGTAACGTGTTAAATGGCGGCCCTCGACGGCAGC
>JBBRWV010000195.1:0-4081 GCA_038248985.1 Phycisphaerae bacterium
CATGAGCACCCCGCACGATCCCACCCAGCCCATCATCCTCGCCGGCATGCACCGCAGCGGCACCTCCCTCGCCGCCTCCATCATGCAAGCCGCCGGCATCGACGTCGGCGAACGTCTCCTCGGTGCCGACATCGGCAACGCCCGCGGCCACTTCGAAGACCTCGACTTCATCGATCTCCATAAAAAAATCTTCCAGTCCCTCTCCATCCACTGGAACGGCTGGACCACCCAGCACCCCCTCAACGTCCCTGAAAATCTCCGCCTCCAAGCCCAGCAACTCATCACCCAAAAACAATCCCGCGGCCACCTCTGGGGCTGGAAAGATCCCCGCACCACCATCCTCCTCGACTTCTGGCACGCCCTCCTCCCCAACGCCCGCTACGTCTTCCTCTTCCGTCCGCCCTGGGAAGTCGTCGATTCCCTCTACCGCCGCGCCACCGATATTGACGTCCTCGACGCCAACCCCCGCCTCGCTGTCGACTACTGGCTCCACTACAACCAGCAAGCCTTCCACTTCGCCCGCCGGCACCCCGAACGCTGCCTGCTCATCAGCAACGACGCGCTCGTCGCCGACCCCGCACAATTCGTCCGCACCCTCGCGCAAAAATTCCAACTCACCCTCACCGCCCCCACCACGCAGCTTTACGATCCCGCCCTCATGCACCGCGAATCCTCCCTGTCCCCCTGGCCCGCCGTCTTCGCCCGACTCCTCCCCGATACCACCGCCCTCCTCGCCCAACTCGCATCCCTCGCCGACCTTCCCTCCCCACCCCAGTCCTTCACCCCCGCCACCGATGATGCCCTCGACCACCTCCTCATCAACCTCTGGTTTCAAACCGCCCCCTCCCAACGCGAAAACTGGACCCTCGGCCGCCGCGTCGACACCCTCGAACTCGAACTCTACAACCGCAAACAACAAACCGCCCAATCCGAAATCCAATCCGCCGCCCTCGAAACCGAACTCCATGCCCAGCGCCTCCTCAACTCCCAGCTCCGTGCCGACCTCGACCACGCCAACCGCGCCCCCGTCATGCTCCCACGTCTCATCACCAAACCCTTCGCCAAAGAATAACCCTCCGCCGCCCCCCTCATCTTTCCCAAGGATCCCCCATGAAACTCGGCTTCTCCACCAACGCCTTCTCCCGTCACTCCCTTGCCGACGCCCTCCGCGCCATCGCCGCCGCCGGTTACTCCGGTGTCGAAATCCTCGCCGACAAACCCCACTGGTACCCCGATCACTTCGACGCCGGCGAAGCCGAATCCATCCGCCAAACCCTCGCCCGCCTCAAACTCCAGGTCAGCAACATCAACGCCAACTGCACCTTCGGCTACTGGAAAGACGCCCCGCCCGAGCCCTTCTTTGAACCCTCCCTCATCTCCCCCGATCCCCGCCTCCGCGCCGACCGCCTTGCCTACATCAAAAACACCCTCCACTTCGCCCAAGCCATCGGCGCCGACAACATCAGCATCACCAGCGGCAAACCTCTCCCCACCATGCCCCCCACCGCCGCCATGAAACTCCTCCAAGAAAATCTCCTCCTCGTCCTCGATACCGCCGAAAAACTCCAAATCCGCGTCGGCCTCGAATGCGAACCCATGCTCTTCATCGAGTACGCCACCGAACTCCGCGAACTCATCGACCACCTCGGCAGCTCCCTCCTCGGCGCCAACCTCGACCTCGGCCACTCCCAGGTCATCGGCGAAGACCTCCCCGCCACCATCCAACTCCTCGGCTCACGCATCTGGAATTGCCACATCGAAGACATCCCCGGCCGCAAACACTACCACCTCATCCCCGGCCAGGGCACCATGAACTGGCGCGCCATCAAATCCGCCCTCCAAGCCATCCACTACCAACGCTTCCTTACCGTCGAACTCTACACCTACCCCGATCGCCCCGTCGAAGCCGCCAACGAAAGCATCGCCTTCCTCCAACCCATCTTCGGTGACGCATGACCCAGCCGCCCGACCCTCACCACCAGGCCCGCCTCACCTTCCGCGTCCGCTACGTCGAGTGCGACCCCATGGGCTTCCTCCACCACTCCAACTACCTCCCCTTCCTCGAAATGGGCCGCACCGAACTCCTCCGCTCCTACGGCATCAGCTACCGCCAACTCGAAGCCCGCGACGTCCTCTTCGTCGTCACCAAAATCACTATCAACTTCAAACGCCCCGCCCGCTACGATGACGAACTCGAACTCCTCACCAGGATCATCAAACAAACCCACGTCCGCATTGATCACACCTACGAACTCTACAACACCGCCACTCGCGAGCTCCTCTCCACCGCCGAATCCACCATCGCCTGCATCAACAAAAAAGGCGAGGTCCAACCCATCCCCGACTTCCTCGGCACAAAATTCACCGCCCCCTTACCCGGCGAACCTCCAGTACCGCGACCGTGAGCGAGCGCCAATCTCCTATTCTTCCTGCGGGATGTGTTGCCCTGCGGCTGAAACTTTCTCCCCCGTCTTTCCGCGAGTGACAAAGCCACCCATGCACTACGACCTCGCAATCCTCGGCGCCGGTGCCGCCGGCATGATGGCCGCCGTCGCCGCCGCCCAAGCCTCCCTCGATCCTCGCACCGGCACCTCCCGTCTCCGCATCGCCGTCTTCGAAAAAAATCCCCAACCCGGCATCAAGGTCCTCGTCTGCGGTGGCGGACGCTGCAACTTCACCAACGCCGGCTCCGTCGATTTCCTCATCGAACAATTCGGCCGCAACGGCCGCTTCCTCACCCCCGCCCTCCGCCACATGGACAACACCGCCCTCCGCCAGTGGTTCGCCGATCACCACGTCCCCAGCCACGAAGAACACGATGGCAAAATTTACCCTGACTCCAACCAGGCCCGCTCCGTCGTCAACGCCCTCGTCCACCAGATGCGCACCCTCGGCGTCCAAATCTTCGCCGGCCCCCCACACGCCATCACCGCAGTAACGCGCCTCGAAAACCCCACACCTCCCCCGTCTCACTCCTCCCCCGCACACTTCTCCCTCACCACCGCCCACCGCGATTCCTTCTCCGCCCACTCCGTCCTCCTCGCCGTCGGCGGTATGTCCTACCAACGCATGGGCACCACCGGCGACGGCTACCGCATCGCCGCCTCCCTCGGCCATTCCCTCGTCACCCCGCGCCCCGCCATCGTCGGCCTCCTCGCCCGCGAAGATTGGATCAAAGACCTCCAAGGCCTCGCCGTCCCCCATGTCGAAGCCCGCATCGAAGTCCCCGGCCCACTCCCCCGCCTCGCCACCGGCAAACCCACACCCTCCGTCAATGACATGCTCTTCACCCACTTCGGCCTCTCCGGCCCCGCCATCCTCAACCTCTCCGAAATCGTCGCTGAACTCCTCGAAAAATTCCCCACCGTCACCCTCCGCATTGACTTCGCCCGCCAACTCTCCCACGACGCCCTCACCGCACTCCTCAAATCCTGGCAGCAACACCACGGCAAAAAACTCCTCCGCAAACTCCTCGCCCGCAACTCCCCCGACATCACCATCACCTCCACCAACCCCCACGCCACTTGGTCCGACCCCGCGCTCCGTGCCGACCCCGCCCTCTCCTCCCGCCACTCCGAAACCCCCACCTCCGCCTTCCCCGGCATCCCCACCCGACTCGCCGAAAAATTCCTCGAACTCCTCCACATCCCGCCCAACCTCCCCGCCGCACACCTCACCGCCCCCCACATCCACCACCTCGTCGAACGCCTCAAAGCCTCCCGCTTCTCCATCCACGACACCCGCGGCTTCAAAGAAGCCATGGTCACCGCCGGCGGCATCGCCCTCACCCAGGTCAACCCCCACACCTACGAATCCAAAATCGTCCCCCACTTCTTCATCACCGGCGAAGTCCTCGACCTCACCGGCCCCTCCGGCGGCTACAACCTCCAACTCGCCTTCTCCACCGGCCACCTCGCCGGCACCACCATCGCCTCCCGCTTCCTCGAAACCTCGTCCTCGTCCCCCTCAAAACCTGAAACTTAAAACGCGAATCTTTGGTCTTCAGGCAAACCTCTTCCCGCCCTCGTGCCGTTATCGTTCAGTGCGTATCTCTCCCTCCCGCATGGTCAATTCCCCCCCC
>JBBRWV010000196.1:0-4025 GCA_038248985.1 Phycisphaerae bacterium
GCGATCCTGTTACACAAGCTGGGGCTGACGCTGCCGCGGAGCCTGGAGGTGGTGGATTTGTAGTGAAGACTTTTAGGAAAAAAGGGCCTTGGCACCATCGCCAAAGGCCTTTTTGCTCGCAAACTGCGGAAGTTGGGTTAATAGATTTATTCATAGCAATATATCAATATGTTGGAAAAAGTATACAGATGATTTACCGTTAATATCCGTCCAATTCAATAAATTCACGATAGCGACCCTCAACTGCCACACCACCAAACTGAAACTCCCCCACAGCCACCCCTGTTCCACCCAAAACAAACGTCTTGGCATTAGTTGTTGCAATATATACTATACATCCTCATCTCCTGCGGCCAACACGACCCCATGGTCCCCCCCGAAAATCGCACCGCCCTCACCAAAATGTTCCAAACCTACGGTGCCGCCGTCACCACCGAACTCCTCCCCGCCTCCCACCAACTCACCCCACAAGACCTCGCCCACACCCGCACCTGGCTCCACGCTCTGGAAAATCCCTAAGCCCCAAAAGATCTCCGTGAATCCTCCGCTCCCCTCGCCCTCTGTGTTGATCTCATCCCCCCAAACCTCAGTCCTCAGTCCTCGTAACTCTGTACCACCCCTCAACTCATCTTATTAATCGCCGCCACCACCTGCTCATGCGTCTGCAGCGGCCGCCCTATCATCACCCACGTCGAATCAAACCCCGTCGTCGCCGCTGTCGCCAAACCCACCGTCCCAATCCCCAAAATCCGCATCACCCACGGCAGATACAACGCCGTCCGCTGCACCTTCCGCAACGGTGCCTGAAACACATGCACATTAATCACCCCCTTGATCGTCACCACCCGCTGATTCGTCAACATATAAATATGACTCGTCCACACCAGCAATCCCCAGATCAATCGCCCCAGCACTACCAGCACCGTCACCACCGCCACCGTCTGCGGCGTCAACGGCGACAATACCCAAAATCGCTCCAACAGTTGCACCGTCAGAATCCCCAGCAGCACCGTCGTCAAAATAAACCGAAAACTCGTCAGCACGATAAACCACAATGATGGCTTCGTCAGAATCAGCACGATCTCATCCTGCTGCAAAAGATGCTCCGGCACCACCGCCGCAATCATCTCATGCGACACCGGCACCGTCCCATCATTCGAACGATGATGCGGAATCCCCTTCCATCGTCGCGGCGTCTCCGTCGCACTCTTGTTCATCACCTGGCCCATTCGCAAAAGTATACCGCAACCCCCACCTCCGGTCAGGTCTCCCCCGGACTAAACACCCGCCGCTGCAAAATCGCAATGTCCGGCAAATTCCGATAGTACCCATTGTAATCCAGCCCATACCCCACCACGAATTCATCCGGTATCTCAAACCCCACGTAATCCGCCGTCGCCACTGACGCTGTCGCCAGCTTTTTATGCAGCAGCACGCACGTCTTCACATCCCGCGCCCCCTGCGCATGCAGCAACTCCTTCACCGATCGCAACGTCTTCCCCGAATCCAAAATGTCATCGATCACCAGCACCCGCTTCCCCGCGATATCAAACGTGTTCGGATACAAAATCCGCGTCCCCTGGTTCGACGTCGATTTCCCCGGATAACTCGACACCGCCATCACATCGATCTGCATCATCAGCGGCATATGCCGCACCAAATCCGCGACAAAAATAATCGACCCCGTGAGCAGCGGCATCAACACAAACTCCTCCCCCCCAATGTCCGCCGCTATCTCCTGCGCCATCTTGAACACCCGCGCCTGAATCGAGTACCGATCAATCAACACCTCCCGAATATCCTGCAGCATCCGCCGCTCCTTAACCCGTTCCTCAAAAAACCGCTCGCCACTTACTCCTTACTTCTTCTCCCCCGCCTTCGCATCCGCCCACGCCCGCCGTATCACCCGCTCCACCTCCAACACCGCCTCCGCCTTCCGATCCGCAATCACCTGCACCATCGTCATCTTCTCCCGATGCACCGTATCCTCGCTGTTGAAAAAGGCCTTCGCATCAAACTTCCCCTCCGCATACGCCGCCACTGCCGCCTTCCCCACCGTCGGCAAATATCCGTAACTCTCCGACAATATCCGTATCGTCTCCGCAAACCCGTCAAACTCCCCCGCCTTCTCACCCTCGCCAAATACCCGAAGCGACCACTCCTTCTTCGCCTTGCTGTCGATCCGCGCGTTCAACTCCTTCCACAATTCCTTCCGCAACCCCGCCCGCGGCTCCTCCGCATTCTCAAAAATCTGGAACTCAATGTCCCCGTGCGGATTCACCTTCCGATCCGCCTTGTAACTGATCGCCTCCGTACCATCCTGCAGCGGCGTCTTGATCTCCTTCACCCCTGGCACCTTCCCCGCCAGGTAACTCAAAGACTTAAAATCAATCGTACTGTGGTGCGGCTGATGCGCATCCTCCAAATAATGCACCAAATACCCCAGCGATTTCGTCGCCTCCTCCACGTTCACCGGCTCCCCCGCCTTCCCCAACGCCGCTACGCTCTTCTTGTAATACTCCTCCACCCGAAACGGCAAAAATCCTGCCTGCTGGTAACGCCAGTTCTTCGTATCCCGCGGAAAATCCTCCAGCTTCGGCCGGCAACTCCTGTCCGGTTTGTACAAAACCTCCTGCGCAAAAAACTCCATGTCCAGAAAATGCATCTTCTGCTCCGCCATCCCATACGGCTCCAGCAATTTCTTCCCCTCCTCCAACTGCTGCACCCGGTCCGGCCACGTACACGCCCCATCCATCCCCTCCAAATAACTCTTCGGCTCCGCCCCCACCATCTCCGTCGTCGCTAGCTTCTCGCAATCCGCCTGCGTCGATTTCACCTGCGACTGCAAAAATTCCCGCAGGCCCTTCGGCGACGCCGGATCCTCAATGATCCGCACCAGCGCCATCCGTGTAATCAAAATATGCCCCTGATGGCTCCATGCCTCCGCCCCGCGCCCCCATGACAACAACCCCGCCGCCACGCACAACCCCAGCAATCCAACTCGCAACGTTCGCATAACACATCCTTACGTACTTCTTGCGTCTCACTTCTTGCTTCCAACACCCCCCATCATCGCTTCTTTTAACCCCTCCCACAAATCCCTTTTGTCATTCCCCCTTCCTCGTATACTATTCCCTAATGCGGGAAGCTATCATCACCTACATCGCACGCGTCGCTGCCTACCCCTGGTGGATCGTTCTCCTCGAACTCCTCCTCATTGGCATCATCGTCCACGCCGTCATCGAATTCCTCCGCGGCACACGCGGCGCTCGCCTCGTCAAAGGCGCCGCTCTCTTCCTCGTCGTCGCCTACCTCGTCATCAAACTCGGCGGCGACCGCCTCGCCCGTATCGAATTCCTCTTCTCCCGCGTCCTCTTCTTCGCCACCTTCGCCCTCGTCGTCGTCTTCCAGCCCGAACTCCGCCGCGCCCTCATGCGCCTCGGCGAAGCCCGCCTCTTCCGCCCCGCCTCCAATCCCCTCCGCCCCACCGTCGACGCCATCACCCGCACCTCTGCCTACTGCTCCAAAAATCGCATCGGTGCACTCATGGCCATCGAACGCGACGTCGGACTCGGCACCCTCGTCGAAAATGGCACCGTCATGAACGCCCACATCACCCCCGAACTCCTCAACACCATCTTCTGGCCCGGCTCCGTCCTCCACGACATGGGCGTCGTCGTCCGCAATGGAAAAATCGCCGCCGCCGGCGTCCAGTTCCCCCTCTCCGAAGACCCCTCACTCTCGCAGGAACTCGGCTCCCGCCACCGCGCTGCCCTCGGCCTCTCCGAAGAAACCGACTCCGTCGTCGTCGTCATCTCCGAAGAAACCGGCGTCATCTCCGTCGCCGAAAACGGCCGCCTCATCCGCAACCTCACCCCCGAATCCCTCGAACCCCTCCTCATGGAATTGCTCGCCAAATCCAACGCCCACCGCCGCCCCCCCGAGCGGACCTGCCCCGACGGGGGCCGGGGCGGCGCCGCCGGGGGCCCCCCCGGGGCGGGGCCCGTGTGCAGGGGGGGGGTAGA
>JBBRWV010000197.1:0-4024 GCA_038248985.1 Phycisphaerae bacterium
CAGAGACGCCCACGACGAATGCGCGGCGTTTCATAGAAGAACGGGCAGACTCATCAAACTCCTGACGGTTCAGGAGATTTTGGATGAGGAGCATGTGCAGAAGATGTGAGAGGGCGGGGCTGGCTGGCAAACGTTATCAGTGGTGTCCCGCTTGTCTCGTCGCAGGACATGCCACCCGCCTTACAATTCGAGATGAGGATTCGAATATGGAAATGCAATGTCCCGTCCGCTCTATCTCGCTTCCCGGGCTAGATGATCCGATAGATCTGAGTGGATTGATAGTGGTTGTCGGCCCTAATTCTTCCGGAAAGTCGCAACTTCTTCACGACCTCGATAGCGCCGTTCTGGGGAAGAAACGCAACTTAGTTGTTCTCTCTGCCGTAAGTTTTCGCGAGTTACCGGATTTTGAATCCTACTTGCAAATTCTGGTCGACAAACGCGCGATTGTAGAGCAGGATGATCGCATCTACAAAATACACGCTTTCCAATACGGTTCCGGACAAGGTGGGGGCAATTTTAACAAAGAATCCGGAAAGATGTACCACAGCAAATACAAAACCACACTGGCGGAAAAGCCCTTTTCGAAGACGACACCGAATAGCGAATTTTTTCAGATTTTTGGCGCGTTCCACTGCTCTGCGCTCTTCCTCCAGAATCGGCTCACGCTGATGGATACTTGCCCGAACTTCGACGCTGAAAGAGACGCGCCGACAACCACCCTTCAAGCACTGCATTTACGTCCGGACGCAAAAGAGAAGCTTCGAAGTGAGATTGCGGCGACGTTCAATCGCGGCGTCTGGATTGATCAGATTGGACGGTTTGGGTCTTTGGTCGTCCGCGTTTCAAGTTCATCGGCCATCCCCTCCGAGAAGGATCGTTTCGAGCCTGCGATGATGAAGGAACATCGCGGAATAGAAAGTGAAGGAGACGGTATCCGCTCGTATGCGGCAATTTGCTCGACCCTTTTGTTGGAGCGTCGTCCGCTTTGCTTGATCGACGAGCCCGAAATGTGTCTACACCCACCGCAGGCATACGCGATGGGTCGGTTTATTGGGAAGCATGTGAGCGATGGCACCGCGACCGTCGTTTCAACCCACAGTAGCCACGTTCTAAGAGGAATTCTTGAAGCAAATCCAAAGGCCAATGTGATTCGGCTTAGTCGGTCCGGATCGGCCTTCAAGGGACGTCTACTCAAACCGGAGGCGCTAGAAGAGGCGACTTCAAAGCCGCGATCGCGAGCGGAAGCAATCCTTGACGGCCTGTTTGCACAGGCAGTCCTCATTTGTGAGTCCGATGGCGATCGTATCGTCTATGAATCTGCCTATCGCACTCTTGCTGGTCGCAAGCTCGACATTCGATTCGTAACAGCCGAAGGCACCGGGGGCTTTGCCGATCCACTTAAGCTTTATACGGCGCTTGGCGTTCCATCCGTGGTAGTTGCTGATCTCGATTTCCTAGATAAAGACGGGGAATTAAAGAATGTGCTGACGGCGCTTGGTGTGAATGATGATCGCGTGAAAGAACTGTGCCGAGATGCGCGAACCGCGATGCAGCACGTGAAGGCAACGCTGACGCAAGTTGATGTGAACGCCGTGATTGATGAAATTAGATCGTTGGTCCAGCCTGGGAACGAATCCTTAGACCGTGACATGAGCATGTTACGGGGAAAACTGAAGAGGCTTTCGGACAAATTGTATCCGCTCAACCCGTTGAAGAAGCAAGGCGTGATGTCGATAGTCGAGAACGGGAACGACGAAACGGGAGTTACCGTGTTACCACGACAGGAGGTGCAGAAAATCCTTTCCGCTCTTGAGTCACATGGAGTTTTCCTCGTGCCTGTCGGTGAGCTTGAGTCGTGGCTCCCTGTATTTATGGACGGCATTACCGGAGACGACAAAGGCAAATGGGCGATGCTGGCAGCAGAAAAGATCGAAGCCATTGGGGAAAAGTCCGAGGACGTGTGGGCATTCATCAGCACTGTAGCGAGATTCCTTTCGGAACGCTGCGGCCTTGGAGAATAAGGGGTCATCATTCTATTCCTAGTTCGAGTGATGTCCCTTTACTAGCCATGCTCGCTCTCTCCATCCGCCAACCCTACGCCGAGGAAATCCTTCGCGGGATTAAGGCGGTGGAGTATCGCGGTCGCAAGACCGGCATTGTTGGGCGGCGGTTTTACATTTACGCGGCGAGGAAGATTCCCGAGCAGGCGGATACTGCTCAGCGGTTTAAGAAACTGGGGCATGAAGTCGGGGGATTTTCCCACCCACTCGCCCCCTTCATCCTTCTCCCTGCCCTCTGAACTTTGCCCTCTGAACTTTGAAACTTGAAACTTGAACCTTAAAACCTCCCCTCCACCCTTCCTTTCAAAAAAGTGCGAGTCCCGCAGACCGCACCCCTCCTCCCCCACCCGCCAACCACCCAACAAGTTTAGCCGCGAGCCGCCACAGGCGAGCGCTCGTCCGCCCTCCCCTCCCCCGCCTCCACCCCTCCCCTCTTCCTCTAAAAAAAAGTGCGCGCCCCGCAGGCCGCACATCTCATTTTCCAGCATCCCGTGCACCCACCAAAACCTCCCCCATTCCGCACCAACCGCGCTGAACCAATTTAACCAATTTAACCAATTTTACGAACTGACCACCTAACCAATTACCCCATCCCCCCCGCCACTTTTATCAGCATGATCGCCATCGCAATCGTCAATGCCCAACCCATCGCAAAGTTGATCAACGCCAGCAAAAACGATTCAAACATATCCAGCCTGAACACCAGCACAAAAGTCAAAATGTACAGCACCCCGCCCAAACCCATCATGATCATGCCCAACCCCTCCATCCGCGCCCCCAAATAATCCGCCAGCGTCAGAATAAACGACGCCAAAATCGCCTTGAAAAAAGCCATCCCGATAAATCCAAAATCCACACCCCCCATCATCTTGGCCAATATCAACATCGACAAAATCAACCCCCCTGACTTCACCATGATCAGACCCCAATACACCGCCCCCATGATAACCGCCCCCAACATCCCTAATCCCGCCTTATCCATCCTCGCAGGCGGAAACAAAAACATCACCCCCACCATCACCACAAACACCCCCAAAACCCCCAGCCCGCACCACAACAAACCTCCCTGCAACGTGTCCACAAACCGCAGCCGATGCCCATCATCCTCCAATGCCCGCGCTCCCTTCACCTGCGGCACCGCCCCCGTCTTCACCACCGGCTTCCCCGGCAACTTCCCGCCACCTCCCACCCCCGCCGGCATCGACATCGTCCCCTTCAATCCCGCCCGCTGCGCCGCCTCACGCTTCGCATGACACGGCTTGCAGATAAACTCCCCACCCACATTCTTCACATTCTGCTCCGCCACCAGCGTCTTGCAAACACTGCACCCCAGCATCGCCCCGCTCACCGCCTCCACCGCCTTCTCCGCATGTATCACCGAATAATCATCATGCCCCGCCGTCTCCCCGCCATCCGCCTTCTCCACCGGCTTCACCTTCGCCTTCACTTCCGCCGCCTTCGCCTTCGCCCGTTCCACTCCCGGCTCTACCCCATGCCCCATCGCCTGCGCCGGCATCACCGAATACTCATCAAACTCCTCGTGCACCTCCGCATGCGCTTTCCCACCGTCCCCACCCGCCGCCTTCCCCGGAACCTCCACCTTCGCCGCCTTCACCGCCCCCGCCGCCTTCGCCGCCTCCGGCACCGCCGCCTTACCCGCCCCCGTCATCATCACCGGCTTATCGATCAGCTCCGCCGGCGACGCCCCCCCGCCCTTGGCCTTCCGCTCCGCCACCTTCGCCGCATAGCACCCTTCGCAATAGTAATTCCCCCGCGCATCCTTCACGCGCTTCGCCCCGCTCACATCCTTCCCGCACACCACGCACGCTTTCGTCGCCACGCTCAAATCGAAACCCTTCCATACATCACGTCAACTTCATCACCCGACCGGCCCCCCATTCTCGCATCTCAGGGTGGGGGCAAGTCAAGCCAAATCCTCCCTCAACCCCCTCGACGTCCGCCTC
>JBBRWV010000198.1:0-3960 GCA_038248985.1 Phycisphaerae bacterium
CGCGACGTTGTCGCGGATGGACTGGCGGAGCCAGCGGATGAACTTCACGCTGCGCTGGGTGGCCCGTTGCGCCCGCACCACCAGCGGCGAGAGCGGTGCCCCGGCCTGCGCGCACTTGTTCTCTGCGGCCTGGGTTCGCTGACGGCGCCGCTGATCCTCAGCCTCATTCTTGATCCCATGACGGGTTTCCAGTGTCTGTTCATAGAAGAGCAGGAGGTTATGTGTCATCGCGATCAATTGAGCTTGCGCAACCGAACGAATCCAACAAGATTGTGATGACGTATGCCGCCATGTCCATCGCTATGCGTGCGCCAAGAGTCTTTCAAGAACTCGTTGCTCCGAAGCTCCGTTCTTCAGGCGATTCGGATCTCCGCCTCGTGGCTGATATGTTTTAACGAAGCAGCTTCAGATCGCTCCCATAATCACCCACAATTTCAGTAATTTACTAGCCGCCGCGTGCGGCGCGCGTCACCTAACTCAGCCGGCATGAATTCCATTTGCGCCCACTGTTGGGGTGAAAGCAAGGTAGAACACATTCCGCCAGTCTCGCCACGAACAGCGCACCTGTATTTTACCGGGCGCGAATCCTGGATTGAGACGGAACCTTCGAGACGCTGCCGTGCTCGGAGATTCTCCAACCATCGGCTGACATGGTTCAGTTAAAACGTTTACTGGACGTTGCGCGAACAGCAGATGTCTTGCAGAAACGCCTTATCGGAATTCGAGGACAAGACGACACGGACGATCCCGGCTCCATTCACGATCAGGGTTTGCGGTGTCGCGCTCGGCGGCAATGGCCCGGCGGTCGCCACCTCGGCTCCGCTGCTGTTGAACGCTTTGGCGGTGACCGCGCCTTCGAGATCCCGCAGTCGCAGCGTCACCCGATCGCACGGTCCGCTGGGCGAAGCGAAGACAAGCTCGACTTGTCCGCCCAGCTTGAGCCACTCGCCGCTCAGGCCTGAGACATCCTCGATCTGGATCTTTCCATTCGCGATCGAGAGCGTCACATCATCGATGGTGTAGGGACTCTGGTATTGGCCCGCTTTCAGATTCGTGAAGCTGAGGCATTGCGTGAATGGCGGGGTGGAGATGGTTTGAGCCCGTTCGCAGCAGACGTTGACGATCAGGCAAAGCGCGTTCGGGGAAACGACGCGCACATAGTGAATACGACTGCGGAATCCCCGCAAGCTGACGCGTTGCGGAACGGTCCCGACGCCGGTGAGCGTCTGACGCGCGACGACAGTTCCGAGCGGGCCGACCGCTTCGAATGTCACGTGGCCAGACGTTTGAAAGACGTCGAGGTGAACAATTTCGCAATCGTGCATCGGATGCACGCGAACGGTGTGAACGACATCGAGTCCCGTGAAGCCACTCCGGCTGGCGATGGCCGTTTGCGGAAGCATCGCCCCGGCTGCTGACAGCGCTTCAAATTTGAAGCCATTCGTTTCCCAGGGATTGGGCCGGGCACCAACGGAGAATTTTGACAGGTCCAGGCAGTGGCCGCCCGACAGGTTCAGGCGATAGAACTCGGCGTCCGCCGAACGATTGATGCGTGCGATGCGGTCCGGGCCTTCGTTGGTGATGGTGGCGGTGAGGGGCGACCAATTGTCCGGTGTCAGCTTGGGAGATCTCTCGAGTGTTTCGCCAAAGCCCGCCTGACGCCAGCGCAGCGCGATTTGTCCGGCTTCGTCGGCAATGCGTAGCTGGCCGTTGGCTGGGGCCTCCTGGATTATTTCGGGACTGCCGTCATTGTCCGTATCGAGTTCCCGGGTCAGCGAGCGGATGGCCGCATTCTCGGGCAGCCGAAGAGTCAGCGTCGATTTGCCGGGCTGGGTGTACACATCATAGGCGTATTCAAACGTGCCCGCGCCCGCGTCGTGGCCAGCGAGATTCAGACGAAAACTAAATGGCGCCGCACTGCGGTTGCGAATGGTGAGCGAGTGGAATCCATCGCGCTCCAATTGGAGGTCCGGCGTCATCGCGCCTGCCCCGCCATCGAGGATGAACACGCGCGACTGGCCTTTGCCGTCGCGGCTGGAAACCATCGCGCCGAAACCTTCCACGGGCGCGCCGGCCTTGAATCCCACTGCCAGCAAGCCCTGATTGAGTCCGATGAGAATTCCATCCACCGAATTGCTCGCGCCCATGTCGCCCTGCTTGAAGCCGTAGCCGAAGTCGCCCTGACCGAGAGCGTAATGCAGGAAGACATTCGAACCGCTGGAGCGAAACCAAGCCCGAGTCGGGGCGTTCGTGTCGGGCAGGAAAAACATCGTGCGATCGAACTGTTCTGGCTCTTCTGGAAAAGCGCCGGGCGGCACGAAAGGCGACGCTCCATTGTAAGTGTTCACCAGATTGGTTCCCGACCAACCCGCTATACCGCCCGTGCCATCCTCGATGGTGGAGGTCGCCGTCCCGGTGTGAAGGATCCGGATGAAATGATCGATGTTAGCGGAAATGTCTGTCGGCCCGAGGACGTGGCGCCGGCCGCGGAAGACGCTCATGGGCATGTAGAATAGCCCGGCCCCCTCGATGAGTTGGACCGCACCAGTCCGGGAGCCGAATCGGTAGCGGAACGTGTTCTGAGCCCGATCCACTTCGATGAAACGTTCCTCACCTGGGCGGTTCGAATCGTAAATCTTGATCAAGCTGAATCCCGTGCGCGGTTCGGGTGTGAGCAGGTCTGTCGAAAGTCCATTTTCATCGAGCACACCGTAAGGCGTGACAGTGTGCAGGAGTTGAAATTCCCGGCCCCCGAGCACGATCAGGTTCGCCCTGGCGTCTGTCCTGATCCGGCTCAACACCAGCATCGGATCGCCCACGCAAATGCCCCGGCGCGGGCCGCCGACAATCGGCCGGTGCAATTGACCAAGCCAGGTGTTCAAGAATTCCGCAGAAGTCTGCGCCCCTTGAAACGACGTAATGCGGGCCCAGACATTGATCGGTGAGAATGGCCGAAAGAGATCGAAGCCCGTATAACGCCCCGGCTTGGTGGGGGAAAGTTCGAGAAACCCGGGGTTGGGCTGCCCGATGTAACCGTTCGGAAAACGAACACCATGCACAACATCGCCATTGTCCGGCCGATCATACGAAGCCGCAGGAATGTCTCCGTCCGCCATCAAGCGGGCCGTCGCGGCCAGTCCGGAGCATGAGCCGCGGGCAAGGTCCATCCACGCCATGTAAACAAGGAAGTAAACGCCGTAGTACGGATCGCGCACTCCGGGCAGCGGGATGTCCGTGAACGGCACCGTCGAGAAAATGCTGTCGCCGTATGACGCCTCGAATTCCTCCCAGCTCGGACCGTCGTCTTCATTGATGAACTCGAACCCATACAACTGCGGCCACGACGGCGGCGTCACCGTGACAATGGGGCCGTAGTTCCATTGGTTGCCGCCTGTGGATCCAAAGGAGGGATTCTCCACCACGATCTGAAATCCTCGCGAGGTCGTTGCCACGCCGTTGAGCGCAGACGGCACTTCTGCGACCAATGACAAACCATCCGCCGCCCTCGAAACGATGTTCGCCTCGTGCCAGTCGCTGGAGCAAAGATTCGGCGGAATGAGCCCGCAGCCCGAACCCTTGAAAAACACGTTCACGCTTGAAGGGAAATTCGTACCGAACACCGTGATGGTGTCGCCGCCCGTGGTCTTGAGCGGATCAGTGCGAACGATGACAACCGCAGGAATGCTCATCGGCGAAACGCCAGTCACCTGAACGGGACCGAGCTGGCGATAGCGGAAGTTGAGGCGGCCATACGTGCAACTCGACGGACACAGCGGAAAGGTCACTGAATACGGACTGTTCGTCGCGACCGGAAGGGTCGGTGAGTAAGTGGTGTCGTAGGCTGGTTCCACGAGAACGACGTTGCCCGGGACCGCGTAAGTGACTGCAAGTTTCCGCTCGTTTGGCACCTGGACATTGCTGAACAGGAATTTCCCCTGCGCGTCCGTGGTGGTATTCGCC
>JBBRWV010000199.1:0-3953 GCA_038248985.1 Phycisphaerae bacterium
CTCTTTTAGCGTAACGGAATGGGGCTTCAAAGGCGGATGGAATGGGAAGATCGCTGTTGTTGACTTCGCCATAGTCTTCGAGGGCGCGGTAGCGACTTGCGAATTTCGAAGACGGGATGTGAAGACCTTTGTAGGCGTCGATGTTGTGGCGATCCCGAGCAGAACCCATCATCATCTTCGCCCTCATAGCCGCTGGTAGTGGCGGGATGTTGCAGCACACCGCACGAATGCGCAGCAAAAAAGCGGCGGGGCGGTGAAAAAGGCAAAAGAAGGCCAGCGGAGCGGGGAGCGCTCCGCCAAATGCTGAAAAGCTGAAAATCTGAAACGCTGAAATTCGGGAGCCAAGCGGTAAGGGCAAAGAACGAAGGACAGTTGGGGCGCGTGTTTCTTTCGGTGTTGTTGGATTCATGAGTTGGATGTCTTGGTTCAAATGGTCGGATTTTGGTGCGGCATCATGGTCTTCGGGCGGGTTGTGATGCCGCAACGTCCCCCGAGGCCAGCCAGGTGTCGTCTAAGGGGACGGGGGTGAAGTGGCCGGGCGGCGATGAATTCGCGCGGTAGCTGTGCGCGCCGATGCGCGTGGAACGGAATTGCAGGTAGTCGCTGTCGGCCTCGAAGGTGAGGTTCGCCACGCCTTTGTAGGTGCGGATGATTTCGATGAGCAGATTGAGTTGCACGGTGCATTCGCCGTCCTGAAGGACGAGCGTTTCGCGGCCGATGGCGAAGCTGTCCGGCCCCTCGATGAAAACCCAACTCCCGCAGGCCTTGAGGATAATCTCGCGGGACGGCGGCGCGTCTTTGCGGTTGCTCATGGCGGGCATCAGCTTGCTGGCGCGGCTGAGCATCTTGAGGATGACGGGCTGTTCGATGGTGAATTTCATAGACTGTGCGTTTGAATGAATTCAGTAGCCCGAAACACCCCACCCCCAGCCCCTCTTCCCAGAGCGGAGAGGGTGGCGTCGGACGAGGCAGAGACGGCCGAGAGAAAGTGCATCACGTGGGCTGCTGGTCATCAGTCGGCGGTTGCTGGCTGGGCGGTGATTGCGGCGGTTCCGGCGCAGCGGGTTTCGGCGGTTCGGGCGCGGCCGGGTTGGGCGGCGTTTTGAAACTCGGCGCCTGGCCTTCGCCGGACCACATGTCGCGTAAACTCATCTTGCGGTGCCATTGCTGGTTCGAGCCGCCCACAGCGATGACGCGGCATCTGTGGGAATCGCTGGCCGGACCGGTTCCCTTCGCACCCGAAAATCCGAAACTGCCACCGTTCTATCAAATGCTGGTGCTGAGCATGTATTGGGGCCTTGTGGACGCGCGGGAAACCCGGCTCTTCAGCAAGACGACCTGGCTGTCGGTGCGGATGTTTGGCTGTCAGGTGCGCGTGAAACTGGTCTGCCACATGGGCGACGATGGACATCCGGTGGCCACGATCCTCGCGGCGGACGAGCAGGCGTCGTTTGAAACTTAACGGCTTTCCATAGATCGCAAATCATTCCTTCGCACCGCCATGACTTAACGTCATGGCGCTTTTGCGTCCCCCCTTCCCAGCCCCGCCGCAGAAAGGAACGCTACTTCCACGTCATCGAGCCCGGGCACCTGGTCCAGGCGGCCAAGGAAACATTGCTATGGCGCGACATCACCACGATCAGCGCCGCCGGTGTGTCGTGGCTGCCGCAGTCGTAGTCGGGTGGGCGTTGGGCTGCGCCCACCAAATCGGCTCAAAACGGACCCGCGAAAATAGGGCCAAACAAAAATTATGATGAAACACGACAATGCCTTCAGAACAGTCAACAGTTTGCTCGGGGATCTGCCCGCGCCGGAACGTCTCCAACGGTTGCTTGAGTTTGCCGAGCAGCAGGCCTGCGACATTATGCGCCGGAGCGGCCGGCTGACTCCGGTGTTCTTCGCCGCGTCCGCGACGAAGCTGGATGCTTACGTCGCCCCGCCGATCCGGGACATGGCCGATGTCAACGAGCTTGCCGCGGTGGCCCGGCTGATCTGCGCCACGCAACACGTGACGGCTGCCGTGCTGGCCACGGAGGCATGGGCGCTGGAATCCACGGATGGCCTGCCGCTCGATCCGCATTCGCTGCCTTCGCAATCACCGGAGCACAGTGAATACGTCTTCCTCAGCGGCGAGGCATGGGGCGAGATTTATCAGCAGAAGTTGCTCCCCATCCTGCGGGATAAACGCCAGAGGTTTTCGTGTCTGGGCACCACCAGGGTGCTGCCCCCTGAACGGATCAAAGGCCCGCTGGCCAACCTGTTGCCGCAGGATCCCATCTCGGACGAGGTCCGTGTCTTCGCCCGCTCGATTCTGGCGGCCAAGGGCTATGACCGCATCAATCTGCTTTCGGAGGAGTGATATGAACGCTCTCTCCTTCATCAGGCCCGAAGCTCCCGTGGCTGGCCGTGGTGCACAGCGCCTGTCTTGCCACGCTCTCTGCAGAACAACCCCGCAAGATCGTGGCTATCGAATGGGATTTGGCAATGGCGATTCTCGGGAGGGCGTGGATGCGGAATTGAAAAGGTGTTGGGGTGTGTTGATCGTTGCCGATCTCCGCATCCCGCGAAACGGCCCCTCGGCCCGGCAGGCATCAAATCGCAATCACTGCGCGACGATGCGGAAGAACCTGCCGCTCGACACACTCACTTGCACATCGAGCTCCGAGATTTCATTCGTCGCCATGAAACCCGTTTGCACCGTCGCCCAACCATTCGTATCGCTCAGGTTTGTCGTGCTCTCCACCATGTACACGTCGCCCGGGTCCGAATCCCACACGAGATGAATCACTGCGTTTGCTTCTGAGGCTGAGCGGATGCGGAACGGCCGACGATATGGAAGATTGAACACCATTTTCACCGGCAGATGATCCGATGCGACGGCGCTGTCATCGCTGTTGAGCCCATCGGGCAGCGGCGACACTACATCGCTGCGGAATACTTCCATGCTGTAGATGTTCGCGAACAGTTTTGGGTCCGGGAAAATGTAGTCGTAACGCCGCGTCGGTCCATTGCTGCTTTGAATCGAGTGCGTGAATCGCTCGCCCGTTACCCTGTTCACCGGCGTCGTCAGTCGCAGTCCCGTGCCGTTGGTCATCCGTTGAATGGGTTGCTCATCGAAACTCGCGTCGTCAATATCACGCCAGCGGATGAACAACTCCTGTCCCGGTGCGACGACGAATCCCGTCAAAGCTCCCGAAATCACCACTCGATTCCTCGCCGCATTGCCATCAAGCGATTGCGTCGAGTTGGTGTTTGGACTCCAGAAATCCAGCTCGGGCTCCGGCACCCAGAGGAACAGGTTGGCCGGATCAGCATTCGTGATCGGCGGACCGACGTGATACGAAAACGCCAATCGCTGTGTCGCGGCACTGCCCGCCCGCTCGCCTTTGCAGCTTTCTTGTTCAATCGCACCGCTTTCCTGTAACCGCGAATTAGATGGACGTCCCACGTTCCGGCTAAAACCGCGCCGTCGTTGTGCCGCTAAATGAAGGATGGCCCGCCGCCAATCCGATTCGCCAACAGTACCAATCGCACAACTCGCAGTCTTGCTTGTCGCCGGCATGGCCGCGGCTCCCGTTCTTCGCGGCGTTCTCTTTGTCGCGGTCGTGACGATCCTCTGTATTCTTACCTTTGCCATTATCTTTGCCCTGATTGTCCGCACACGCCGGAACCCCTTCTCGCCAACGCCTGTTGTTCGCCACCGGGTCAGTAATCCATTGCAATCTGCGCCTCCACCCACTGAACGATCCAGTCACCCTCTCCCGGAGTCAGTCCCACCAGCGCCAAAACCCGCGACGAAACCCATTGAGCGCGTTCGAGCACTGGACTGGTTTCAATTCGAGAAGTTTATCGCGGCTCTTTTCGCCGAATGCGGCTTCGAGGTTCAGCGTTTCGGCGGGGCCAATCCTGACGGTGGCATCGATCTCATCGTAAAATTCGACGGCAAGACCTAC
>JBBRWV010000200.1:0-3912 GCA_038248985.1 Phycisphaerae bacterium
GCGTTGCCCTGTCCTCCCGCCGGCGTGAGCAGTGTAAAGAACCCGCCGAATCGCCGTCCAGCGGCGAATCACCAGTGGCGCAAACCCGTGCTACAAGGGGTGGTAATTCGCGCCGCCTAAAGCGGACATTTCTATCTGCCGAAAAAGCGGACATTTCTATTTGCCGTTGACACAGCATCTGGTGATCAATTTCCTCTCTCGCTACAATACCCGTCCATCAAAAAATCCATAACCAAACCGGAGATCAAATGGGCTACGAATTCGAAGTCGACCTCGCTAACACCGCCGCCAAAATCAACGCCGTCGGTCAGTCCCACATCCTCAAATTCCTTCCCACCCTTTCGCAGGAACAACAAGATCAGTTCCTCGCCCAGCTCAAGGCCCTCGATTGGGACCTCATCAACCAACTCGTCAATACCGTCGTCAAGCATCCGGAAAAGTTCTCTCTCAAGGGCGATGTCAAACCCGCCCCCTGGTACGAAAACAAACCCACCGACCCCTCCAAAAAACAAAAATACTGCGAAGCCTTCGGCCGCGGTGAACAACTCCTCCGCGAAGGAAAAATCGCCGCCTTCGTCGTTGCCGGCGGCCAGGGCACGCGCCTCGGCTGGGACGGACCCAAAGGCACCTACCCCTCCACCCCCGTCAAACACCGCACCCTCTTCCAAACATTCGCCGACTACCTCCTCGCCCTCGGCCACCGCTACGGCAAACCCATCCCCCTCTACATCATGACCTCCCCGCAAAACGACGCCGCCACCCGCGCCTTCTGGCAAAAAAATAATCACTTCGGCATGAACCCCGCCGACGTTATCCTCTTCCCGCAAGACCAACTCCCCGCCATCGCCTTCGACGGACGCCTCCTCCTCCAGGCCCCGGATTCTCTTGCCCTCTCCCCCAACGGCCACGGCGGCTCGCTCCTCGCCCTCTACAAATCCGGCGCCATCGCCGATATGAAAAAACGCGGCATCACGCAAATCTCCTACTTCCAGGTCGACAACCCCATCGTCCGCTGCATCGATCCACTCTTCATCGGCCTCCACGATATCGACGGCGCGCAAATGTCGTCCAAGATGCTCCCCAAAGCCTACGGCAAGGAAAAACTCGGAAACTTCTGCATCATCGACGGAAAACTCACCGTCATTGAATACTCCGACCTCCCCGACGAACTCGCCGAGGAACGCATCAACGGCCAACTCCGTTTCCTTGCCGGCTCCATCGCCCTCCACGCCCTCCGCGTCGATTTCGTCGACCAGATCAACCGCCACGGATTCGCCCTTCCTTATCACCGCGCGGAAAAGAAAATCCCCTGTATCGATTTCGAAACTGGCCAGCCCCTCAAGCTCGAAAAACCCAACGCCGTCAAACTCGAAACCTTTGTCTTCGACGCCCTCCCCCTCACCACCACCAGCATCATTTACGAAACCGACCGCCTCGACGAATTCGCCCCCATCAAAAACGCCGACGGCATCGATTCCCCCCAAACCAGCTCGGATCTCACCACTCTTCGCAACGCCCAATGGCTCGAAGCCGTCGGCGTCAAAATTCCCAAAAAAGCCGACGGCTCCCCCGACTGTATCATCGAAATCAACCCCCGCTTCGCCCTCTATCCCGACGATCTCAAATTCAAAGCCGCCCAAATACCACCCATCAAACCCGGCGAAAAAATCTACCTCGTCTGAACCCGCACCTCCGTAAACGCTCCCGCCTCAACCCTCAGCCCGCGCCCCGTTCACGCGCGGTACTTCGTCTCACCCATCCTTCGCGGTTAAGATTCCTTCGCGACCCCCGCCCTTCCCAAAGGATTTCCCCCTCCATGCCCCATCCCCTTCCCATCGCTGTCTCCCCCGAGATCCATGACAAACTCAGTGCCTGCATCCACTGCGGCCTCTGCCTCCCCGCCTGCCCCACCTACGTCCTCTCCGGCGACGAAGCCGAATCCCCCCGCGGACGCATCTATCTCATGAAAGCCGCCGTCGATGCCCGCGTCCAACCTTCTGACTCCCTCTTCAATCACCTCGACTCCTGCCTCGCTTGCCGCGCCTGCGAGCCCGCCTGCCCCAGCGGCGTCCACTATCATGACATCCTCGAAGCCGTGCGCCCCCAAATCGCCGCCGCCGTCCTTAGCCCCGCATCCGCCTCCGACGGTGGCGGCCCTCTCAGCAGTTCCACCACCCCGCACAAAACTATGCGCAACCCCCTCCTTGCCTGGCTCGTCACGCACATCCTCCCCTTCCCCCGCCGCGTCGCCCTCACCACCATCCCCCTCAAAATCGCCCGCGCTCTCGGCCTCTCACGCCTCATTGCCGCCACTGAAAAAATCCTCCCGGCTCCCCTCGGCTCCATGTCCGCCATGCTCCCGCCCACCCCGCTCTTCGAAAAATCCCCGCCTACCTTCACCCCCGCCATTGCCCCGCGCCGCGGCACCGTCGTTCTCCTCCAGGGCTGCGTCGGCAGCGTCGTCTCAAAATCCCTCAACCGCGACTGCGCCTTCGTCCTCGCCCGCAACGGCTTCGACGTCCACCTCCTCGCCAACGAACCCTGCTGCGGTGCCATGGCTGCCCACGCCAACGATCCCCAGTCCGCCCAAAAATTCGCCCGCCAACTCGTCGCCCTCCTCGCCTCCCGCGGCAACGATTATTTCGTCTCCCCCATCGCCGGCTGCGGCGCCCAACTCAAATCTCTCCATCACGTCCTCGCCGATGACCGCGATAGTTCCGCCGCCTCCGTCGTCGCCAAAATGCGTGACATCACCGAACTCCTCGCCGAAGTTGGTCTCCATCCCCCGCGCGCCTCCATCACCCGCACCGTCACCTACCACGACCCCTGCCATCTCCTCAACGCCCAAAAAATCGCCCTCGCCCCGCGCGCCCTCCTCCAGCAAATCCCCGGCCTCAGCCTCGTCCCACTCCCCGAAACCGACCTCTGCTGCGGTGCCGCCGGTACCTACAACCTCAGCCAACCCGTCTACGCTCAGCAACTCGGCGACCGCAAAGCCCGCAACATCTGCCGCACCGGTGCCGCCGAAATCCTCACCGCCAACGTCGGTTGCCAACTCCATATCCAACGCAGCCTCAATCGCACTGACAAACCCGTCCCCGTCCGCCACGTCATCGAACTCCTCGCCGAAGCCTACCGCGCCGAATCCTCCACCTAACACCACATCCCCGCGCTTCCTCCCCCGCTACTTCCCCACCTTCAACATCGCGCACGCCTCCGCAAACGTCCGTATGCTCCCCTCCGAAAAAAAACCGTCCTGGTAAATCTGCAGGTTGATGATCGGCACCGCATGATGCGCCCGAAATCCCCTCAGCAACTCCGCCAATTCCCCCGCCGTCCACCGCAACGCCCCAATCTCCTTGTTCTCCGTCCCATGCACCCAATCGTCTTCCCCCACCATCGCGCTGCTCGCCAGCAATCCCGCATACGGCCCGCGCCGCAAAATCCCGCCATCCGTCGCCGCCAGATGCCCGCCAAAGCTTGGATCCTCATTGAACTCGCCCGCATGGTAATCCATAAACTCCGTCGGGCTCGGTAACTCCCACGCGTTATACGTCACCACCCGCCCCGCATGACCCGCCTTCGCCGCGCGCGTCAGCACCGGCCAATCCGGCCGGTGATACTGATACGTCACCGCCCCGTCATCAAACCACCACCCCGCGACCGCCGCCCCATACCGCTGCCCCGCCTCCTCAACAATCGATCTCCAGTTTTCAAAATACGGCTCTGAATCCGGCGCAAAAAATCCCGCGACTTCCAGCCACTTAGGGCTGGCGCATCAATAAATGTCAAATAATATCATGTCAGAGGGGCCTGTGGTTCGATGCATTGAAAGGACTAATTACGACGCGGGCAAGGAGGCCTTAGGATGGCGAATAAGTTTCAAGGACGATACGAGCCGCGTGTGGAAGA
>JBBRWV010000201.1:0-3905 GCA_038248985.1 Phycisphaerae bacterium
CAACGCCGGGGCCAACCCCGTGATCTGCTCGGGCAACATACGCGACCTCCATGTCTGGAGGTCTCATCGGTAAGACAGGCTCGAAGTCTTGAGCTTTAGGTGCGCTGTAGTGGTAGGCTCAGTATCGTTAATGAGTTTGGCGAGAAGAGTGGGTGTGGTCTTATCTTTCTGTTCCAGAAGAATGTCGATGGCCTCCAGACGACCGGCGGGGTCGGATTGGGTCACCATTGTTTCTAGAGACTTGGCGTTGAGCGATTTGCCTGACTTTCCCAAGCCACGGGCGGCCCAGGCGAGGAGTTTGGCGTCTTTGGATTCGGCAGCGCATTTTTCGATCGCGGCGAGCAGGTCAGCGTTTTTCATGCGCGGGCCGTGATAGGCGATGACGTATGCGGCACCGCCGCCGGTTTCCAGTTCCTTGATGAGTGGGGGGATGGCGCGTTTGTCGTTGAGGTCGATGAGGGTGGAAACGGCCCACATGCGGCCGTGCTCGGAAAGTTCGGTGGACAAAGCATCGATGATGGGTTGAACGAGCGGGTCGCCGATTTTGAGGGATTTGTCGTAAGCGGATTTGCCGGCGACGGCGTCGCCTTTGAAGTGACGCAGGATGTCGTCGACGGCGGCTTTTTTTGCCGTATCGTCCAGTTTGGCGAAATCGCTGTCGGCGACGCTGACATCGAGGGTGTTAGTGGGGATGGCGTCGGTGAATTCTTTGTTCTTGATAATTGTGGTGACGACGACGAAGGCTTTGATGCGGACGCGGCCGGTCGGGAGGAGTTGGTTGAGGGTGCCGAGGGAGGTGAGGGGTTTGTCGTTTTTGGCGGCGGGGACGCCGTCCTTGATGTCGTAGTTGGGATCGTAGTTGAAGACTTTGAGGGTGGAGGCTGCGAAGGGGAAGGTGCGGAGATCGCTGGCGTCGAGTTTGCGGGAGGGCTCGATGGGGGCGGCTTCGGTGAACAGGATTTTGTCTTTGCCTTGGGAGAGCAGCAGCCAGATGCGGATGTTGGTGAGCTTGAGAGGGGTGTCGGAGGTGTTGCGGAGGTCGATGGTGGGGGTGAGGAGGCCGCCTTGAGTGGCGGGAGAGGGGAGGGTGATGCGGGCTTGGAGGGGGGTGACGGCGGAGCGTGCGCCCCAGGGATTCTCGGGAGGCTTGGGGGCGGTGGTCTGGGCGAGAAGATGAATCGTGAGGAGGGGGAGGAGGATTAGAGGGAGGTATTTCATGGAGGGTATTGTAACGCAACGTATTGCTTGGAGGAGTAGGGTCGGGGAGAATAGGGGAGTTCATTGAAGGAGCGTGACATGGAACGGAATGGTTTTCCGGTGGAACTGGCGATTGGGCTGTTGGTGCTGGGTGGACTGGTGTCGCTGGGACGGAGCAAGGTGATGGTGTCTGAGACGGGCGGGGTGCCGCAGACGGTGATTGAGAAGAAGGAAAGCAGTTTTGAGCAGCAGACGGGGAAGGAGCGGGGCGGGAAACTGGGTGGGCCGACGATGCGGGATATCGATATGCCTCTGGACTGAGATGGGTGGGGTCGGTTGTTAAGAAGGAGGGGGATCAAGAATGCCAGATGCGCGGGGAAAAGAGAGATGAAGGTTGGCTGTCTGGGCTCTTCGTCGATGGGAATTGTGGGGATTGGAAGGGGTCAGAGGGTATAAAAGTGGCGTTTTTGGGGCGAAATTGACAGAATGCCAAAAAACGGCAGAAAGAGAGATGAAGCTTGGCAATCTCCTCCCAATCCCGATAGGAAATGTAGGAGATGAGGGTTTGGGTAAGTGGTAAAAATGGGACTTCGAAGTCTGGGGGAGGAGGAGAGAATGGCAATCAACTTCGAGGGAGAAAGCGAAACATGCGCGGTGCGGCCTGCGGGACTCGCACTTTTTTTTAAGGAAGGGTGAGAAGGAAGGGCGTGATGCCGGGAGAAGAGGACTTGGCCCGAGCCACTGAAACCGCACACGCTATTGCCGGAAAAAACCATTGTCCGCATCCCCACTACAACCGACGTGTCGAACGGTATTGACGCCAAGAGCGCTAACGGGCGATCACATGGAATTGGTCAGCCAGCGCGGGCGGCAGATCGCGGTACTGGTGTGAGGACGCGGGATAACCGTGTAGCAGCACGCGCTTCGGGTTGGCGGGATTGCCTGCCTCCCGATACGCGATATGCAGCCCGTTGACTACGACGGTTCCGTAGGTGGCGCCGTGCGGCGCTGCGGCCAGTGCCCGCGGTGAAACCAGTATCGCCAGCGCACCGATGAGTTTCGCCCTGCAGGACGGCGCGATCGGCGCGGCGGCCGCTGCGATTGGGACACCGACGATGCGGGCGGCGGCGTAAGGGTCGTGTGGGCTGCGCAATCAGACCGTTATATCGTGACCGAGAGACGTTCGTCTCTTTGGATCGTGGCCATGGCCGTCACTGCGAGTGTCGGACGATAGTTCCACATCGCCATGTGAATGAGCATACACCGCACTGCCGAAAAATGGCCGCATCATTGGGCGGCTCGGACTTTTGGCACAGCTTTCAGGAGATTTTCCTGCTCATCCAGGGGTTGGGCTTTTCGTACCTGTTCCTGGATTTCTGCCGCTTCACTTGCAAGCCCGCCCTCGGCCTTTGTGGACACCTCATCCTCGCCCGTCGAGGTTTTCTCGCGATCCGACATCCGATGCCGATCGGCCTCGCTGGCTTGCCTGGTTTCTCCGGTCTGGTCTGATTGTCCGTTGAGCATGGTGACGGGAACGCCGCGCGGGAAGATGACTTCGCGTGCCTCGTCAGGCATCGAGATGCCGCTTTCTTGAAAAGCGCGCTTCACCAGGCGGATGACCGAGGATCGCACCTTCAGATTACTATGAGCTTCACCGTTGAGCCAAAAGTAGATGCGCAGATTCACCGTGGCCTTGTCGAGGTTATCTACCAGTACCCATGCCTCCGGGTCGTTCAGAACGGCCGGATGACTGGCGAGCACTTTTCGGGCGACTTCCTGCGCCTTGTCGATGGGATCGTCGTAACCGATGCCGACGACGAAGTCCTCTCGCCGGTTCGGGTTGGCGCTGAAGTTGCGTAGGACGCTCTTATAGACCAGGGCGTTGGGAATCTGGACGATGTTGCCGCTGAGCGTCATGAGCACGGTCGTGCGGATATTCAGTTGCTGAACGAACCCCAGGACGCCGGCAACCTCAATCAGGTCGCCGCTCTCGAACGGGCGCTGGACGCTGAGAAATATGCTGGAAAGGAAGTTCTCCGTGATATCGCGGAACGCGATGCCAACGGCGAGTCCGACCAGTCCGGTGCCGCCCACGATCGTCAGCGCGAGCTGGGTCAGACCGGAGACGCGTAGGACCACGTAGGCGCCAGCGAGGAAAACAAGAAGACCTGCTCCCCAGGCGACGACGCCCAGCAGAAGTTTTGCGCGGACGCGCTTGCGGAAAAACGCCCGCGTCCCCCGCGCCGCCAGCCACCCCGCACCGGCGGATAGGAGCAAAATGAACAGGCCGAAAACGATGTACGGAAGGGCGCGCAGGAAATCTCGCCACAACGTGGTCATCCCATTTCGCGTCGCCGCGAAATCCCACGCGGACGGCTCGGTTACGTCGATCCGATTGGCGACGGCCACCACGTCCTGCGTATTGCGTGCCAGATCGCCGGCCCACTTCCTTAGCTCTTCGGTGTCCGCCTGCCCCGAAAGAAACACAACACCCGCATCGACCTGGACCCGCGGGTCAACGAACCATTTGGTGGCCTCCAGCACGCTTTGCAGGCGCTTGCGGATTTCCTCGTCGTGCGCGACCGGCTGCACGTCCACCTTGGCCGGCGCGATCGCGAGTTCTGTTTTATCCGGGGGTTGGTTCTCTGGTTTCGCGTTCTTTCCCGGCGGTCCTTGCGCAAGAGCCCCCGGGATCAACCAGATGCAGC
>JBBRWV010000202.1:0-3739 GCA_038248985.1 Phycisphaerae bacterium
ACTGACCCCCCGTCAATCCCCCGATTCAAGAATCGCCATAAACGCCTCCTGCGGGATCTCCACCCGGCCCACCTGCTTCATCCGCTTCTTGCCTTCCTTTTGCTTCTCCAACAATTTGCGCTTACGGCTGATGTCTCCGCCATAGCACTTGCTGGTTACGTCCTTCCGCATCGCACTGATCGTTTCCCGCGCCACCACGCGGCTCCCGATCGCCGCCTGCAACGCCACCTCAAACAAGTGCCGCGAGATCTCCTCCTTCAACTTCTTGATGATTGCCCGGCCCCGGCTCTCCGCCTTGCTGCGATGCACGATCAAACTCAAGGCCGCGATCTTGTCTCCCGCCACCAAAATATCCATCTTCACCAGGTCATCTTCGTGAAACCCGATCAAGTCATAATCCAGCGTTCCGTAACCCTGGGTCGCGGTCTTCAACTTGTCAAAAAAATCGAAAATCACTTCCGCCAGCGGCATCGTGTATTCCAACATCACGCGGTCGGCATTGATGAATTCGGTCTTCACATAAATCCCCCGGCGATCAATGCACAACTGGGTCACGTCACCAATGTTCTTCGCCGGCACAATGATATTTGCCTTGATCATCGGCTCGCGCAACGCTTTGAACTTCGACGGGTCAGGCAACTCGCTTGCGGAATCGATCATCTTCACCGTGTCGTCGGGCATTAGCACTTCGTAGGGCACCGTCGGAGCCGTCTGAATTACTTCGATTTTGTGCTCCCGCTCCAGACGTTCCTGCACAATTTCCATGTGCAATAACCCCAAGAACCCGCACCGGAAACCGAACCCCAACGCATCGCTTGTTTCCGGCTCGAACGTGAAACTGCTGTCGTTTAGCCGCAGTTTTTCGAGGGCATCGCGCAGCTGGGTGTACTCGGTATCCGCGCCGGGATAAAAATCGCAAAACACCATTTGCTTCGGCGGGCGGTAACCGGGCAACGCTTCGGCGGCGGGCGCTAACGCATCGGTGATCGTGTCGCCAATCGTTACATCCTGAATGGTCTTGATGTTTGCTACCAAAAAGCCGACTTCGCCGGCGCCGATCTCGGCCACTTTCGTCGGCTTGGGCATGAACTTGCCGATGTCGGTCACGGTGAATAATTTATTGGCGCCCATCATTCGGATCTTTTGGCCCACCGTTAAAATTCCGTGAATCACCCGGACGTAGACGATCACGCCGCGGTAGTCGTCGTACTTGGAATCGAAGATCAAACATTGCAGGGGCGCATCGCGGCGGCCTTTGGGAGCGGGCAGTTTTTCGGCGATTAGTTTTAATAACTCGTCCACGCCCTGGCCGGTTTTGGCGGAAATCGGGGCGCACATCAAGGCATCAATCCCCAGCACTTGCTCCATTTCTTCGGCTACTTCGTCGGGGCGGGCGGAAGGCAAATCCACTTTGTTGATCACGGGGATTATTTCGAGATTTTGATCGATTGCGGCGTAGGCGTTCGCTACCGTTTGGGCTTGCACGCCTTGGGTTGCGTCGCAGAGAAGCAGTGCGCCTTCGCAGGCTTGGAGGGCTTTGGCTACTTCATAATGAAAATCGACGTGGCCGGGGGTATCGATGAGGTTGTAGAGGTATTTTTGTTTGGTGTCGGGGTGGGTGTAAAAGACGCTGACGGCGGAGGCTTTGATGGTGATGCCGCGTTCGCGTTCGAGGTCCATGTCGTCGAGGAATTGGGATTCCATTTCGCGCTGGGTGATGGCGCCGGTGCGCTCGAGGAGGCGGTCGGCGAGTGTGGACTTGCCGTGATCGATGTGGGCGATGATGCAGAAGTTGCGGATGAGAATATCAGCCATGGGTTGTGTGGTCCTCTTTGGAAACTGCGAGTCGAGCATCATAGCGAGGTTGAGGGTGTAGGGGAACGGGTCGGGGTGGAGGAGGATGGGGGGTAGATCGCCACTTGAGTGGTTTTCGGCCCGGGCTGGGGGGGATTGGTGGGGAGAAACGGGGCGAATTTGCGGGGGTTTTGGGGAATTTTGCGGTTTTGGAAGCGAAAAAGGCAATGATTGCAGGTAGACCGCCAGGGTGGCGGAGTGAATGGAGCAATAGAATCAGGTAGACCGCCATATTTTTGACGATGTTGAGCAAAACCGAGGAGGGGGTGAAGAGGATGCGGAGGGAAAGGGCAGTGAGAAGGTGGTGGAAAGGGGTGGGAGAGGGGGTTTCGGGGAGGGATTGGAGGGGGGTGAATGGGGTGTTGAAGGGGGTGGAGGGGGGGGTAGAGGGGGTGAGCATGGCATGGTGGTGCAGGTGAGCATGGACATTGAGATTCCCCCCCTTTGTTGGTTCCCTGAACTCGTCATACATTGGGATCGATGCCGAACTTATTGCTTACGGATTAGTATGGCATTTGTTTGGGTGAATGTCAAGGGGGAAATTTGGGGAATAGATGGAATTTTCCGTGCGTTCAGTCCAACGTATCGAGGGTCAGAGAGGCCACTGCGAGACCGCTGCGAAATTACGCGGGTGCAGGCTCCTCCCGCTCTATTTTTTTCCCTGTAAGGGGAGGAGGGGGTGGGCTTAAGTTTGACCTGGGGATTGTCCGATAAGTCATGAAGACAACTCCGCGCTACTGTCATGGATGACGAACGAAGATGCCTGATGTACTTGATCAATCGGAAGTGGATGCCTTGCTGGCGGCCGTGGATTTGGGGGCGGTCAAAGAGGAGACTGCGGCCAAGGTTTTTTCTCGCAACAAGCGCATAACTGATGTAGAGATACGCACTTACGACTTTAAGCGTCCGGAGCGGGTGTCAAAGGATCAGATGCGGGCGTTGGAGGCGTTGCATGAAGGGTTCAGCCGCAACTTTGGGGCGGCCCTTTCGGGGTATTTGCGGACGATTGTGGAAGTGTCGGTCGCGAATATTGAGCAGTTGACGTTTTCGGAATTCATTCATGCGCTGCCGAACCCGACGTGTTTTAATTTATTGAGTGCCAAGCCTTTAGATGGGCAGATGTGTCTGGAAATCTCGCCTTTGATCATTTATCCGATTATTGACCGGTTGCTGGGGGGATCGTCGGCGGACTTGTTTATCCCGCAGAGGCCGCTGACGGCGATTGAGTGGCGGCTGGTGAAGCGTTTGACGGATCGGGCGTTGACGAATCTGGCGGAGGCGTGGTCGGCGATCACGGCGATTGCGTTTGATTTGACGGAGACGGAGAGCAATCCGCAGTTGGTGCAGATTGTGCCGCCGAACGAGGTGGTGGTGGTGATTGGATTTGAGATCAAGATGGGGAATCGTGCGGGGACGATGAGTTTGTGCATTCCGTACAACGTGATTGAGCCGGTGATGAGCAAGCTGAGCCAGCAGAACTGGTTTACGTACACGAAGAAGACGAATTCGGACATGCACTTGCAGGCGATGCAGAAGAATTTGTCAGGTGCGCCGCTGATGGTGAAGGTGCTGTTGGGTCATACGACGATCAAGGCGGAGGAGCTGATGAATTTGGCGTCGGGGGACATTATTCAGTTGGACAAGCCAGCGAGTTCGGAAATGATTGTGCAGATTGAGGGGAAGAACAAATACACGGGGTTGATTGGGCAGTATAAGGGGAAGCGGGCGGTGCGGATTAAGCGGGCGGTGAAGAGTGGGGATAGGGGCGAGTTGGAGGGAGTCTGGGGGAGGGAAAGGGGCGGTTTCATGGGTAGTTTTCCGGATGTTGGGGCGGTTTGGGCGGGAAGTGCGTGGTTTGGTCCAGCGAATGTTATGACCGAAGACG
>JBBRWV010000203.1:0-3734 GCA_038248985.1 Phycisphaerae bacterium
CTCTCTTTTAGGCTCTTTATGACCTCTTCACCCCCTCCCAAAAAGACCTCCCTCCTCACCTTCTCCTCCGGCGGGTGGGTCCTCCTCGTCTCCCTCCTCTTCACCCTCGTCGCCGCCTTCCTCGTCCTCCTCCCCGTCTGGCAAACCGGCTTCCGCTCCGCCGTCGGCGATGGCGCAAACCCTGATACCTACGGCTTTTACCTCAATAATCTCACCATCCCCCGCGACCAACTCCTCGCCGTCGGCATCTCCAAAGACGGCATCCGCGCCATCCCCTCTGCCCTCGCCGAAACCGCCACCCCCGAACAAGTCGACCTCATCACCAAAAACGAACATATCCGTTTCCTCGTCCCTGAAGACCGTATTATCGGACTAACTATCGGTGCCGAGTCCCGCGCCTACCCCGTCCGCGTTCTCGCCGTCCACGAACTCTGCAACGACTTCCTCGGCGACGGACCTTCCCGCACCCCCGTCGCCATCTCCTATTCCCCCCTCTGCGACAGCATCGTCGTCTTCGACCGCCGCTCAAATCTCACCAAAAACCCCGATTCTGCCCCAGAATTCGGGGTTTCCGGCCTCCTCTACAACTCCAACCTCATCATGTACGACCGCCAATCCAACCCCCGCGACGAATCCCTCTGGTCCCAACTCGCCCTCCGCGCCATCTCCGGCCCCCAAGTTAACACCCCCCTCAACCTCCTTCCCTACGAACTCACCACTTGGGGCCAGTGGCGCAAAAAACACCCCACCACCCTCGCCCTCCTCGGCCTCCGCACCCTCAAAAAACAGTACGGCCGCGAACCCTACAACCTCTACTACGCCGACGATCAACTCAAATTCCCCGTCGCCCCCCTCTGGCCCGGCCCCCAACTCAAAAAGTTGCACATCGCCGTAACCCATTATTCCACCACTACTTCCACCACTGCACCCACCCTGCTTTGGCGCGCCATCCCCGCAGAAAATCTCCACGCCGCCACCACCACCCCCTCCCACCCCATCACCCTCCACACCTTCCTCTTCGCCTGGTATGCCTTCCACAAAGACACCACCGACTGGTCCTCCCTCCCCCCTAAAAACTAAGCCGAGGCCCGCGAAAACCGCGCTCCCACCAGCTCCAGCTTCCGCGATGCCGACTCCTTCGGCGTCCCACGAATCCCCCGAATATCATGTAGAAACACCTTCCGCAGCGTGTATCGCATTAACAACAAAATCGTAAGTCCTACGGACATCTGCAGATACACGTTCGCTGGGTTCGTCCAGATCGCAAACGCCCATCCCGCCAAAAACTCTGCCATCGATATCGACGCAAACTCCGAATACGGATTCCGCATCACCAGGAAATCCCGTTGCGTCCGTACGTACCGCACAAAAAACGCCAGCGTCACCAAAATCATCCCCATCAGCCCCGCCGCAATTGACACAAACCCCGGCAGCCCCACAGCTTCCGACGTCGCCACCGCCCCAAAACACGCCGCCGTCCCGCACCCCGCCGCAATCAAAAACTTAACCCGCGGCGAACCCTTCGGAAACTTGTAATCAAACAATCGCGACAAATGCTCCAGGTACCGGAACTGCTCCTTCAACGTCAGCTTGCTCTCCCCATGCTGCCGGTTCCGAAACACGATCGGCACTTCCCCCACACGCGTAATGTGTGTCTTGACAATGAGTTCCAATCCAATCTTGTACCCAATTGGATTCAACGCGTCCGCCGTCCTCAACGCCTCGCGCCGCATCGCGAAAAAACCCGCCATCGGATCCCGCACCGTCCCCACCAGCGGTTTGGCCATCAGCGTCGCAATATAGCTGTTCAACCACCGAAACGCCGACCAATCTTCCGTCCGCCCGCCCTCCACATATCGCGACCCAATCACAAAATCCGCTTCATCCCGCAGCAATTTGTCCACCAAATCCGGCACACTTTCCGGCGGGTGCGACAAATCCGCATCCATCACCACCACATAATCGTTATGCGCCAGCGAAATCCCCGCCAATACCGCCGATGAAAGCCCCCGCTCCTTTGTCCGCACCAGATACCGCACGTTCGGCAATGTCTTCTGCAATTCCTCCAACACCGCCACCGTCGCATCCGGCGAGTTGTCATCCACTACAATTAATTCCCACATCCACCCCCGCGCCCGCATCGCCGCCGCCACCTGCGGAATCAAAATCGGCAAATTCTCCGCTTCCTTGTACGTCGGTACGACGATGCTAACGCTTACAAATGCGGAAGAAGACACACTTGGCATTCGATTCTCACTTGCAGAAAACTAGAAAAACGGGGCTATACCGCTGCTAGACACCCGATTTGACCGATGGTTAACATAACAACATAGCGAATTTCGTGCCCCAACGAAATAAAAGAATTCCCCAATGCTGATACATAAGCTATTATCAGACGACCCACGTCTCAGGCGAATACGATGCACATACGCCATAACTCTTGGCTAGCACTACTCTTAACGACTGCCACCACCCTCCTTCCGCGCCCCGCTCACGCCCAGGAAGCCCCCCCCCCACCCCACACCGACACCCAGGTCACCGCCGCCATCTCCCGCGGCGTCGATTTCCTCCTCGCCGCCCGCGACCCCAAAACCAAATGTTGGGAAAAAACCTTTCCCGATCGCCCAGACCAACACTACGGTGGCGAAACCTCCCTCGCCCTCTTCGCCCTCCTCCACGTCGGCCAAAATTCCACCGACCGCCGTCTCAAACCCTTCAGCGACGATCTCCAAGAACCCATCGCTTTCGTCCTCAAACTCCAACCCAACGGAACCTACGCCGCCGGCCTGCAACTCAGCGCCCTCCAACTCCTTCCCCCGAAACCCGAAGTCATAAAAGCCATCGAACGCACCTCCGCACTCCTCGTCAAAGCCCAGCAAAAATCCGGCGCCCACGGCTACACCCTCGCCATCGATGGCTGGCACGACAACTCCAACACCCAGTACGCTCACCTCGGCATGTGGTCCGCCCTTGAAGCCGGCATCCCCATCCCCGCCGACTATTGGAAAAAAGCCGAACTCTACTGGCGCACCGCCGCTCTCCCCGACGGCGGCTGGGGCTATACCGCCGACAAACCCGCCAAGTCCGCCTTCATCGGCGCCGGCATCTCCTGCATCCTCGTCAGCAACGAACAAAACGACCACACCGTCCGCCTCAAACCCAAGCCCGATGAAATCCTCGACAAAGCCTTCGCCGCCCTCGCCCGCAATTACGCCCCCCTCTCCGACGATGTCTACGCCCTCTACGCCGTCGAACGCGCCGGTCTCCTCTCCGGTCGAAAATTTTTCGACCGCACCAACTGGTTTCTCGAAGGTGCCACCCAACTCGTCAAAGCCCAAAACCCCAACAACGGATCCTGGGCGCCCACCGCCAATGAATCCAAAAACGATTCCGTCTCCACCGCCTTCGCCCTCCTCTTCCTCGCCCGGGGACGCAACCCCGTCCTCTTCAACAAACTCCAATACGATGGCAACTGGAACCCCCGCATCCGCGACCTCGCCTTCCTCACCGAACAAGTCGGCCGCCAGCTCGAACGCCCCTTCAACTGGCAGGTCGTCCCCTTCACCGTCGATACCGACGAATGGCTCGACGCCCCCGCACTCTTCATCACCGGCACCACCGATCCTAAGTTCACTCCCCGCCAGATCGACCAGCTCCGCACCTACCTCGGTGCCGGCGGCATGATCTTCTCCGTCGCCACCGGCAGCGGTAAAGACTCCCAGGATTTCAACGAC
>JBBRWV010000204.1:0-3721 GCA_038248985.1 Phycisphaerae bacterium
ACGCGGCTCGTATCGTCCTTGAAACTTATTCGCCATCCTAAGGCCTCCTTGCCCGCGTCGTAATTAGTCCTTTCAATGCATCGAACCACAGGCCCCTCTGACATGATATTATTTGACAGTTATTGATGCGCCGGCCCTAAGGGGGCGAGGACGAAGTGAGAAGGGGGATGAGAGGGGTTAGCGGGGGTCGTAGGGATTGGATTCGATGGGGAAGGCGGCGTTGCTGGGGACGAATTTGCCGTCGAAGGCGTCGCGAACTTTGGGACGGGCGAGGACGATGATGATGTAGGTGGGCCAGGCGACGGTGAGGAGGAGAACGCAGGCGGTGGAGACGATCATGGTGAGGCGCATTATGGTTATGGCGCGCCCCGAAGGCGACATTACGCCGCCGGATCCGGACGCGAACGTGGCGGTGAAGATGCGATTATTGAGGTAGCCCATCTGGATGCCAAGGGCTGTGATGGAGACAACAACGGTGGCGACACAGTAGGTGAAGAGAAGCGTTCGGGACCATTTCCGGAGCTTGAGCGCGCCGATGGCACCGGCGAGGAGGGAGACGTTGCAGAGGAGGCTGAGGCATCCGAGGCCGAGAACGGTGAAGAGATAAAGGCCTTCGTGTTTGAGGGCGTTCATTTCGGGGGACTGGGGCCCAATTGGGAGGAAGGGGGCGATGATGCCCCAGAGGCCGCCGAGGATGCCGAGGGAGGACCAGATTATGGCGAGGATGCACATGACGAGGAGGGAGGTGGGTTTGGGGGGCATGGGGAGGCTCCTTCAAGGTGAGAGAAGGGTGGAGACGACGGAGGGAGACGAGGGAGGGCGTTAGTGGGAGAGTGTCATGGATCAGCGGTCGGCGGCGAGGACGAAGATTTCAGGCCAGCGGTTGTGGGAGTGGTCACGGAAGAGGATGCCGAAGGCACCGTCGGGGTAGATTTCGAGGATGACGGAGCGGATGGCGTCGCCGCGGCGGTTTTCGAGGCTGGCGACGTCGATTTGGGGGACGTTGGAATGGTGGATGTAAGCGATTTTGCGGAAGAGGTTTTCCTGGACGCAGCCGGCGTCGCCGATGTGGGCGTGGCCGTAGAGGACGAGTTTGACGTTGGGGGGGAGGGGGAGGAGACGCGCGGGAAGGACGCCGGCGCGGTTGCCGCCGGGGAAGGGTCCGTGTCCGGCGATGATGACGGGGCCTTTTTTGGCGGCGATTTCGGCGCGGAGCTGGGTGTAGATGGAGTCGTCATAGGGGTAATTTTCCTGGTGGCGGGCGAAGGCGCCGTGGGTGGAGATCCAGCGGGGGCTGTGGTCGGGGGAGGAGGCGCCGCTGTCGCAGTGATCGGAGAGGAAGAGGATGTGGAGGTCGCCGAGGGTTTCCCAGTAGTAGAAATCTTCGAGGCGAGCGGTGGTGCGCCAGGTGGGGATTTGGCGGATGGCGTTCCAGAAGGGGGTGATGACGGGGAGGTCGGGGCGGAATTGGAAGAGGTCAAAGTCGTGGTTTCCGTTGACGTAACGGAGGGGGATGTTGAGGGGCTGGAGGAGTTCGATTTGCATGGCGGTCATTTCGTGGACGTGGGTGAGGTTGGCACCTTCGACGGCGTCGCCGAGATACCAGAGTTGCTGGCAGGGGAGGTTGAGGGTGTGAAAGTCATTGAGGGCGATGGTCATGCAGCGGCGAGCGGAGGCGGGGTCGCTTTGCTGGAGGTCGGAGAAGACCCAGACGCGGTGGAGTGCGGGGGGGCGGGAGTGGATGAAGTGGTGGATGGAAGTGGTCATGATTTTCCTAAGGTTAGAGGCGGTGGGGCGCGGGGATAGTATGCGCGAAGGCGGGGGGGATGGCACGTTTGGAGGGGTGAGGGGGCAGGTAGTAAGAAGCCGGCGGAAGTTTCAAGTTTTCAGGTTTCAAGGACGAGGAGGGGGCGCGAAAGGGAGGACCCAACGCGGGTGGGATGGGTATGATGGGGGGATGCGATGGAGAATGAAGATATTAATGCTGGGGATAATGGTGGGGGGAATGGGTGCGTTGGGGGCGGCAGAGCCGCGGGTGCCGGGGATGCTGGTGACGAAGGACACGGTGATCGGGAAGTTGGCGTTGTTGATTGCGCATGAGTCGATACGGGTGTCGCCGGACGGGGAGCATTTGGCATTTGCGGCGAAGGCGGGGGATCCGACGCTGGAGGAGCGGGGGGTTTTTTTGGATAGGGCGGCGGAGGAGCGACCGGCCGCGCGTCCGCAGTCGGAGCTGACGATGTATTTGGACGACAAGCGTGGGCCGTCGTTTTTGGCGTTGACTTCACCGGTGTTTTCGCCGGACAGCAAGCGGATGGGATATGCGGGGCAGAAGAAGGATGCGTGGGAGGTGTGGGTGGATAAGAAGGTGGTGTGGAAGGCGGAGGGGGTGCCGGCGAATCCGCTGGTGTTTTCGGGGGATTCGGCGCGGTATGCGATTACGTATATGAAGGAGGGCGATTGGTTTGTGCGGTTGGGGGAGAAGGATTATGCGGGGCTGGACGGGGTGGGCGAGGGGAGCGTGCAATTTTCGCCGGATGGGAAGAAGCTGGCGTACGCGGCGAAGAAGCGGTTGGTGTGGAACATGTATATCGAGGGGGAGGCGGGGGAGGATTTTGTGCGGATGGGGGAGTCGGTGTGGATGCCGAACTCGTCGGGGGTGATTTTTGTGGCGGGGAAGAAGGAGAAGGGGTGGCAGGTGAGGGGTCGGGAGTTTACGGGTCCGGTGGTGGAGGGGGTGTTGCGGGGTTCGTTGACGGTGGCGCGGGAGGGGAATCGCTGGGCGTATGTGGCGGTGACGAAGAAGGGGACGACGACGAGTTACCAGGTGATGACGAATGATCCGTCGCGGGCGGACGGCGGGCGCGGCGTGGAGGGGCCGGTGTTGGCGCAGATCAAGGGGGAGTCGCTGCGGTTTATGCGGTTGCAGGGGCAGGAAGAGCGGCTGGTGTATGTGGGGATGAGGGAGGGGAAGTATCGGATGTACGAGGAGCATCAGCCTTCGGCGGCGGCGTGGGATTTGGTGCTGGACTCGACATTTGTGATGTCGCCGAACGGGGATCATTATGCCTTTGCGGGGCGGACTGGGGGGAAATGTGAGATGGTGTTGGATGGTCGGGTGATCGGGCGTTATGGGGATGTGGGATCCTCGACGGTGGCGTTTTCGCCGGATTCAAAACGGCTGGCTTATGGTGCCGAGGCGGGAGGCCAGTGGCATATGTGTGTGGATGGGGAGATGGGGACGGCGGTGTTGAGCGTGGCGAGTAATCCGCCGGGGTGGTCACCGGACAGCAAGCGGGTGGCGTTTCAGGCGATCGACGCGGGGAAGTTGTGGCGGTTGTTTGTGGATGCGGAGATCACGGAGCAGTCGGCGGCGTATGTGACTTTTTTTAAGGGTGCGCGGGTGGTGTGGCGGGGGGATGGGACGCTGGTGACGATTGGGATTCAGAAGAAGTTGGCGTTGCGGGTGGAGGCGGTGGTGGGGAAGGGGCGGTGAGGGACCGATAATAGTATGGTTCTGAATTCTTCGGAGCGAGGTTAAGGCGACATTGCTGGTTGACTCAAAAAGATGTTGCGATTATTAACCCGACTTCCGCAGTTCGACCTTGAGAATATTTTTTTCGTGCGTGAATCGACGATGGGGCGTCGCTACGGGGGGGGATGCTCCTGAAAGTCGATGTAGTGAAGACCAAGCCCGGTGCGGACCGGGTGTCCGGCGTGG
>JBBRWV010000205.1:0-3702 GCA_038248985.1 Phycisphaerae bacterium
CCGGGCCTCTGGGGCATCAGCTTCCAGGGCGCGTTTTTCGATCAGGCCGGCGGCGGGGCCTCGGATGCTTTGATTCGTTACCGCGTGACGGTGTTGGATCCCGATTTTGTGATCACCGACGCGCATCTGCGTGGCGACCCGGCGATTCTTCCCCCGACCGGCGCCCCCTTCGGCGCGACGGGCTACGTTTCGGTCGTCGAATCGTTTGTTCCCACGGTGAACGATTCGCTGTTTGCGATTTACAATCTTCAGCCGCCCAGCGCTGTGAAGCTGGTGGACGAGATTCTGTTTGAAGGCAAGGGTTACACCTCGCTGGATGTGCAGAAGAACATCACGGCGGTGGTGACGAGCGAATTCGGCATCGCAGGCCTTTCGTTCGTGGATCAGCTCTACTCGCAGGGTGACGCAGCTGGCGGCGATATTCCGGAACCGGCTTCGCTGGGTGTTCTCGGCCTCGGCGCCATGGCCCTCCTGGCCCGCCGTCGTCGGGCTTAATTGCTCAACGAATTTGTCCTCAAGGCAATTTGATGCGGCCGCGATTGTTGAATCGCGGCCGTATCCTTTTTTGCGGGGGATTTATTGTGCTTGGCGGGATGCCGGGCATGAAGGGGAGCAACGGTTTGAATTTTCAGGGCACGGGGAGGGTAGTGCTGGGAGCGGGAGCGGAGGTGGCAGCGGTTGCCGATGCGGGCGCGGTGGTCGTTACAGGGGCGGTTGAGGTGGCGGGGCGGGATTGGGGGGCGTAGGACTTGGGCGGGGTATTGGCCAAGAGGGTGACGGTAGTGGGTTTAAAATTGGCGAGATTGATGCCGGTGACGGTGCGGATGTCATAGTAGCGGAGGTTGCGTTTTTTGATTTCCGCGAAGGTAGGGGCATCGACGGCGACCAGGTAAGGGGTGGGGGGCTCGAGTTGAGTGAAGCCGGTGTGTTCGAGAAAATTATCGAGGGTGTCCCAGTCTTCGATGTGCGTGCCGCCGGCGTAAAAGACGAGGGAGGGTTCTTCGTAGCCGTGAAAGGCCATGCGGAATTGAGGTTCGGCGGTGTGGAGGTCGCGCATTTCCGTGCCGATGATTTTGCTGATTTGCAGGGCGGAGATGTTGGGGAGGACGGCGGCGTTGGCGATGAGGAGCACGGTTCCCCAACTGAGGACGAGGACGAAGGGCCAACTGGGGCGGGCCCAGGCGATGGTGCTGGCGATGCCGGCGGCGAGGAGGGTGGCGGCGAAGAGGATGCACGGATAGATAAGCTGCGGGCCGGCGAGGGCGTAGGCGGCATAGAGAACGGCGGCGGCCATGGCGCACCAGACGGTCAGGATTATCCAGCGGGCGGAGGCAAACCATTTGGCGGCGAGGACTTCGGTGGCCTGGTGCCAGCTTTCGACGAGGGTATCGGCACAAAGAATGGCCATGGCGCCAAAGAGCGGGAGGACGTAGTGAACGAGCTTGGATTGGACGAGTTCGAAGAGTATCCAGGAGGGGATGATCCAGGCGGCGAGGAAGATGTAGGGCGAGCGGTCGATGATGAGGGGAACGCGTCCGAGGAGACGTTTGGTGGCGTGGAAGAGCATGGGGATGAGGAGGATGGACCAGGGCCAGAACGTGCCCCATAAAGTCAGGAGGTAAAAGCCCGAGGGGAGGGCGTGGCCATCGACGGAGCCGGTGGAACGCTGGATGACATGCTTTTTGATCATGACTTCGATGAGTTCGCCACGGGTTTGAACCCACGCGGCAATGACCCAGGCGCTGACGAGGAGGACGAGGATGGGGAAGCCGAGCGCGGGGCGCAGGGCGCGGACCCAGCGCCAGTTTCCGTGAAGCGCGAGGTAGGCGATGGTCGCGACGAAGGCCAGGAGGAGGAGCGGTCGCAGGCCGACGGTGCCGAAGAGGGAGAGATAGTGGGATGGGGTGTTGAACGTGATAAGGATGAGACTGGAGGCCGCGATGGCGATGGGCAGGAAGTGGCGGTGTTTTCTCCAGCGGGCGAGGATTTTGGCGGAGGGGCCGGTGGCAATTGCCAGAGTGATCATGGGGACCAAGACGAACAGGAGTGGAACGCCCTTGGTAAGGGTTCCGAGGGAGAGTGCGAGCCAGAAGAGCAGGACCTGGTAGAGCGGAAGTGACGGATGGGGGGAGTCGTTTTGTTCCCACGCGCGCCAGAGGAAGTGCATGGCGACGGTGGTAAAGAAGATCATGGTGCTGTCGGCCGTGGCGAGGCGCGACCAGGCGACGAAGGAGACGAGCGTGCCGAGGATAAGCGCAGCGAGCAGACCGGTGACGCGTCCGAAGCGCGCGCCGGCGGCGCAGTAGACGACGAGGAGCGTCAGGGTGCCACAGATGGCCGAAGGAAGCCGGGCGCCGAGGGCGGACGGTCCGCCGGTGGCGGCATAGGTTGCGTTCATGAGCCAGTAGAGGAGGGGGGGTTTGTCGGGGCGAAGATTGGTATTGAAGTGGGGGACGATCCAGTCGCCGGTTTGGGACATTTCACGGGCGGCGGTGGCGAAGCGCGGTTCATCGCGGTCGAGGATGGGGATTTGGGCGAGGCCGGGGAGGAAGAGTAAAGCGGCGAGGACGAGGAGGAGGAGGAAGTCTTCGCGGGACCACCAGCGGGATTTGGAAGAGGTTGGCAGGAGGGGCGGCAGTGGGGGCACAGGGGGCCTCACATACAAGATTCAAGGTTCAACGTTTTGTGTTGGAAGTGTACACGGGGTGGCGCAGGATTACATCGGGCGGAGGCTAACCGAGGCGTTTGATGAGGGCGACGCGGTTGGCGATACGGGTGTAGCCGCAGCGGCGATAGAGACGGATGGCAGGGGCGTTGGCCGCATCGACGGCGAGCGTGGCGATTTCAAAAGCGCGGCGGCTGGCGATGCCGAGCGTGCGCAGCATGAGGGCGCGGGCCATTCCGCAGCCGCGGGCTTCGGGGACGAGGCCGAGGTAAACGAGTTCCAGGGCGCGACGTGCGGGAATCTCGGAGAGAAGGACGCAGCCGACGGGGTGGCGCTGCGCGGATTCAAGAACCACGGACCAGAGCTGGGGATCGAAAGGGCCGACGGCCTTGTGGCCCTCGATGACATCCTCGATGTCACGCAAGCCGGTGAGGGCGCCGTCGAGCGTGGTGGCGACGCCGGCGGCGACCGCTGCCGCATTGAACGGGCTCGGGTTGAGCAGTTGCAGCTCCAGGGCCCCGGACTCGCTGAAGAACGAGCACGGCTCCTCGCGGATGACCTGACCGCCGTTCGGGACCCAACCGGAGGCGTTGGCGTCCTTGCTGACCTTGGCGTTGGTGCCCTCGGCGAGGTAGCCAGAGACGACCACCGGGCCCTGGGCGACCACGTAGGTCTGGCCATCGACGCCCTTCAGTTCGGCGCGCAGCAGCGTGCCCTTGCGCAGCGACGAAGCGTCGGTCATCACCTCGCACTTGACGTCGATCTCCTGGCCTTCCTTGGCGAACGGCGGCAGCGTGCAGGTCAGCGTTACCAGCGTGGAAGTGCCCCCGACCACATCGGCGATCGTCAGGTTGAGACCGAGCTGGCGAACGATGTTGAGCATCGCCTGGCGGGTGCCGCGGTCGCTCGACCCGGTCTTCTCGAGGCCGGTGACGATGCCGAGGCCGACCAGTTGGTGCGGCATGCTGTTGTGCAGTTTGGTGATGCTGCGGATCCGCGGCCTCAGCACGGTTTCGCCGATGGTGTTCTGCGCGACC
>JBBRWV010000206.1:0-3688 GCA_038248985.1 Phycisphaerae bacterium
CCTCCCACGCCTCCCTTTGCCACCCCCAAAGCACCGGTTGGATCGAATGTTAAAATAGTAAAAAGAACATCAAATAGTCAGATAATAACCTTGCTTTTCGCTCCCCAACGTACGTATGCTGTCAATGAAGCGAGTGCGCGGTTGAGGTGAAAGGAGGTCAGCATGTTGACCCAAATAGATAATGCAGTCCTGCTCGAAGACCTTCAACGAAACCCAATTCTCAGGGGTGTGCATCACGAGAAAACCGTTGATTCCAGACGGTTTTCCGCATCCGAACACGACCGGGACATGATGTATGCCTGGTCGATTGGCACCACCGAAGCGGCGACCGAGCTGCCGCAAAATCATCGTCGGGAAGAATGCGTACCCCCACCACCGGAAGTGTTTATCGGCTGAATATAAACACTTGAGCATTGCCGATCAGGTGGGTCCATAGGTCCGCTCCTCTTGCCGAGCGATTTTCAGTTTCTCGCGATGCACAATAGTGATAACTCGCGCTGCCCGCTTTACCGCGGTCACCAGCGCGAGCGCTGTTTTTGCTCCGCGTTATCACTGCAAGTACAGTTATATTCTAAACTTAGGGGAGTGCTTCCGGCGCAGCTAAATCCGCGCCAGCCAGCGACATTTTGAAGCTGAGCTGCTCGAGTTGCACCGCCAAATCAATGGATTGCACGCTCACATCTGCCGGAACGTTCAACGACAGCGGTGCAAAGTTCATGATGCCGCGAACACCCGCCGCCACGAGCTTATCCGCTACCGGCTGGGCCGCTTCCGCCGGGACCGACATGATCGCGAGCTTCACATTTTGCGCCACTGCAATCTGCGGGAGACGTTCCATCGATTCAATAATCAAATCGCCAAAAGCCTGGCCAACCTTGCGTTCGTCCGAATCAAATACCGCGGCCAATCGAAAGCCCTTACGCAAAAAACCGCGATAGGCCATCAATGCGCGGCCGAGGTTGCCCGCACCCACGAGCAGGACGTTCCAGACTTTATCCGTACCCAAGATCTTGCGCAGTTGCGCGATCAGCTCTTCCGCGCGATACCCAATGCCTGGGTGTCCGAACTGGCCGAAATAGGCCAGATCTTTGCGTACCTGCGCATCGGTATAGCCGAGCGCCTCGCCCAGTTGCTTCGAAGAAATGGTATGTTTTTCCGCCCGTTGAAAGGCTTCAAGTTGACGCAGATAGAAGCTGAGGCGATAGACTGCGGGGGTGGGAATATCCTCAAACTTCATGGATCACCTGAAGAAATTGGAACCGGCAAAATAGAATCGAGACTCAGTCGGCACTTTAAGTAAGGAGCGCGCAGGCGTCAAGAAGCGAGTGCGGGACAATCTCCGATTTCTGCTTTTTCATCTTCCACCCGTAAGGATGAAAATGCATAATGAGCGGATGAGTTTGGTACGGGAAAAAATTTCGACCACTCAACGCAATGAAATCACGGATATCACACCAAGGGTGCGCGATGCGGTGCGCCGAGCCGGAATCGCCAGCGGCCTGGTGGTAGTGTATGTTCCGCATACGACTGCGGCGGTGACGATCAATGAAAATGCAGATCCGGATGTAAAAAGTGATGTATTAAGGAAACTGGGGGAGCTAATTCCGAAAAATGAACGTTATTACGAGCATGGGGAAGGCAACAGCGATAGTCACTTGAAAACGGCACTGGTCGGGCCGAGTGTGACGCTGATTGTGGACGCGGGGAAACTGGTGCTGGGGCAGTGGCAGGGAGTTTATTTTTGCGAATTCGACGGTCCGCGCGAACGCGAGTTTTTCGTAAAAATCCTCGCGAGCTAAAGTCTGACTACACAACTGTTTATGTACAAGCTACTTACGACTTGGCCACCGGTTCAATGCGTTCCATGTTATTCATGTACTTGCGCAACACCTCGGGGATCGTGATGGTGCCATCGGCGTTCTGATAGGTTTCCAGAATGGGAATCAATATGCGCGGGGAAGCAATGACGGTGTTGTTGAGCGTGTGGGCAAAGACCGTTTTGCCTTCGACGGTTTTGTAGCGGATGTTGCAGCGACGGGCCTGGAAGTCGTAAAGCCTGCTGGCAGAATGCGTTTCGCCATAAGCATTGCGGCTGGGCATCCACGTTTCGACGTCGATCATCGAGGCGTTCTTGACGCCCAGATCAGCGGTGCAGCACTGGAGAAGGCGGTACGGCAGATTGAGCCGCTTCAGCATTTCTTCGGAGAAGCTTAACATCTTGCGGTGCCACTGTTTAGATTCTTCTTTGTCGGCCCGGCAAATGACGACCTGCTCAACTTTGTCGAACTGGTGAATGCGATAGATGCCCGCCGTGTCCTTGCCGTAGGTGCCGGCTTCGCGCCTAAAGCATGTGGAGACCGTGACATACGTCTTGGGGAGTTCGGCCTCCTGGAGAATTTCATCCATATGAAACGCGGTAAGGCCCACTTCGCCGGTGCCGGTGAGAAAACGGATTTCTTCGGCGGGGTCGTCGATCTCGCCAACGCGGTAGGCTTGGTCGCGGCCGGCGGGGAAAAAGCCGGTGCCGCGCATAGCGGCTTCACGCACGAGGACCGGCACGGTGACGGGCGTGAACTTTTGCTCAAAAGTCATGAAATCTAAAGCCATGCGAATTATGGCGTTATGCAAGAGCGCGCCGGCACCGGTGAGGAAGTAGGAGCGCGAACCCGCGAGTTTCACACCGCGTTCGACATCCATCAAGCCGAGGGAGGCACCAAGTTCAATGTGGGATTTTGGGGCAAAATCGAAGGTGCGGGGGGTACCCCACTTGAAGGTTTCGACGTTGTCTTCGGGGCCTTTGCCGAGGGGGACATCGTCGTCGGGGGCCTGCGGAATGGTGAGCATGAGGGTTTCGATCTGGGGTTCGAGGGCTTTGAGTTGGTCCTCGAGAGAGGTCATTTCGTTTTTGAGAAGGGAGAGGCGGCCGCCGCCGGTTTTGAGTTCTTCGATGCGTTTTTCGAGGTCGGCTTTTTTCGTAACATCAGTCTCCTTCTTGAGTTGGCCCATGAGAGGGCCGAGCTCTTTGGAGGCTTTGTTTTGCTCAGTTTGGAGTTCCTGAAGGCGCGATTGGGCGTTGCGGCGCTCGGTATCGAGGCGGAGGAGTTGATCGATATCCACTTTTACATTTTTGAGTTCCGCGCCACGTTTGACGGCGGCGGGGTTTTCACGGATGAATTTGATGTCGAGCATTTTCGGAACGGCTCCATGTGGGTTCGTTGCTAAGTGTCTTTATTTGCTGGGGATACGAATCTTCATGCCGACGGCGAGATCTTCGGGGCTGCCGACTTCGGAGCGGTTGGCGCGCCAGATTTGGCGCCAGAGTTTGGAGTCGCCGTAGGCGGCTTGGGCAACTTTGCCGAAGGTGTCGCCTTTTTTAACCATATATGTGGTACCGGGCTTGAGGGAGGATGCTACGGATGGGGTGGCGGGGCGGGTGGTGGTGGGACGCGAGGGGGTAGAGGAGACGACAGTGGGGGCGGGGAGCTTGATTTTCTGGTTAATAGCGAGCTTATCGGGGTTTAAACCGGGGTTGGCGACCACGATGGCGGAGACGGAGGTCTTGTGAGAGCGGGCAATAGAGGTGAGGAGGTCGCCTTTTTTAACGGTATAAACGTCAGAAGTCGTGCTAAAAGAGGGGGTTCCGGGGGGGGTAAAAGAGGGGTCTGACCAGGGGGTAGAGTCGCTTAAA
>JBBRWV010000207.1:0-3610 GCA_038248985.1 Phycisphaerae bacterium
CGCGGCTCGTATCGTCCTTGAAACTTATTCGCCATCCTAAGGCCTCCTTGCCCGCGTCGTAATTAGTCCTTTCAATGCATCGAACCACAGGCCCCTCTGACATGATATTATTTGACATTTATTGATGCGCCGGCCCTAAGGGTATTTACTTACACGCCGGTTTTGACTGCTGCGGGAGCGTGAGGTTTTGGTTAAATAACGAAAAATTGGGTATTTCGTGCGGATTTGGTGCTTGCTACGCGAGGATGGGAAGCGTAGGCTTTTAACGCGGGCAATGTCGGTAGAAGAACGATCTGCTTTCGACGTCCTTGAGCGTTGCCCGCCGCACTGAGTGCGAGTTTTATCGAGGTTTGCCGAAAGCGGGTCGCGGTCAGGGACTGGGACATAGGGCCCGGCGACCGCAGGTTATGGAAAACCTGCGGGTGAATTGCGGGTGGCGGAGCATGATCCGGCCTGACTGAAACCTTCTGTTAAGGGTCGCGCACGGATGGCGAAAGAAAACAGTTCCTCGGCGTTGATTAAATATTTTGTCCTTGATACCAATGTGCTGCTGCACAGTCCGAATTCGCTGTTTGCATTCGCGGACAATCACGTCATCATCCCGTTTGATGTGCTGGAAGAGTTGGACAAATTCAAAAAAGATTCATCGGACGTGGGGCGGGCGGCGCGGATGACTATCCGAAACTTGGATACGTTGCGCGAGAAGGGGCACTTGAACGACGGGGTGAAGTGGAACGGGCACGGGGGGACGATACGCGTGGTGATGAACAGCAATGCGGAGTTGGCACCGGGGCTGCTGGCGGACAAGCCGGACAATCGAATTATTTCGGTGGCGTACAAGATTCATAAGGAAGGCAAGCACGCGGTCTTCATTTCAAAAGACATCAATGCACGTATCAAGAGCGATGCGCTGGGGCTGCGGACGGAAGATTTTGAGAATCAGAAGGTCGATTACGAAACGCTGTACACGGGGTACCGGGAGTTGACGGTGCCGTCGTCGGTGATTGACCGCCTGTATGCAGAGAAGCGGATACCGATCAGCGATCCGCTTTTGGCGGGGCTCGATCCGAAGTTGAAGCCGAATGAGTATGTGCTGTTCAAGGTAGGGAATGAGGAATCGCAGACAGGGCTGGCGCGGTATGTGCCGGCACATGCGGCGGTGTTGCCGCTGAGCCGCTCGAAGAAGCCGATATTCGGGATCTCGCCGCGGAATCTGCAGCAGATCATGGCGCTAGATTTGTTGCTGGATGATGAAGTGCAGATGGTGACGCTGATGGGGACGGCGGGAACGGGCAAGACGCTGCTGGCGCTGGCGGCGGGGATGCACAAGTGCTTTACGGAGCAGCGTTACGAGCGGTTGCTGGTGGCGCGGCCGATCATGCCGATGGGCCGGGACATCGGGTATCTGCCGGGGACGAAGGATGAGAAGTTGTCGGCGTGGATGAAGCCGATTTTCGACAACCTGGAATTTTTGCTGACCGATCGGCGGGTACATTCGGGGGAGACGGCGAATGTGGAGGCGAAACTGCAGGGGTACCTGGAGAGCGGAAAGTTGTCGCTGGAGGCGCTGACGTATATTCGCGGGCGAAGCATTCCGCATCAATTTATGATTGTGGATGAGGCGCAAAATCTGACGCCGCACGAGATCAAGACGATTGCTTCGCGGGTGGGTGAAGGGACGAAGCTGGTGCTGACGGGGGATGCGGAGCAGATTGATAATCCGTACCTGGACGCGAACAGCAACGGGTTAAGTTTTACGATCGAGAAGTTGAAGGCGTTTGACCTGGTGGGACACGTCACCCTGGCGCGATCGGAGCGGAGCGGGTTGGCGAGTTTGGTGGTCAAGGAGTTGTGAGGGATAAGATTGCGGTCGCGCTTTGCAGGTGAGTGATGGCGTGATAAGATATTCGGCTCACCCGAGGGCGTGTGCCGGAGCGGCCAATCGGGGCGGACTGTAAATCCGCTGGCTTATGCCTACGCAGGTTCGAATCCTGCCGCGCCCAGTGACGAAAGGTTCTGCAGGAATGCAGGGCCTTTTTTTGTGGGTTGAGGGTAGGGGGAAAGTGGCGTTTTTAGGCTGAAAATGACAGAATGCCAAAAAGAGGGGGAAAGAGAGATGAAGCTTGGCAATCTCCTCCCAATCCCGGTAGGAGTAATAGGGAATGGCATTTTTGGGCTAAAAATGGACAGCCCGCTGGGCGGGGGAAACTGCCCGATGGAGTGTTGGCGGAGGTGGGGATGGGGTTTGCTTTGGGGTGGGGGTTTCACTACGATCCAAGGTATTCCTTCCTTGCGCTGATCCCCTCTATGGTGAGTTGCTTACGCGGGGACACCTGCTGGCGTCCGTGGATTTTTGCGGATCGGCATTTTCTACGGGAGCTTTATGCCCTTTTCTTCTTACGGCTTACATGCGGACCTTCTTCGCGGGATCAAGGATCTGGCGTTTACTCATCCGACACCGATTCAGGCGCAGGCGATTCAGCCGGCGATGGAGGGGAAGGATGTGCTGGCGTGTGCGCAGACGGGATCGGGGAAGACGGCGGCGTTTATGCTGCCGACGATTCATCGGTTGATGACGAAGCCGTTGCATGGGACGAAGCGGGCGGCGCGGGCATTGGTGTTGACGCCGACGCGGGAGTTGGCGCTGCAGATTCTGGAGCATACGAACACGCTGGCGGTGCATACGTCGATATCGGGGGCGGCGATCATCGGGGGGTTGAGCATGGGGCCGCAGGCACATGCGTTTCGGACGGGGACGGAGATTTTGATTGCGACGCCGGGGCGGTTATTGGATCATATGAAGCAGCCGTACGCGAAGTTTGACTGCCTCGAAGTGCTGATCATGGATGAAGCGGACCGGATGTTGGACATGGGATTTTTGCCAGACATACGGCGGATTTTGCGGATGTTGCCGGTGAAGCGGCAGACGTTGTTTTTCAGTGCGACGATGCCGCAGGAGATTCGGGTTTTGACGCAGGAGATGCTGAAGAATCCGGTGTCGATACAGATTGACCGGCAAGTGGCGCCGGCGGCGGGGATCACGCAGGCGATTTATCCGGTGGCGATGCATTTGAAGACGCAGTTGTTGTTTAAGCTGCTGGAGAACGAGGGGTTGGAGTCGGTGATTTGTTTTACGCGGACGAAGCATCGGGCGAATCGGCTGGCGGCTTTCTTGGAAGCGAAGGGGATTTCGTGTGCGCCGATTCACGGGAATCGGTCAATGGGGCAGCGGACGGCGGCATTGGCGGGGTTCAAGAATGGGCGTTTCCGCGTGCTGGTGGCGACGGATATCGCGGCGCGGGGGATTGATATTGCGGATGTTTCGCACGTGATCAATTTCGATTGCCCGCACATTCCGGAAGACTATATTCACCGCGTAGGACGGACGGGTCGGGCGGCGGCGACGGGGGATGCTTATACTTTTGTGGCGCCGGAGGAGGAGGGGGATTTGCGGACGATTGAGCGGGTGATTGCGAAGCGGTTGCCACGGGTGACATTACCGGACTTTGATTATGGGGCGCGGCCGACGGAAGCGTTGGAAGTGCCGATAGCACAAAGGATTGCGGCGATACGGGCGCAGAAGGCGGTGGAGCGGGCGCGACGCGGGGGA
>JBBRWV010000208.1:0-3586 GCA_038248985.1 Phycisphaerae bacterium
GACGCGTCGCTTCCGAGATACGGGCGGCCTCCCTGCCGAGCCTTAACATCGTAGCCTCCTTGCCACGTTGGACTTATGACAACACCATCATGGCAGGAGGCTGCGATTTTCCCAAAACTCGTTGAACGGTATTGCATTTAGGACACGCCTGTGGGATAGTAACGGACTTCCCTCAGCCGGGGCGATGGCGCGCCGGCAGGGATTCATTAGAGGAGAACCGTCTCGTGGCCCATACCCTTTCCGCCAATAAACGCATCCGTCAGACCGCCAAACGCCGTTTGATCAACCGTGACCGTCGCAAAACCGTCAAGGTCGAAGTCAAAAAGTTTGACGCCCTCGTCCTCGCCGGCGATAAAACCGCCGCCGCTGCCGAATTCAAGGCCGTCCAGAAGGTCCTCGACCGCAACTCAGCGCGTGGCACCCTTCACAAAAACGCGATCGCCCGCAAAAAATCCCGCCTCGCCAAACGACTCAACGCGATCGTTGCAAAGTAAATTGACGTCGGCGGCACTCTACCTCTCTGCCGCCTTCGAAGGTCGCACCCATGTCCCACGACCGCTTCCTGTCACCCCTCGTTTCCCCGGGCGACATGAAGCGGTCGTTCGTTTCCCGCGCCGGTTTCAAACTCGACGCCGCCATCCTCACCTTCCAAATCCCCCTCGCCAACCGTATCGCCGCTGACCTCGGCGCCAACGTCGGTGGCTTCACCGACTGCCTCCTCCAGCACGGCGCCGCCAAAGTTTACGCCGTCGACACCGCCTATGGCGTCCTCGCCTGGACCCTCCGCAAAGATCCCCGCGTCATCGTCCGCGAACGCGCCAACGCCCTCCATGTTGCTTTCCCCGAAAAAATCGACATCGCCGTCGTCGATGTCGGCTGGACCAAGCAGGAAAAAATCCTCCCCCACGTCCGCACCCTCCTCGATCCCGATAACCCATCCGCCGACGTCCTCACCCTCATCAAGCCGCACTATGAAAGCGCTGAAGCCGCGCGCCAAAAAGGCGTGCTCACCCTCGAGCAAAGCTCCGCCGTCCTCAACACCGTCCTCGATCGCATCGCCGAAATGGGCTGGAAAATCCACGGCGTCATCAAAACCCCCATCGAAGGCCAGAAAGGCAACGCCGAATTCGTCGCCTGGCTCCGCCCCCCGCCCACAACCTCTGCATCCACTGACATTCCGCCCTCCATCGGCTAAGATCAACTTCCCCGGTACCTAATTTTCTAGGCATTCACTTGGAGGTTCGTCGTGCCCCCACAAAATCCCATCCGTCTGGCCATCGTCGGCGTCGGCAACTGTGCCAGCACTCTCGTCCAAGGCGTCTCCCACTATCGCAAAACTTCCGACACCGTCGGCCTCATGCATCCCTCCATCGGCCCACTCACCGTCGGCGATATTCACTTCGCCTGCGCCTTCGATGTCGATTCCCGCAAAATCGGCAAACGCCTCAACCAGGCCATCTTCGCTTCGCCCAACAACACCAAAATTTTCTGCAAATCCCCCGACGATGATGGCGCCAAAGTCTTCGCCGGACCGCTCGTCGATGGCTACGCCGCCCATCTCGAAAATTACGACCCCCAGCGCCGCGCCGTTGTCGATGCCTCTTCCCGCCAGGCCGCCGCCGCCGATGTCGTCAAAATTCTCCGCGCCACCGGCGCCAACATCCTCGTCAACTATCTCCCGGTCGGTAGCCAAAAAGCCACCGAGCTCTACGCCGAAGCGTGCCTCCAGGCCGGCGTCGCGCTCGTCAACTGCATCCCCGTCTTCATCGCCAGTGACCCCGCCTGGGCCGCCCGCTTCAAAAAAGCCCGCCTCCCCATCGTCGGCGATGACATCAAATCCCAGTTCGGCGCCACCATCACCCACCGCGTCCTCATGAAACTCGCCGAACGACGCGGCTTCAAAATCGATTCCTCGTACCAGCTCAACGTCGGCGGCAATACCGACTTCCTCAACATGCTCGAACGCACCCGCCTCTCCAGCAAAAAAATCTCCAAGACCGAAGCCGTCACCAGCCAGGTCCCCATGGACGCCCGCACCATCCACATCGGCCCCTCCGATTACATCCCCTTCCTCAATGACAATAAAATCTGCTACGTCCGCATGAACATGCGCGGCTTCGCCGGCCTCCCCATGGAACTCGACATGAAACTCTCCGTCGAAGATTCCCCCAATAGCGCCGGCGTCGTCGTCGATGCCGTCCGTTGCGCCGCCCTCGCCCTGCGACGCAAAATCGGCGGCCCCCTTCTCGAAGTCAGCGCCGCCCTTATGAAACGCCCCCTCAAACAAATGCTCGATGAAGCCGCCGCCGACCGCATGGATGCGTGGATCCAAAAGAATTCCTAGACCCCGCCCCTCATTCAAATAACAGCGGCCGCAACCTTTCCAGCCGCCCCTTCCCCCACCGCCGCGCCAACGCAAACGTGGCCCCGCTCGCCCACGCCGTTACGTTCCGATCAAACAATTCCATGCTGATCAACAGAGTCGCAAAGGGCGTCTTCGTCGATCGCGCCACCCACCACAATGCCAGACGCGCGCCCATCGGAAACGGAATGATTCGCGAGAGCTCCCGCCCCAGTTTCCCCTGGCTGTCCAGCGGCCCCGCATTCTGCCTCTTGTTCCGAAAATGCATCACTATCACGAACAGGGCCACCACCACCAGCATCACCACCGCACAGTTGCGGAAAGTCTGATCCGTATCTCCCGACTGGTACGCCCGCATGCCTTCCTGCAAATCCGAAAACGATATCCTCGTCGGCACCGGCTTCGTCGGCGCGGCCACCGCCTCCTCCCACGGAGCCGCCTGCGCCAAAATGGTCATCGGCCAATAGGCAATCAATATCATCGTGCCCGCCTTTTCAATGCCTGTATGGTCACGGTCGACTCCCGGACATTGCCCCGTTGGCCGTCGCATGCAATCCCGTGTTCAGTGACTCCAGCAGATCCGCCGCCCGCCTGCGCACCCGCAAATTCGGATCGCGCCGCGCGATAAAATGCACCTGCCGCAATATCTCCAGCACCCGCAACTCGTCCACCACCCACAACGCCGATACGCGATGCAGCGGATTCGAATCTCCCAGCATTCGCACCAGGCAATCACGTGACGTATTAAAATCAAACTGGCTCAACGCCTTGATCGCGTTCGCCCGCTCCCGGTTATGGCGCGAGTGAATCATCGTCAGCACCTGACGGCTCTTGTCCGCAATGTGCAACTCCGTCATCGACTCGATCGCATTCGCCCGCACCCGCGCGTCCTCATGCCGCGCCGCCGCTTCCAGCAAATCCTGCAATCGTGGATCCGCCAGCCGGCCCACCAACTTCACCGCGCTGGCCGCAATTCGCGCATCCCCATGCCCGCACAATCCAATGATCTGCCCCCGGTACTCCGCCAGATTGCCCACCTGCGTCAACATCCGCAACCCCTGCGCCACCTCCGATGTGACCGTGCTCGCCAATTTCATCTTCAATTGTTCGGGAAACTCCGCCTCCGCCTGCGCCGTCGTGCGCGTCGTCGTAAACTGCACCGCTGGCGGCATTTTCGGGTAGTCGTGCCACAACTTCCCAAAATCGCCCCCTCCCACCTTATCC
>JBBRWV010000209.1:0-3585 GCA_038248985.1 Phycisphaerae bacterium
CCCCCCGCAGACCGCTTCCCCCAACGCCCATACACCCACGCCACCGCCACGCCTCCCACCGGCAGCAAAAACAACAACCACCCGTGCCCCCGCTGCATCCCCGTCGCCCAATCCAACGCCGCCAGAAAAAACGCGCACGCACTCCCCACCGCCGCCCCCACCGGCGCCACCAGCACCACCCACAAAAACACCTGCCGCCACAGCCGCACATGCTCCCGAGCATCCCAACGCAAAGGCATGAATTCTCCCATGCACGCATCCGCCGATCGCCCTGCGCAAACGATCAGCCGTTCTTCTCTTCGGATGCTTCGTGGTTGTCTCTGGAAAAACACACTCCCACGGATCATCCGTCCGCAGGAGTTATCAGCTCGGGCATCCCGCGACAAAAATCGCAGCCGCCGGCAGTTCAGGCGAACTCCATCGCCCTCAATACTAAATCCCCCCTCGATCCCCCCCCACTATATCATCGCCCATCCCTCCCGCACAATGAATCAAAAATCGCCTCCCATAAAATACCCAAATTTTGGTCCCACTTCGCACCTTGAACCCCCGAAGGTTGTTTCAAAACTCCAACTCCATTTTGTGTTTTTCGTGTCTTTTGTGGCTATTTTAAAACCTTGAACTTTGAGCCTTGAAACTCGAACCTTGAAACTTAAAAAAAAGCCCCTCGACGTCTCCATCAAGGGGCTTTTATCAAACTACATTCTTACGCGGTCGCTTACCCGCGGTCCCTTACCCGCAGTCCCTTACCCTTTGTTCCAGAACTGCGCCCCGTATACCGCACGGTCGCCCAGCTCTTCTTCAATCCGCAGCAACTGGTTGTACTTCGCCACGCGATCACTCCGCGCCGGCGCGCCCGTCTTGATCTGCCCGCAGTTCGTCGCTACCGCAATGTCGCTGATCGTCGCATCTTCCGTCTCGCCGCTGCGATGCGAAAGAATCGCCGAGTAACCGTTCCGCATCGCCAACTGCACCGCTTCAAACGTCTCCGTCAGCGTCCCGATCTGGTTCACTTTCACCAAAATAGAATTCGCCGTCTTCGCCGCGATGCCCTTCTTCAAAAATTCCGTGTTCGTCACAAACAGATCATCGCCCACCAACTGCGTCTTGGCGCCCAGCGTGTCCGTCAGCTTCTTCCAACCCTCCCAATCGTTCTCCGCCATCCCGTCCTCGATCGAACGGATCGGATACTTGCCCGCCCACTCCGCCCAAATCTTCGCCAGTTGTTCCGACGTCACGATCTCCTTCGAGCTCTTGAAGAACTTGTACCCCTTCTTCCCTTCTTCCTTCGCTTCGTTCCACAATTCGCTCGACGCCGGATCCAACGCCACAAACACATCCTTGCCGAACTTGTACCCCGCCCCCTTCACGGCCTCGGCAATCACTTCCAACGCTTCTTCATTGCTCTTCAAATTCGGGGCAAATCCGCCCTCATCCCCAATCGCCGTGTTGTAACCCTTCTTCTTCAATACCTTCTTCAGCGTGTGATAAATCTCCGTCCCCATCCGCAACGCATGTGAAAAACTCGTCGCGCCCCACGGCTGAATCATGAACTCCTGGAAGTCCACCGTGTTGTCCGCGTGCTTGCCGCCATTCAAAATATTCATCATCGGCACCGGCAAAACCTTCGCCGCCGTCCCGCCCAGATAACGATACAAAGGCAAACCGCTGGCTTCCGCCGCCGCCTTCGCCACCGCCATCGAAACACCCAAAATCGCATTCGCGCCGAGCTTGCTCTTCGTCTTGGTCCCGTCCAAATCAATCATCAACCGGTCAATCCCCTCCTGGTCCCGCGCATCCAGCCCGATGATCTCCGGCGCAATCTTCTCGTTCACATTCTTGACCGCCTTGAGCGTCCCTTTCCCACCGTAACGCTTCGCATCCTCATCGCGCAGTTCGCACGCTTCGTTCTCCCCCGTGCTCGCCCCCGACGGCACACCCGCCCGGCCCATCGCCCCGTTCTCCAACAACACATCCACTTCCACCGTCGGGTTGCCCCGTGAATCCAAAATCTCACGACCACGCACTGCTTCAATGATCAACGACATAATTTAGCTCCAATTCAAGCAATTAATCCAGAAAAAACGAGCCATTAGTCTAACACATCCCGCCACCCCCGCCAAGCCACCGCAAATCTCTTCCCCCAAAAGGCCCCGTCTTAAAATCGCTCGCACCCACCCCAAATTGGCATTTTCCCAACCGCCCCCTGACAATGAAATCGGAATTAAGAAAGTGGTAGCATGCGCACTCCTCCAACCTCCTCCCCCCTCACCATCACCGTCCTCGGCTCCGGCACCTCCGCTGGCGTCCCCATGATCGGCTGCCATTGCCCCGTCTGCTCCTCCCCTGATCCCCGCGATCGCCGCTCCCGCTGCTCCCTCGTCATCTCCTACGATGACCCCACCTCCACCCGCCGCGACATCCTCATCGACACCACCCCCGAACTCCGCCTCCAAGCCTGCGCCAATCGCATCGACCGCCTCGACGCCGTCGTCTACACCCACGCCCATGCCGATCACATCTTCGGCCTTGATGACCTCCGCCGCTACAACACCCTCATGCACGCCTCCCTCCCCCTCTACGCCTCCCCCGAAACCATCCACACCCTCCAGCAATCCTTCCCCTACGCCTTCCAACCCGCCATCCGCACCACCGACGCACTCTACCGCCCCGAACTCACACCCATCCCCATCACCGGCCCTTTCAATCTATTCTCCCAACTCTGGCAACCCATCCCCCTCATCCACGGCCGCTTCACCGTCCTCGGCTTCCGCATCAACCGCTTCGCCTACTGCACCGACTGCAACGAAATCCCCGACGCCTCCATGGAAATGCTCCTCGCCGACGGCCCCCTCGACACCCTCATCATCGACGCCCTCCGTCCCAAGCCCCACCCCACTCACCTCAGCTTCGACCAGGCTCTCGAAAAAATCGCCCGCATCAACCCCCGCCGCGCCTACTTCACCCACCTCTCCCACGACCTCCTTCATGCCGACATCGAAAAATCCCTCCCCCAAAACATCCGCGTCCTCTACGACGGCCTCCAATTCACCGTCCCCGCCGAGTAACCACCCCACCCAAAAGTTAAGCCGCGAATCGCCGCAGTCGAGCGCTTGTCTCTGCCAAGAAAAGTCTTTCTTCTCGCACAATATCGTGCAATACTCCACTCATAGTTTTCACAGTCGGAAGGAGCATTGACATGAAAATATTCCTCTATCCCACAATGCATAAATACATCAACCGCAAAGTAAAATCCGGGGCATACCCCTCCGCCGACGCACTCATCCGCGCGGCCATCGATAGAGCTCGACAGCGCCACCGCGAAATAAAATCCCTCCGCGCCTCAATGAATAAAGCCGACAAGCAAATCGAACGCGGCGAAGGCATCCCACTCTCCGAACTCACCGTAGCCCACATCCGCGAACGCGCCATCAAACGTTTTGGCCCACATTTCCCAGATGAAGATACATTTCTGAGCGAACCAATGTGCGTTTGAGCCCGTATTTATAGGGTATTCCGCACATCATTCCGGGCCACGGAGGGTTCCTGTCATGGGTGAAGCACGCAAGGACGCGTTAAAGGTCG
>JBBRWV010000210.1:0-3568 GCA_038248985.1 Phycisphaerae bacterium
CCCCTCCTGCACCCACCCTTCCCCAACTCATTTCACGCCTCCGCGACCCCGATTTCCGCACCCGCGAGGATGCCACCTACCGCCTCCTCGCCCTCCCCCCCACCCAGCGTTCCGAAATCGAAACCGCCCTCGCCCGCGAATCCGACCTCGAAGCCGCCACCCGCCTCCACCGCATCGCCCTCCACCTCTTCCTCAAAGCCCAAAACACCTTCGACGGCAAAGCCGCCATCCTTGGCATTGCCCTCAACCCCGAAACCACCACCCTTCCCACCCCCGCCAACACGCCTCTCCCCGCCAAAAACGACTCCGTCCCCTGTCTCCTCGTCAACGAAACCCAACCCGGCTTCCCCGCCGCCGAACTCCTCCGCGTCGGCGACCGCATCGTCGCCGTCTCCGAAACCCCTTTCCAGCCAGAAGTTACAATCGATGACTTCCGCCGCATGGTCAACGCCCACGCCCCCGGCACCCCCCTTCTCCTCACCATCCTCCGCAGCGGCCAAACCCTCGCCATCGCCGTCCCCACCATCGCCATCGAAGTCGGTCCCGCCGGCCCCGCCTCCGCCATTTCCGAATACGTAAACGCCCGTAACGCACTGGCTACGGCATACTTACAGAAACTCATAGCCCCCGCCCTATCCGCGCCAATCTCTCTCACCGTCCCGCCAGATGCCCCCATTCGTGCCATGCCCGCTGACGACGACGTGATCTTCTTGGAGGACATGCGCTGATTTTCATCCTAAGCCTCTTTCACAACGCAACTTAAGAACTCCCTCCTCGCGCGCTTGGCATAGGTGTGCCGCGCGGTTTCCCGCAAAAATCCCCCTTCTCCCCTTGAAACTTCCTTTCCGAACCTCGAAACTGCTGCTATTCAGAAATGCGAGCTATCGCTGCAACCCATTCATTCGCCAGCACTAAAGGACACCCTCCATGTCGTTCCTTCGCCTCAACATCCTCCAGTCCCGCGGCTACGTCCCCGGCGAGCAACCCACCGACCCAGCCGTCATCAAGCTCAACACCAATGAGTCCCCTTACCCCCCCTCCCCCCGCGTTTTTGAGGTCTTAAAGGCCATTTCCTCCGAGCAGCTCCGCCGCTACCCCTCCCCCAGCGGCCAAGCCTTTCGCGAAGCCGCCGCCCGCATCCACGGCCATGGCATCACGCCCTCCCACATCCTCCCCTTCAACGGCGGCGATGAGCTCCTCTCCGTCGCCATCCGCGCCGCCGCCACCGAAAACGACACCGTCGCTTACTTGGAACCCTCCTATTCTCTCTACCCGGTTCTTACGGAACTCCATGGCGCCAAACCACTTACGCTGCACTATGAAATCACCGATTCCTCCTCTTCGCAACCCTCGCAATGGCGGCTCCCCGCCGACATCGCCCGCACCCGCGCCGCCATCCTCCTGATCGTCAACCCCAACGCCCCCTCCGGCCATCTGGAGTCCCTCAGCACCCTCGAAACCATCGCCACCACCTTCCCCGGCCTCCTTGTCATCGACGAAGCCTACGTCGATTTCGCCCCCACCAGTGCCCTCAGCCTCGTCAACAAATACCCCAACATCCTCCTCCTCCGCACCATGTCCAAAGGCTACGGCCTCGCCGGCCTGCGTTTCGGCTACGCCATTGCTCAGCCAACACTTCTACGCGAAATCGAAAAAGTCCGTGACAGCTATGCCGTCGATGCCGTATCCATCGCCGTCGCCGCCGCCGCCATCGAGGATCAAACCTACGCCCAAAGCACTTGGGAGAAGGTGAAATCTGAACGAGCCCGCGTCGCGCAAGCCCTGCAAGCATTGGGCTTTACGCTTCCGATCAGCCACTCCAACTTCGTCCTCGCCCGCGTCCCCCCATCCCTCACCGGGCAACGCCTTTACGAAGAACTCAAAGCCCGCCACATCCTCGTCCGATGGTGGGACTTACCCCGTATCGCCGATAAGGTTCGTATCACGATCGGCACCCCCGAGCAGAACAATCGACTGCTCACCGCCTTGCAAGAAATCATCCCAACCTCCCCAAAACAATGAGGTTAGGCAATTTGGTAACTGGAGTCACAATGCCCAAGTCCGCTACATCTTCGCGCACCGCCTCCCTCACCCGCAAGACCAAAGAAACCGAAATCGCTCTCTCCCTAAACCTTGATGGCACAGGCATTTCCACCATTTCCACCGGCGTTGGCTTCTTTGACCACATGCTCACCCATCTCTCCAAACACGGCCTGATCGATCTCAACGTCAAAGCCACCGGCGACACCCACATCGACGATCATCACACCGTCGAAGACATCTCCCTGGTCCTCGGTTCCGCCCTCGACCTGGCCCTGGGCGAAAAACGCGGCATCCACCGCTACGGCTCCACTTCCGTCCCCATGGAAGACGCCCTTGCCAACGTCGCCATCGACCTCTGCGGCCGCCCCGCCTTCGTTTTCAACGTGCAATTCCCCTCCAAAAAAATCGGCACCTTCGACGCCGAACTCGTCCACGAGTCCCTGCGCTCGCTTTCCAATGCCGGAAAATTCAACCTCCACGTCAATGTCCCCTATGGCACCAACGCCCATCACATCGCTGAGGCCATTTTCAAAGCCTTGGCGAAGTCCCTGCGTCACGCCATCAGTCAGGACCCGCGAACATCCGACATTCCCAGCACCAAAGGCACGCTGTAGCGCGCAATGCATGGAGGCGGGGGCGGCAATAATGGCGTGCCGATTCATCGGAACTCCCCTCGAATCTCAACTATGTCCGGTATTCCCTCAACCCCGAAAGCCCTTATCAACAAAGGGTTTTTGATTGAGAGCGCTGGGGCTCGAACCCAGGACCCGCAGATTAAAAGTCTGCTGCTCTACCAACTGAGCTACGCTCTCATCGCCATTGCCAGCCCCTACAGGCTAACTTTGGGAAGTCCAACATTGTAGGGTTTCAGCCGTCGGATGCAAGATGACCAAAAAGTCTTCGCGAAATTTGCATCCGATCCCCCACGCCATCTCGTTTGTGCTCAGGATTCGAGCGTCTTGCCCGTCATCGCCAGGTGTTCCTTCAGCAAGGCGTCCATGATTCCGTTGATAAAATGCCCGCTGTCCGCGGTGGAAAATTCCTTCCCCATGTTGATCGCCTCATCCAGCACCACCTTCGGGGGCGTCATGGGATAATTGACCAACTCCCACGTCGCCAGCCGCAAGATATTTCGATCGACCGTGGCCATGCGGTACACGGGCCACTTGCTGGCCAGTTTGCCCAACCACTCATCGGCTTGCTTGTGAAAATTCCAGGCACCCTTCGCCATGAAATAGGCCAGTTCGCGTGTTGCCGGGTCTTCGCTGGATTCGCCAATGAATGCCTGCAAGCCATCGAGAATAAAATCCTCGCCTTGCACGTCCAATTGATAAAGCGCCTGCAAAGCCAGGCGCCGTGCGTAAGATCGTTCGTGAATCATCGTTTACTCTATGTAAAAAACAACACTGCCCGCCCCGTTGCAAATACGGTTACGTCGAATGTGGACTCAAATCTTTCCCAAAACGCTGACCATCGAAATTGCCGCCAGGGCCGCATGCCAACCGGTATTGCCGGCCTTCAGACC
>JBBRWV010000211.1:0-3535 GCA_038248985.1 Phycisphaerae bacterium
CCGCGTCCGCATGACTCCTCGCTCCGCTCGTCGTCACGCGGACGCGGCGGGGGTAAGTAGACACGATGGAGGGAAGGTTGGCCATAGGTGTGGTTAACATACAAGGCACGGAGGCACGACGACACGAAGAGTTTTTTGAGTTGAAGGACGCGGATTTTTTCTGCGTCCTTTTTTCTTTTTTGCGTCGGGAGGGTGGGAGGAGGTGGGGTAGAATGAACGAGTCGTTACTGACTGGAGGTTCGGCGTGGTACACATGACGATCGACGTGCCTGAAAATTTGCTTTCAGCCCTGCGGAAGGGGCCGGCGCAATTTGCGGAAGAGATGCGACTCGCAGCGGCGGTGAAATGGTATGAGATGAAGAGGGTTTCACAAGGGCAAGCGGCGGAGATAGCGGGCCTTTCTCGGACGGCATTTGTAGATGCGCTAGGTCGATTCGGGGTGTCGCCGTTCCAGTACACGGCGGAGGAGATTGAGCGGGAGGCTCGGGGTGAGTAATGCGGGGGTAAGGCGAATGCGTCGCCGATCATCACTTTGGCCAAGGTGGGTCAATTGGGTCTTCTTGAGAAGTTGGCGAATCCGCTGATTGTGCCGGATGCTGTAGCGACGGAGTTACTGAGTGGACCTATTGGCGATCCAGCAAGGATTGCGATTGAGGGGAAGTGGGGGCAGCGTATGCTGCCGACGCAGATGCCGGAGATCGTATTGGAGTGGGGATTGGGTGCGGAGGAATCGTCGGTGATCACATTGTGTATAGAAAATAAACCGGCCACGGGTGTGCTTGATGATGCCGCAGCGCGGAGTGCGGCACGAGCGATAGGTGTCCGGGTGATTGGAACCTTGGGCGTGATTATTCGCGGCAAACACGCGGGGTTACTGGCATCGGCTGCGGCGGTCATTACTGATCTCCAGAAAGCCGGCCTCTTTCTTGACGATGCTGTGGTTGCTGCAGCACTTGAGCAAGTTGGTGAATAGAGTAACTTTAAGCCAGCGGAAAGGTCGGGGATTAACCACCTCGCTAGGCCGAAGACACGAAGGTTTATTGATTTGAAAGGGACGCGGCTTTTATCTGCGTCCTTTTTCTTTTTTGCCAAGGGTGGGTAGCGGGGTTGTTTTGTTTCACCTCCAACTTCCGGAGGTTCTATTGCGGAAAACGAGAATCAGACGATGCCACGCTTTCAGCGTGGAGCAGTCCTTTCGACCACCTTGACCGGGGGTGTCGCTGGCGCGAAACCCCCGGCTATAACGTAAAAGGCCTTTGGCCTAATCGATCGCCCTTTTCCGAAAAAACGGGGATGGACCATGCATTTGTGAGCCAAATTCTCGCCTCGGAAATAGGGGGACGAGCCCAAAAACTTCCGGTATTCGATGGGTTCGCGATGCGGCAAGCACCTTTCGGGAGCGAGCTCATTTGAGTGGATGTCCGGCCTCGTATTGGTGGGAGCAACTGGAGATTGGGAGGAACCTAAAATAAATCCCCGCACTGTTTCCAATGCGGGGGATTTGGAATCGATCAGCTATTCAGGCGCATCGGACCACTCTTTTTGAGGCGTTCAAGACGGCATTGGGAATATCTCCGACGGAGTACCGGGAGAAGATGCAGGTCTCGGCCGGGGAAATATCGCTGGCCTGGAAAAGTGAAAAATCACCGCACCCGCGCGACGCTGGGGTCTGAAACGTACCTCATCGTGGCGGAAGCAGGGGTTATTTTGTTGCACCCGGCGCAGATCGGAAGGCTAATTCAGACGGTGATCGGGCGGGGTGAGTGGGTGTTGTTCGGAAGGTTCACGGGGGTAGAATCCGGATTGTAGGATTTTTGTTCCGGAGGATGGTGGACATGGTGCGGTTGGATTGGGTGTTGTTGGCGGCGTCTTGGTTTTCGTTGACGGTGTGTGTGGGTGGACCGGGCGGGGTGGGGAAGGAGGAGTTGCGGGTGGTTTGTTTTGGGGATTCGATTACGGGGAGTGTGCCGCGGGATGCGTATCTGCAGAATTATGTGAAGTGGTCGGATTTGTTGTCGCTGATGATCGAGGCGAAGGTGGGAGAGGGGAAGGATGTGGTGGTGCTGAATCGGGGGTTGGCGGGGGATACGACTTATTTGCGGGCGGAGGATGGGCGGTTTGGAGCGGTGAAGCGGATGGGGGCGGATATTGTGGCGGAGCGGCCGGAGATCGTGGTGATTTTGATTGGGGGGAACGACAAGAAGGAGACGGAGGCGGAGCGGAGGGTGACGCGGGAGAACCTGGAGAAGATTGTGACGGGGGCGCAGAAGACGGGGGCGAAGGTGCTGGTGTTGAAGTATGCGGTGTTGGGGCCGGCGAAGGGGGAGTTGACGGAGGGGCAGGCGGATACGACGTGGTATTCGTTGAAGGGGAACAATGATTTGATTGCGGGGGTGGCGGCGCGGGAGGGGGTAGCGACGCTGGAATTGCAGGAGGCGTTTGAGGGGGCGCTGGGGAAATTTCCGCGGGAGGCGCTGGTGAATAAGCTGGATGGGGTGCATTTGAACCCGGCCGGGGAGTTGACGATGGCGCGGGCGGTGTTTGGAAAATTAAGTGAATTGGGTTGGGTGAAGTAGGTTGAGGGGGGGCGAGTCAGGGTTGGGTGGCGGGTGGGCCGAGGGCTTTTTTGAGAATAGGGATGAGGATTTCGTAGCCGCGGCGGTTGAGGTGGATGCGGTCTTCACGGTAAAGGGCGGGATCGGATTTATGGTCGGCGGTGGAGAAGGCGAAGCGGACGTCGATGAAGTGGAGGTTTTGGTGGGTGGCGGCGAAATCACGGATGAGGGTGTTGGCCTGGTCAATAATGCGGGCGACTTTTTCGCGGGAGGGGCAGGGTGCGATGGAGACGAAGTAGATGGGGGTGTTGGGGAATTCGGAGTCGATGTGGGCGATGAGGGTTTGAAAGTCGTCGAAGACTTTTTGGGCGGAGGCACCATAGATGATGTCGTTGCTGCCGCAGTAGATGACGATGGCTTTGGGTTTGTAGGGGAAGATGGTGCGGGGGGCGTGGGCGATGAGGTCGGGGAAGGTGGAACCGCCGAAGGCGCGATTGAGGGGGTTGAGATCTTTGATATCGGCGAGGTCCTGGGGGAGGGTTTTCCAGAGGGTGAAGGTGGAGGAACCGATGAAGAGGGTGGGGTGGGCGGGCGGGGGGTTGGTGCGGTCCGATTTTTCGAAGGCGGCGACGGATTTTTCGAAGCGGTTGGTGGCGGGGGCGGAAGCGGGGCGTGAGGCGGGGGTCGGGGCCGGGGCGAGGGTGTCGATGGTTTGGGCGTGGAGGGTGGCGAGAATTCCCAAGAGGAAGGCGGCGAGAATTAAGGAGGGGGATTTGAGGACGGACATGAGAAACTCACCATTAGGACTAATCAGTCTTTAATTATGCAGAAACATTCCTTCGATTCAATTCAAAATGACTTCATAACGCCGAAATAAAGGACTGATAAGGATTTTTATTAGTTTTTCACGCGTGGCGGGCGGCACAGGATGGGTTTGGTTTTGGCGCTGGGCGAGCGGCCCCTGATCAGGGGCCACGGCC
>JBBRWV010000212.1:0-3529 GCA_038248985.1 Phycisphaerae bacterium
CCCCTAAACTTCCCGCCGATGCGACCCCCTCGCTCAAGTTCGCCATCGCCGTCGCCGAACTCGCCGCCAACACCCGCTGCGAAAACGTCGTCCTCCTCGACCTCCGCGGTAAATCCCCCGTCGCGGAATTCTTCATCATCGCCACCGGCACCTCCCCACGACAAATGCGCACCGTCGTCGATGAAGCCAAAGACCTCGGCAAAAAAATGAACTTCGCCGCCTGGAAAACCGACGGCTATGAGTCCGCCAAGTGGATCCTCATGGATTGCGTCCACGTCGTCATCCACGTCTTCGACCCCGATAGCCGCGACTTCTACGACCTCGAAATGCTCTGGGGCGATTGCCCCCGCATCAACTGGCGCGCCATCCTCGGCCTCCCCGCCGAAGTCTACACCCCGCGCGTCCGCCCCACCCCCGCTGACCTCACCACCGAAGACGCCGACGATGTCGATGAGGACCTCTACGATGATGCCGCCGCTGATGACGATGACTCCGATGATGACTCCGAAGGCGAGGAACCCATGGTCATTGAGCTCCCCGATGAAAGCACCGGCTCCAACAGCGTGGAATTCGTCGAAGTCCAATCCCCCCGCCGCCGCGGCAAACGCAACGCCCTCCCCAGCGCCCTCCCCGATCAAGACGATGAACCCTCCGAACTCGAAGCCCTCACCGCCAAATCCGATACCGGCGACGACATCGAAGAAATCGTCGAAGAAATCGAAGCCCTCGCCCAACGCGCCACCCGCCAAAAGAAACCCGCGCCCAAAAAGAAACCCGCCCCCGCCAAAAAACCCGCGTCCCCCCAAAAAGCTCCCAAAGCCCGCGCAAAGAAACCCGCGACCAAAAAACCGGCTGCGAAAAAACCCGCCCTCAAAAAAATCCCCGCCAAGAAACCTGCTCCTAAAAAGGCCGCTCCTAAAAAGGCCGCGTCCCAAAAAGCCCTCACCCAAAAAGCACCAGCCAAAAAAAAAACCGCCAAGCCCACCAAAAAACCAGTCCAGAAAGCGGTCAAAAAAGTAGCCAAAAAACCCACTAAAAAACCCCGTCCCAAATAACCGCGGGAAATCCCCCCCAAAAAATAAACCCCAATTTCGTGTCTTTAGTGTCTTTCGTGGCCATTTTTAACCCCCGCGCCCCCGCCAAAAACACAGGACCCTCCCGTGAAACCAATCGACGATATCCTCAATGAACAATTCCTCCTCGCCATCGGCCAAGCCTTCGGAGCCGAAAACGCCTCCGACCCCCTCATCAAACCCGCCGACCCCCGCCATGCCGATTACCAAAGCAACATCGCCATGAGCCTCGCCAAACGCGTCGCCGCGCCCCCCCGCCAAGTCGCCACCCGCATCATCGCCCAACTCCAACTCGCTCACATCTGCAGCGAAATCACCATCGCCGGACCCGGCTTCATCAACCTCCGCCTCAAAAAAGAATTCCTCCAACAAGCCCTCACCGACGCCTTCATCACCGGCTCCCGCGCCGGCATCGACCCCGTCCCTCCCTCCGCCGCCCAAACCGTCGTCATCGATTACTCCGGCCCCAACGTCGCCAAACAAATGCACGTCGGGCACCTCCGCACCACCATCATCGGCGACGCCCTCGCACGCACCCTCGAATTCCTCGGCCATACCGTCATCCGCCAAAATCACATCGGCGACTTCGGCACCCAGTTCGGCATGCTCATCCACCACCTCCGCTCCCTCGGCGTCACCGACCAACCCCTCGCCATCGAAGACCTCGACCGCTACTACAAAGAAGCCACCGCCCAGTTCAAAGCCGATCCCGCCTTCCGCGAAATCGCCCGCCATACCGTCGTCCAACTCCAGCAAGGCCAACCCGCCGCCGTCGCCCTCTGGAACCGCATGCGCCTCGCCACTCACGAACACTACTCCGCCATCTACCAACTCCTCAATGTCACCCTCAATGACGACCATGAACGCGGCGAATCCTTCTACGCCTCCCGGCTCCCCAAAATCATCCAGCGGGTCAAAACCACCCTCGAGTTCGGCGGCGAATCCGTCATGCTCTCCGCTCACTCCGGTACCTCCGATGACACCTTCGATGAACCCACCGATCACGCCCCACCGCAAGTCAACGGCGATCTCCCCCAAACCCAGGACAACGTTCACCGCGCCCAGGAATCCACCGAACCCGCCCCCATCACCAAGGCCTTCGCCGCCATCAGCGACGGAGCCTTCTGCGTCTTCCTCCCCGGCTACGTCGATCGCCAAAAACTCCCCCTCCCCCTCATGCTCCAGAAACGCGATGGCGGCTACCCCTACGGCGCCACCGATCTCGCCGGCTGCTACTTCCGCGTGCGCGAAGACAAAACCACCCCCGCCGAACAAAAACCCCTCCACGTCAATTGGCATGCCGACCGCATCATCATCCTCACCGACTCCCGCCAGTCCCAGCATTTCGCCATGGTCTTCGACGCCTTCCGCGCCGCTGGCTGGGCCCGCAATCCCCTCACCGATTCTCCCGTCTCCCTCGAACACGCACCCTCCGGCTCCATCCTCGGCGATGACGGAAAACCCTTCAAAACCCGCTCCGGCGACACCGTCAAACTGCACGACCTCCTCACCGAAGCCGTCGAACGCGCCGCCCACATCAACGCCGAACGCGGTGCCGAACTCTCCCCCCAAAAACGCGCCGCCGTCGCCCAGGCCGTCGGCATCGGCGCCGTCAAATACGCCGACCTCCGCCAGGACCGCACCACTGACTACATCTTCGCCTGGGATCGCATGCTCTCCCTCGAAGGCAACACCGGCCCCTACCTCCAGTACCAATACGCCCGCATCCAATCCATCTACCGCCGCGGCGAAATCACCCGCGCCCAGCTCCGCGCCCAAAATCCCCCCCTCCTCCTCGATTCCCCCGACGAACTCGCCCTCGCCAAAAAACTCCTCCAATTCGGTCCCGTCGTCCAATCCGTCGCCCGCGACATCAAGCCCCACCACCTCTGCACCTACCTCTACGAACTCTGCGGCACATTCTCCGGCTTCTTCGAACGGTGCCCCGTCCTCAAAGCCCCCACCGAAGAAATCAAACTCAGCCGTCTCCTCCTCTGCGACATGGTCGCCACCACCCTCCGCATCGGCCTCCAAGACCTCCTGGGCATCCCAGTCCTCGACGAAATGTAAAAAAGTTTGATCCCGTAGTCCTCTCCCCGCTCGTAGTACAACCTTTAGGCTGTGTCGTCGTAATCGTCCGTAATGCGGTCATCTTGCCCCGTACCGCGCCCTAAACAATTCTCCAGTGTCCAACCCAACTGCTGCCCGAGTATGAACCCTTCCCCTCCCTCCCGTATAATCCCCCTCATGCCCGACCAAGTCTACCGTATGGCCGACTCCCAACTCCCCCAGGTGCTCACCCACCTCGCCCAATCCGGCGGCACCGCGCGCAGTCTGGAGTCCTGGCAAAATGATCACATGACCGCCCTCCTTTTGGGCCCTCCTCCCCCACCTACCCCCCCCTCACCCCCCCACTCACCCCCCACATCCCCCCCCCTCACCCCCCTATCTACCCC
>JBBRWV010000213.1:0-3498 GCA_038248985.1 Phycisphaerae bacterium
AAAAACTCCAAGCCTTCGTCCACGAAGTCAATCGCCGCGCCCCCCCCGGCACCCTCGTCACCGGCATCGCCCCCCAACTCATCGAATCCACCTCCTCCATCCACCGCGCCTTCCTCCAGTCCGCCCGCTACGCCCTCGCCCTCATTGTCCTCCTCGTCTGGCTCGACCTCCGCCGCATCGGCCAAACTCTCCTCGCCATCTCCGTCCTCGGACTCGGACTTCCCATGCTCCTCCTCGCCATGTGGCTCTGGCGCCAACTCGGCAACCCCTTCGGCATCACCGGCTCCTGGAACTTCGCCAACTTCTTCGCCCTCCCCATCCTCATCGGCGCCGGTCACGAATACGGCGTCTTCATGGTCCATCGCTACCGCGAAGTCCTTGCCGATCCCCGCCGCATGTGGCGCTTCTGGGATGTCAGCGATCGCGCCCTCCTTCTCTGCGCCGTCGTCACCTCCTCCGCCTTCGGCTTCCTCATGCTCGCCGATCACCGCGGACTCCGCTCCCTCGGCTGGGTCATGGCCGTCGGCACCATGTGCATCTACCTCTCCAGCCTCCTCGTCCTCCGACCCATCCTCCAATGGCGCCTCAAACATCGCAACGTCTACCGTCAACCCCCTCCAACTCCCCAATAAAACCCCCCGCGCCAATTCCCCCCACTTTCTACCACCTCCCCCCAAACCCCCTATACAATCCCCCGCATGACTTTCCTCCTCGCAAACCTGTTCCTCTTCCTCGTGGTCTTGGCCCTCCTCGTCGTCTCTGCACTTTTCTCCGGCTCAGAAACCGTCCTCTTCTCCCTCACCCGCCACGACCGCGCCCGCATGAAAAAATCCTCCAACCGCCTCGAGGTCCTCGCCGCCACCCTCCTCGACGACCCCCGCTCCCTCCTCACCACCATTCTCCTTGGAAACATGCTCTGCAACATCCTCAACTTCGTCATCTCCGCCATCCTCCTCGGCCGACTCGACGCCGCCCTCCAGTCCTCCGCCAACCAAACCAACATCCTCGGCCGCATCTTCGTCGGCTCCCTCGTCATCGTCCCGCCCCTCCTCGTCACCTACGTCTCCGATGTCTTCCCCAAGGTCGTCGGCTCCCTCAACAACCTCCGCATCGCTCCCCTCATCGCCGTCCCCATCGCCACCTTGGTCCGTCTCCTCTGGCCGCTCTGCCGCGCCATCGACATCGGCGTCATGCGCCCCGTCCACCGTCTCGTCGGCACCCGCAAAGACCAACTCGCCTTTTCCGCCGATGAACTCCGCGAACTCCTCGAAATGTCCGAACGCCAGGGCGTCATCGACGTCTCCGAAAACCAGCTCCTCCAGGAAGTCGTCCGCATCGCCGAACTAAAGGTCCGCGACGTCCTCACCCCCCGCGTCGATGTCGTCGCCTTCGATATCCGTGAATCCCCCGACACCCTCCTCGCCATCTTCGCCAAATCTCACCTCGCCAAAGTCCCCGTCTACGAAGGACAAATCGACAACCTCCTCGGCCTCATCTACGCCAAAACCCTCCTCATGCTCGATGACCCCCGCAAAGCCGACCTCCGCAAACTCATCCAGTCCGTCCGCTTCGTCCCCGAACAGCAACCCCTCGACAAACTCCTCGTTCACTTCCGCCAAACCAAATCCCAAATCGCCGTCGTCGTCGATGAATTCGGCGGCGTCGTCGGCGTCGTCGCCCTCGAAGACATCGTCGAACAAATGGTCGGCGACATCCACGAACCCCATGACGCTCCCGCCACCCAGGTCCAACGCATCAGCCCCGATGAATACCTCGTCCCCGGCGATCTCAGCATCTCTGACTGGATGGACGCCTTCGGCGCCCGCATCGAATCCACCCACACCACCACCGTCGCCGGACTCCTCTCCGCCACCCTCAAACGCCTCCCCCGCGAAGGCGATGAAATCACCCTCGCCCACCTCCGCATGCGCGTCGAATCCATGCGCGGCCGCCGCGTCGACAAAGTCCGCCTCAAACTCCTCGCCGAACCGTCCCTCTCTGCGGGGGCCAAATCATGAACTTCACCTCCCTCCTCATCCTCGCCCAATCGGCTACCGCCTCCACCACCCAGGCCGCCACCGATATCGCCACCCAGCTCGCCACCACCGCCGCCTCTCACCCCGCAATTTCCCCCGACGCCGTCCCACCCATGTCCCAACTCGTCAACTTCGCCTGGTACGCCCTCGCCGCCGTCTCCCTCATCTTCACCGGCGTATTCTCCGGTGCCGAGATCGGCATCTACTCCCTCTCCAAAGTCCGCCTCCGCCTCCGTATCCACAACAAAGAACCTCACGCCATCCAGCTCGCCCAGTGGCTCCAACGTCCCACCTACCCCATCGAAGGACTCCTCATCCTGCAAAACGTCGCCGGCTTCTTCTTCTCCGCCGCCGTCACCGCCATCCTCGCCACCTACTCCCTCAACGAACTCTCCCGCGCCATCCTCTCCACCGCCGTCGTCACACCCATCATCCTCATCTTCTGCGAAGTCATGCCCAAAGATCTCTTCCACACCTACGCCGATCGCTGGACCTACCGCCTCGTCCCCCTCCTCCGCTGGTCCTTCCGTGCCATCACCTACGTCCCCCTCCTCCCCATCGTCAACTTCCTCTCCATCATCAGCCTCAAACTCGTCTCCACTTCCAAACCCCCCGTCGAAATCGCCGGACCACGCTCCGAAATGATCACCCTCTTCCAGGAATCCGCCGCCACCGGACTCCTCTCCGGCACCCAGCAAGACCTCGTCCAACGCGCCCTCCGTCTCGCCCGCATCAGCGTCGGCGAAGTCATGATCCCCTGGCCCCGCGTCGTCGCCGTCCCCTCCACCATCTCCGAAGCCGGCTTCCGCGCCATCGTCAAACGCTACAACGTCTCACGCCTCCCCGTCCTCGGCAAAAACACCACCGAAGTCCTCGGCCTCATCGAAGTTCTCTCCGCCCTCTCCCCCACCAAAAAATTCCTCATCTCCGACCACCTCCGCCCCATCATGACTCTCATCGGACAGCAATCCGTCCGCTCCGCCATCACCCTCATGCAAAAAGCCCGCCAAACCCTCGCCGTCGTCGTCGACCGCCAAGGCAAAGCCATCGGCCTCGTCACCATGAAAGACCTCGTCGAAGAACTCGTCGGCGACCTCGAAGACTGGTAACTCCAAATCATCGAAATACGAGTACATCCATCCAACTTCCACAATCCCCACCCGCCTCGTCCTCGCCTCGCAGTACGGGTAATTGAATCCGCGACAAGAAATTCTTGACATTCGCCTTCCCATTAGTAAACATTCATCCCAAGTGGCTCGCTTGTGCGCGCAGTGACCACCAATGTTTGGCTTCCTTGAACCTCGTACGCAGGAGATTTCTGCATGTTCAGCGTTGTTGCGCCTCCCCTTTCCCCCCAATCCCGTCGTCGTCTTTCCAATCGCTTACATCGCGTCCGTTCCCCGTTCAAATCCCGCCACCGGCTCGAATCCCTCGAATCCCGCGTCCTCCTCGACGCCCTCCC
>JBBRWV010000214.1:0-3408 GCA_038248985.1 Phycisphaerae bacterium
GGCAGGAAACGCTGCTCCAGCTCGCCGCCTCCCGCGTCGCGCCCGGCGGCAAGCTCATCATCCGCTCCGGCCTGCGCGACGCTTCCTGGCGCTTTAAAATCACCGTGCTCGGCGACCTGCTGGCCAAGGCGACCTTCTGGATGAAAGCCGCTCCCACCCACTACCCCGCCGCTGCCGATTTCCACAAGATCCTCTCCCCCTTCGGCACCGTGGAAATCACCCCGCTCTGGGGTGGCACGCCCTTTAACAACCACTTGATCGTCCTCACGCGCGCCGCGGTTCCGACCCGTCCTTGAATTCCCGCCAGCGCGGCAACCGCACCGCAGAACTCATCCCGTCGCTTAGCGCTTGAGCGACTCCGTCCACGTTATTCCCCGAGGACCTCCCAATCCCCCCCGCCTCTCCCACCGCATACAGCATCACCGCCACCATCGGCTTGGTGATGGAGACGGAAATCCCCAGCACTCCGGCCAGCCACAGGCTCAGCGTGGACAACAAGCGCGCCGTTTCCGGCTCCTGCGGATTTCCCAACCGTTTGCGGATCCCATCGTGTTCCGGATCGTTACCGGTCATCACGTCACAGACCAATTCCTTGGCCACGTCCCAGTTGGCAGCGCCAGCAGTCGCACGAAATCGACTACGGCCGGTCATGATCTGGCGGGAAGCGCCTTTGAAATTCCGCTCCAGGCCGGCTCCGAAGTCATTCCATGACAGGCGTTTCCGCCTCAGCTCCGCCAGGGGCTGATATTGCTTCAGAAGGAAAGCCGTATCGATGGGGTTCAGGGAAGTCATGGTGGGGAAAAGTTCTGGGGAGATCATCGGACGGAGATTAGGCCCTCCTGGAGCATCACGGAAGAATCATTGGTTGACCAATTTGTCACGACGATTGTAAGCGTCCTAAAATCGACCCCCTATCCATTCGTCGATGACCGACTAATCTCACGGGCATGTCCAAGCCCCATACCACACATCGAGGTCGCATCACCTGCACTGACGTCCGCTTCGTCGAGGTCGAGTTCCCGATCCGGATCCAGCCCCGACTCGTCATCCAATTTAGCGAAGGCCTCTCGCTTCTCCTCGAAGACCACGCTGCCGTCCCCCTCGCCGCCGAGTTCATCGCCACCTTCCGCAAACACCTTGCCCAGAAAGGAGCTCTCCCATGATGAATCTCACCAGCGCTGCTCTCAAAGTCTTCCTCGCACTTGATCCCTGCGACATGCGTAAATCCTTCAACGGCCTCCAGCAGATCGCCGCAGATCAACAGCAGCAAACCATGCCCTCGCGCGATGCCCTATTCGTCTTCACCAACAAGCGCCGCAACCGCATCAAGCTACTCTACTTCGATGGAACCGGCACCTGGGTCGCCACAAAACGCCTTGAAAAAGGCCGCTTCAGTTGGCCTACCCCTAGCGAACCCGGCCAGCGCCGCATCAAACTCCAAACCGAAGCCCTGCAACTTCTCATTGATGGAGTTGACCTCCGTGGTGCCAACTTCAAGCCATGGTATGAACGCCCAGAATCATCTTAAAAATAAATCATATGGTTTCGACTAAGGCATACCAAATGCTGCTATATGTTTGTTGGAAATCATCACCCCACAAGACCTGGAAAAGCTCCTCACTCGCCTTAGCGAACTTGAGAAAAAGCAAACTCGTATCGAGGCTGAAAACACCCACCTCAAAGCCGAGCTCGCCCGCAAAGACAAGATCATCGCCGGACTCCAACAGCGCCTCTTCGGCTCTAGCTCCGAGAAGCTTGACCCCGCTCAGCTCCAGCTCAAGTTAGACGAACTCCTACTGGGAAAACCGCTGCCCCCCCTGGACTCAAGTGGCAAAATATCCGCACAGGATGAGGAAAAGTCAAAGCCCGCAAGAACTAGGCGCACGAAAGCTGACCGCTTCCCCAAGAACATCAAAATCCTTGTCGATCAAATCACCATACCCGAAGAAGTCCTCGCCAACCCCGACGATTGGACTGAAATTGGCGAAGAACACCACGACGAGTTAGACGTCATCAAAGCCGAGCTCTTCTGGCGTCGCACCATTCGTAAAAAATTCGTCCACAAAACCGACAAGGCCCTCCCGCCCGTCATCGCGCCCGCCCCGCTTCCCAGCATACCCGGCACCCTGTTAGCACCCGCCCTCGCTGCCCAGATCATCACCGACAAATACCAAGACCACCTCCCCCACTACCGCCAATCCCAGCGCTTTCAACGACGACACGGAGCCGACATCGGGCGGCAAACCCTCAACACCTGGACTCACGCCACCGCCCGCCACCTGGCACCCATCGACCAAGCCATTCGCCGCGAACTCCTCCAGGCCACCGATCTCGAGATTGACGAGACCCCCATCGACTATCAGGATCCCGGCCACGGCTCCGTAAGAGAAGGACGCCTCTGGGCCTATCGCGATCCCGTCGCTGGCACCTGTTACTTCGACTGGCACGCCGGACGCGGAGCCAAGTGCCTGCTAGAAATGCTCGGCTACGACGAAGTCACCAACACCATCGCCTACCAAGGCGGCATCCACACCGACGGCTATGGAGTTTACGACGCCATTGCCTCAAAGTTCGGCCTTCGCCACGGCGGTTGCCTCGCCCACACCCGCCGCAAGTTCACAGAGCTCGGACCCGCCGCCCCCGAGATCACACTTCCCATCTTCCTCTTCATCCAGCGCATCTATCAAATTGAGAAACAAACCCGTCAAACTGCAGCCCCGCCCGCCTGTCGCGAACTGATCCGCCGCGCCCGCAGTCTGCCCATCGCCCACGAACTTCACGAGTTCGTCCTCGCCCAATACAAAATCCAACGTCCCGCCAGCAACGTCGGCCAAGCCCTAGGCTACACCCTCAACCAATGGGCCAAGGTCCTCCACTGCCTCAGTCAGGGAGTGATGGAAATCGACACCAACCTTGTCGAAAACATGATCCGGCCCACCAAGCTCGGCATGAAGAACTGGATGTTCTTTGGTAGCCTAGAAGCCGGGACGAACAACGCGCTCATCTACACCCTGCTAGCTAACTGCCGCGCCCATGCCATCGATCCCGAGGACTACCTCGTCGGAGTCATCAAGCGCCTACCGCCCGACGCAACTCCAGAGCAAGCTGCCGCGCTCACCCCCGCCCGCATCGCCGCCGAGCGTCGGGCAAAGGAAGAAGGCCAGGAAGTCGCCTGACCCTCCGTCCCCGCACCGCCCCAGCAGAAACAACCCGGGGGATGAATTTAGGACGCTTACAGCGAGAGTCATGGGGATGACAATTGGGGTTTTGCACGGGGTGGGCCGCGGGTGGGTCGCCAGAGCGGGTGGATGCTGGCGATGATTCTCATGCCGCCGCCACAGCAGGGACAGATGCTCTGCGATGGGGGTTTGGCGGGCGGTTTTTCCAAGGCTCCGACAAGCAGCGGAC
>JBBRWV010000215.1:0-3377 GCA_038248985.1 Phycisphaerae bacterium
GGACATGTTCTGGACTCCTTTCTGAAGTGGTGCAACTCCCGAGGAGACAGACATGTCCACCTTTATTCAAGTCTACCTACGCTTTAACCGGATGAACCAAAAAATATTCCCCGGATGCGGGTCCGCATGAAAAAATCCGTCCCCCAATATCTGCTTCAAATACGCTTGAAACAACTCCTCCGCCAGTTCCTTCCCGTTGATCTCCGTCCGCACCACCGGGCTCAACGCCGTTATCTTGTGCCCCTCTATATACTCCATCGTCAGCACCCGCGACGTCGTATAGTCCTCCACCGGCTGCGGCACAATGATGTGCTTGAACTCCGCCAGGTTCTTTCCCAGCGTCCTCAAATTCTGCGCCTCCTGCCGGTAATCCAGCTCCCGCATCAACGTCTTGCGAAATTCCTCCAGCATCCGCTCAAACTCGTATCGCTTCCCCATCGCCGTGTGCAGGTCCATGAACTCCGCCACCTCCTGCAGCGAATCCAGATCATCCACCATCCGCTCCCGGATGTTCGGCCGCTGCACCTTCACCGCCACCGCCCGACCATCACGCATCGACGCCCGATGCACCTGCCCCAATGACGCCGCCGATATCGGCACGCGATCAAAACTCGAAAACGCCCGTGACAACCGCATCCCCAGCTCGCTGCACAAAGTCCGCTCCACCTCCTCAAATGCAAACGGCTCCACCCTGTCCTGCAACCTCCCCAACGCCTCCACATACGCCATCGGCAGCAAATCCGATCGCGTCGACAACACCTGCCCAATCTTGATGAACACCGGCCCCATCTTCTCCAGGTCCCGCGCCAATTCAATTCCCCCCTTGACGCCCTCCGTCTCCTGCCCCGGCCCCACCGGCGCATGCCCGTTCCTCCCCCCTCCCTCCTCCAATCCTGCCGCGTTCACCAGCTCGCTATGGCCGTACTTATAAAATAGCCACGCAATATCTTTGTAACGCGACAGGTGCGTCGGCTTGAAAGAAACACCCATCTTCTTCTTCCTGCCAAAACCGCGCGGCACCGCGCACCGTCCATCAACCAGCGCGGCGTCGCACACTCAAAACCGCCCCATTAACACCAGCACGATCACCACCAGCAGCACCAATCCCAACCCGCCCGCCGGAAAATATCCCCAGTTGTTGCTGTAGCCCCACGTCGGCAACGAACCCAGCAACGCCAAAACCAAAATCACGATCAATACGGTCTGCAGCATGATAGTCTCCTCGTTCAAATACGGTGGGGGATCCAAGCGGATGAAAACTCACCCGTGCTTGTTGCCACAAGTATCTATACAGGGTCCTATGCAACCACCGGGCCACGTTTTTGAATATTCGCTCCACCGCCCCTCGCCCCCTTCACCCTCGCCCCCATTTTCCCCGCCCTTTCTCCCCCTCGCGCCCCGCAACTCTGCCCCACCTCACCACGCAATAAATTCCCGATCTTAAATACGAACCACGCCAAAAATCACAGTACGCACGTCGCAAGTCATGCCTAATTGGCATAGACGTGACAATATGTCCACGTTGCATCCGTAGAATCTCCTACCTATTCTGGCTCCTTCCTCTGTCATTTTGTTTCGATTCCTATGGACTTTCTTCGCGAATTTATGACATAATATCGCCGGACCACTAAACCCTCCTTGCGACCTTCTCAGGATGTTCCAAATGAACAGCTCAGATACCTCAAAATTCTTGCATGATCTCCGTAACTGCCTCAACTCCGCCACCCTCAACGCACGCCTCATTCGCCGCCAAAACGCTGCCGATATCGCCACTATTGACCGCCTCGAAGCCGCCCTCCGCGATGCCGAAAAACTCACCAGTCAATTCCAAAAACACCTCCCCGCCCACTCCTCAAATACCTCCCCCGTCTCCTCCCAATCTTCCGTTTCCAACATCTAAATTTCTCCCCCCTCCTCACCGCCCTTCTCCCCCAGCACCGCTTCGCTGCGCCTCCGCTATGCCATTTCGGCGTGAACTTTCAAAAATACCCCCCCCCGGCTCCTCGCAAGGCATGGATCTCGCTTGTCCCCTCAATACCCCGTCGTAAGCGTCAAAAGCGCACGTTTGCCTACCACCCCTCGGAGCCTTTTATGAATACCCCTGCGGCCTCGCCCGCTCACCATATTCTCATTGTCGACGACAGCCCCAACGATCGCGACTCCCTCGCCTGTCTCCTCCGCGACGCTGGCTACCGCATCAGTACCGCCGAGTCCGTCGATAAAGCCCTCGGCTATCTCGATGACCTCGTCGAAATCGTCATCACCGATCTCGAAATGGGCGACCTCTCCGGCATGGATCTCCTCAAACACTGGAAAGCCAAATCGCCCCAAACCATGTTCCTCATAATCACCGGACACGGCTCCACCCAAACCGCTATCGACGCCATCAAGGCCGGCGCCTATCACTACATGACCAAACCCATCGATGTCGATGCCCTCTTCATCATGCTCCAAAACATGATCCGCCACCGCGCAGAGTCCTGCAAAGTCGCCCAACTCCAAAACCGGCTCGATGAGCAACTCAGCCTCAACAACATCATCGGACGCTCCCCCCAGATGCAACGCATCTTCGACCTCATCCGACGCTCCGCCCAGGCCTTCTCCACCGTCCTCATCCTCGGCGAGTCCGGCACCGGCAAAGAACTCGTCGCCGAAGCCATCCACCAAAACTCCCCCCGCCGCGCCGGCCCCTTCCTCGCCGTCAACTGCGCCGCCATGCCCGCCACACTCGTCGAATCCGAACTCTTCGGTCACGAAAAAGGCGCCTTCACCGGCGCCGCCGAACGTCGCATCGGACACTTCGAAGCCGCCCACGGCGGCACGCTCTTCATCGACGAAATCGGCGACTTCGACGTCAGCCTCCAAGTCAAACTCCTCCGCGTCATGGAAAGCCGCTCCTTCACCCCCATCGGCAGCAACAAGGAAATCAAAGTCGACACCCGCATCCTCGCCGCCACCAGCCGCAACATCCGCGACATGATGGCCCGCGGTCAGTTCCGCCAGGATCTCTACTACCGCCTCAACGTCATCACCATCGAACTCCCCCCGCTCCGCGATCGCCTCGACGACATCCCCCTCCTCGTCAAACGTTTCATGGAACGCGTCAACAAACAAAACAACACCAACGTCTCCGCCATCAACCCCAGCGTCGTCGACGCCCTCCAGCATTATCACTGGCCCGGCAACGTCCGCGAACTACTCAACGTCGTCGAACGAATGATCGTACTTACGAATCGCCAGACCCTCGAAATCGATGATCTTCCCACCTTCGTCCGGCATCCCCACTCCACCACCTCCACCAGCCTCTACCAGCCTTCAACCCCCTCCTCCCCCCCTCACTACCCCCTACCTACCCCCCCCAACACCCCCCCCTCACC
>JBBRWV010000216.1:0-3301 GCA_038248985.1 Phycisphaerae bacterium
CCCGACCAATGCCCAGATGTGGACGGCATTGCTGAACGCCAGCAACACCACTGGCACGACCAACGCCACCGCCAACACGACCTACCCCTTTGGCCCGTACCTACAGGCCGCTCCGGCCAACCCGCTGAACGGCCGCACCGGCATCGGCAGCGCGACCGGTGCCACCATCGGCTGGTACTACACGGTTTCGGGTGGTCAATACACCATCCAGGCTTATGACACCGCCGGTGCCGTGGTCATGACCTACTAAGCGCTCGTAAACATTGCTCTGCCACGGCCCGGATGCGTCTTGCATCCGGGCCGGTTCTTTTTTGCGCGGGGCTTGGTGTTCGGGCAATTGTTAAGCTATTGACGGTTGACGGTATGAAAGTGGCGTTTTTGAGCTGAAAGTGACAGAATGCCAAAGAGAGGGGAAAAGAGAGAGGAAGCTTGGCAATCTCCTCCCAATCCCGGTAGGAAATGTAGGGAATGGCGTTTTTGAGTCAAAATTGACAGGCAAGCGCTAAACGGGGAACGCGAGGGGAGGAAGGGGTTAGAGGAGGAAATAGTAGGTGGCGGCGACGAGGGCGAGGCTGAGGGCGAGGGCGAGGAGGCCGAGGGTGCGGCGTTTGGGGAGGGAGATCCAGAGGATGATGCCGGTGAGGCTGGTGAGGAGGAGGAGGAGGGAGGTGGCGTCGATGACGCGTTTCCAGGAGAAGGAGGCTTGTTTGCCGGTGTGGAGGTCGGCGAGGAGTCCGGAAAGGCCGCGGAGTTCGTCGGAGATTTCGGTGGTGCCGGAGGGTCGTTGGATGACGAAGTCGGATTTTTTGCCGGGGGTGATGAATTGGAGGCGGAGGGTTTCGGGTTCGGCATCGTCGAAGCTGGAGAGTTCGCCAGTGGCGGCGAGATGTTTGCGAAGGTGCTCGACGAGGAGGAGGCGGTCGGAGAGGAGTGCGGGGGGACGTCGGCGGTGCGGTGGACGGTGCGGGGGTTGTCGAGGCTGAACCAGTCGGGGTGGTTGAGCATGAGGCCGGTGAGGCTGTAGAAGAGGATCATGATGAGGGCGAACATGGTGAGGTAGATATGGAGGGTGCGGTTGAGGATGTGGAGGGATTTGGGGAGGCGGGGCATGGGGACCTTTGATGCAAGGAGTGAGGAGGTATGAGGCAGGGGGTACGGGATGCGGGGGTTTTACTTGGATTTGGGTTGGTAGTCGATGGTGGTGGACGCGAAGTGTTTGGATTCGGCGAGGGTGGTGGTGGATTTTTCGGTGGTGCAGGGCAGGACGGCGGATTTGGTGACGTGTCCGCCGTGTTCGAAGGCGGTTTCGATGTTGAGGGTGTATTTTCCTTGGGGGACGGGTTTTCCGGCTTGGTCGGTGCCATCCCAGGTGAAGGAGTATTTGCCGACGGGTCGGGTGGCGCGGGTGACGGATTTGACGAGTGCGGCGTCGTTTCCGGCGATGCGCCACCAGGCGGTGAGGTCGCGGAGGTATTTGCGTTCGTTGCCCCAGACGGCGAGGGTGGTGACGAGTTTTCCGTTGGCGTCTTCGATCCAGAGGGCGAGGTAGGGGCGTTCGTTGGCGCGTTTGGAGGCGGGGAGGAGTTGGAGGGAGAAGTTGACGGCATAATCTTTGGGCCAGGGGGTGCCGGTGGCGGGTTGTGAGGCGGCGGTTTTTGGGGTGGTGGCGGTGGCGGGAGGTTCGAAGGCGTGGAAGCCGGGGGAGCGAATTTGTTGGCCATCGGTGAGGACGATGAGGGCGTGGGCGCCGGCGGGTTTGAGGAGGGAGAGTCCGGCGTTTGGGCCGAGGACGCAGAGGGAGGCGGCGAGGGCGTTGGCGGTGGCATTGTCGGGAGCGACGACGGTGGCGGAGGCGACGGTTTTGGGATTGGAGAGGTCGAGGGCCTGGCCGGTGCGGGGATCGATGAGGTGGGAGAATTTTTTATCTTTGAAGGTGTAGTTGCGTTCATAGCCGCCGGAGGTGGCGACGGAGAGCGCGGTGAGGCGGAGTTCGGTGAGGGGCTTGGCGTTTTCTGCGGGTTGTTGAGGGTCGGCGATGGTGATGGTCCAGGGCTCGGCTTTGTCGAGTTTGCAAGTGCCGAGGGCGACAATGTCGCCGCCGAGGTTGAGGAGGAGGCCTTTGATGGCGGGGTTTTGGGAGCGGGCGGAGGCGGCGGCGTGGGAGGCGATCCAGCCTTTGCCGAGGCTGTCGATGTTGATGGTGGCGTCGGAGGTGCGACGGAGGGTTTGGGCGGAGTCGTCGATGATCCAGAGGGGTTTGGCGGTATCGGCGGCGAGTTTTTTGAGGGTGTCGGGGGTGGGCAACTGGGCGGATTTTTCGGCGGATTTCCAGGTGGCGATGAGGGTGCCGAGGTTGGGGGAGAAGGCGTTTTTGGAAGTTTTTTGCCAGCGTTCGTAAGCGTGGAGGACGTCGAGGAGTTCGGGGGAGACGGGGAGGGCTTCGCGGGAGGCATTGACGCGGGCGAGTTGGGCGGTGGCGTCGTAGGTGGAGAGGAGTTTACGGAGGCGTTCGATTTCGTCGAGGACGGCGATGTGGGTTTTATCGGCATCGGTTTTGGAGGCGGTGGTGACGTGGAGTTCGAGGGAGGTGCCGAGGATTTCGAGGTCGTTAAAGATGAAGGGGGTGGCGGGGGAATCGGCGGCGGAGGCGGAGAGGATGAGGAGGTAGGGGAGGGTGGTGGCGGGGAGGGCACGTAGCCAACGGCTGTGGAAGGACATGGGGGTACTCCGGAGGTTGAGAGATGACACCGCTTAGGAAGGTATAACGCGGGAGGGGGAGAAGTGTTACGGAGTTGATGGGTGGTGACTTAAAGAAGTGGGAGGAGCGCGACGAGACAGCCGAAGAGGCGGTCCTGTTTGGAAGTGGAGGCGGTAATTATGATAATGCCGGGAGTGATCAATATGGCGAAGATGAGCAGGAGGTAGATGGCGGCGATGGCGTTGACCCAGCGGGGGCGTCGACCGCGCGGGGTGTGGGTGGGGTAGTCGAGAGTGGGGAGGGGAGCGGTGGGAGGGGAGGGGTTGTCGGTGCGGTCGTTCATGATTGGTGAATGATGGGGGACGAGAGTGGGGGGGGCAAGGCGAGTTTTTTGGAGGGGGTACTGGTGGAACAGGTTTTAGTTGTCGTGGTGGACGCGAAAATGAGGGCTGGTTTTCACGCTATAGCAGTTGCCAAAAGTTCCTAACAAATAGCAGCGGTAATTTTGTTTTGATCGGTCCGGGCGATCAGCCAATTCAGGGCGTCATCCAGCCGCGCTATTAGGGCCGCGCGGTCCCGGGCTATAAAATCGCTGAACCATTC
>JBBRWV010000217.1:0-3287 GCA_038248985.1 Phycisphaerae bacterium
ATCTACGAGACGCGACGCACCGTGGCCGACGACTTCAAGGCCACGATGCGACTGCGCTTCGACGACCTGCTACCCAAGTGGAACTATGTGGCCGTGCCCCAGTAAATCATTGACAGTTGTTGATGCGCCGGTCCTAAATGTCAGTCCGCCACTGAAGTTCCCGCACCCGACCGCGACATACACCGTATCGCCATCTGCACAAAATATGTTGTCGCCCGATGTCCCCACCCGATTCGTCCGCGAAAATTCCACGTGACCATCCGCAAATACAATGTTCTGCCCCAGGCCCCCGCCATGATTCTTGGAATTGCTCAACTTGCTGCCGCCGCTCGCCGTCGGATCGTCTCCCCCCGAAATCCCCGAAGGCGCCATGTCACTGCCGATCGGCACGCTCGCATTCAGCGTGTTCTTCCACCACACCCCCGGCGTCGTCGCAGCGGCATGCCACGGATAAGCAAAACTGTAGCTGTTCGTGTTCGCGCTCGCCTCCGTACCCACCGCCCCAAAGTTCTGAAAATATCCCGTGCCCGCAAACTCCGGCGACGCATAACTCTGCGCCGCTTGCTTCGGACTTGTCGGATCCGCCGGACAGATAAACTGCTTCGGCGTCACGTGCTCCCGCAACACCAGCAACCACAGATTCGCCATCGGATCCCCCATCTGCGAGTAATACGGAAACCCCGGTACCCCATTGTCCGTAAACAAGTCCGCAATCCCATCCTCCCGCGATCCATCATACCCCGACGCATACGTCGGGTTATTCCACATCCCCAGCATGCCCGCATCCGGCGCCGGCTGCGTGGGATACATATCCGCCTCCGCCCCCGCGTAAATAATCATCGCCTTCCCAATCCCATTCAAATTCGCCGCACACGTTGAACGCTGCGATATCTCCCGCGCCTTCCCCAACGCCGGTATCAATATCGCAATCAGCAAAGCGATAATTGCCACTACCACCAGCAGCTCAATCAACGTAAAGCCCTGGCCGCGGCGGAAATTTTTGCCAACTCCAACCATGCATCCCTTCCGAAATAACCCAAAAACACTTTATATCCGCATGTCCAGGATTCGGCCAGATTTTCTTTATTAAAAAGGAGCTCCCCCAAACCCCTGACCAAACCCCCACACCCCCCATCCACGCCCCTCCTTTCGCAACATCCGCCCAATGATCATAGCCTTAACCCTTATTAGGGGTGCCGCGCTCCTGCGCCAAAACCCCCCACGCCCCACGCACTACCTGCTGCGTGTTCCCATCCACCCAAGACTGTCCCAGCACCCACGAAAAACCCGCCGACAACTCCCCCTCCGATAACTTCGTCACCTGACGCGCCCCCGACCGAATAAGCACCGCAATCGCCGCAAAATACAACGCCCGCGCAATAAGATCGATCCCCGTCCCCCGCGAACTCGACACCCGATTCTTCACCGCCCGCCTTACCGCATCGATCAACGCCACCGGCACGCTCGAGCCCCCCAGCAACTCCGCAAACGTCTCCACCCGCGGCAAAGCCTCCCGACACATCTGCTCAAAATGCGTGGCACTCTCCGGATACTCACTCACCAGATCCTCCAAAATCCCCCGCTTCAACTGCTGGCTCCACAAAGCCGCCAGATCAACCTCCGTCCATCGGCACTCAAAACCGTCCAAATTAAACAGCTCGGCCAATTGCCCCGGCCTCACCGTATCAATCGCTCGGTGAATCTCCCCCGCCAATTCTCTCTTATTGCTCTCTAACACCATCAACCTCCCACGCAATTGAATTCCAAAATTTCCGCACCAGGTCGCTCTGACCCAACCGCCCTAACCTGTTCACCATCAACCATGCGCCTTCACCCTTTCGTCTTCACTTAGCTGCTCAACTTGTTGAGAATGTTCCGCAAATCCTTTATCTCCTGCTCCACCTGCACACTGTCCGGCTCATAATCCGCCACCACCCCCTTCAATATCCTCGCAAACATCCGCTTCCCCGTGCTCAGCAAATTCGCCGCATGTGTCGGAGACTCTAAACTGTACCTCAACGCCAACTCCGTGTACGGCAAGGGCTGCCTTCCCATCGTTTGCGCCAACAACCGCCCGTCAAATACGCCCCAGACATCGTCCCGGCCATTCGCCGCACACTCTTCACGCATCCGTCGCAACGCCTCGTTCAACGTCGCCCGTGCCCACGTGATCTCCATGATCTCGTCCGGTCCCGGTATCGCACTCGCAAAAAGCCGAGCCTGATCAATGGAGACTTCCCGACGATGATCTCGCTTTTGCGCATAATCCTGTCGAGAACGCGAAACAATGAATCGATCCATGCTCGTGATCAACAACGACCTGAATTTTCCGCATTCCTTTTCGGCCCTGCTGGCCATTTCCTTCTCTAAAAACTTCTCCAACACAAATCCTTGCACCACATCCTCAGTATCCCACGCCGTCATCTGGTACGCGCGCCGAAGATACGTTCGCAAGGCCGGCAGGTACCGCTCCAAAAGCCGCGCCAATGCCGCTCGACCCTCTTCACTCGACAACCCAACACGCGCCAAAAGCGTCCATTGAGTGGTCGGAAACTGTTCGTCGTCGCCCATTCCTCAAGTATAATCAACTTTCCCCACGAGAATAGTAGAAGACTTCTATATTATATATACGCCAAAAACCCCCATTCTTTGCGCCCAATGTGTCAAATTACCCCCCTTGGGCATTTTTCCTCACTCCACCCTAGATAACCAAAAATTATTATTTTTCCCGCGCAGAATCCCTAAACCCTTTGCGTATCTCTTTATGAGGGAGCGAGATTTTTCTTTCGTTCGTCCCTGACCCCTTCGCCGACCGCCCCTATCTAGATCGTCCTCAGACCTTCAATGTCCTAGGACCTTCTTAGTACCACCTTGCGACCTTCGAAGCCCACGGATGAACAACCAAACTTGGCGTCCTTTTTTCTGAAACTCACCCTGCCTTTCGTATGGACGCCAATCTGTACCGCGAAGAAATCGGGCCAGTGGGGCCCTGCTTTCTTCGCGGTTGCAGTTTTGCCCCCGCCTCCAGCCGCAATACTCCCCGTTCATGACGAAACCAACAGCCCTTCAATTCTCCCCGCCCCCCCGCCAACGCCTCAAAAAAAACTATCCAACCCCACACCTCCCAACGACGTAGGACCGGCGCAACAACAACTGTCAATGATTTACTGGGGCACGGCCACATAGTTCCACTTGGGTAGCAGGTCGTCGAAGCGCAGTCGCATCGTGGCCTTGAAGTCGTCGGCCACGGTGCGTCGCGTCTCGTAGATGCGGCGGATAACGTTCAC
>JBBRWV010000218.1:0-3139 GCA_038248985.1 Phycisphaerae bacterium
TATCGTCCTTGAAACTTATTCGCCATCCTAAGGCCTCCTTGCCCGCGTCGTAATTAGTCCTTTCAATGCATCGAACCACAGGCCCCTCTGACATGATATTATTTGACATTTATTGATGCGCCGGCCCTTACCCACTTCACACCTTCCCACTGTGCGCCCCAATACGGTAACACCCGCGCCCAGTGAGAGGACCCATTCATGACAATCTACATCCCAAACTCATTTCCCCATACATCACTCGCCTTGCGCCCCCTCCCTTTGCACCACCTCTCAACTCTCCCTTCGATTTCGTTCAACATCGCCAAAAAAGTGGCGCTCTACCTGATTCTATTGCTCCAACCACTCCGCCACCGTGGCGATCTACCTCCTTTCACCGCGTTCCCTGTTCTTCCCATTCTCCAAACCCCACAAAATCAACCCTTTCCCCCAGCCTCAAAACCCCTCCCCAAACACGAAAAACAATCAAAAACCGCACTCTTACCCGCAAAAACTCAAGACCGCCACCTCTCGTACTTCCCTCAACAAGCATTTTCCCCCCACGATTTCTCAGACTATGTTAAAATTCCCCAACCGAACCGCCCAACCATCCGATATTCACCCTGTCTGTTCCACCGCCCCGGCTTACTGCAACACCCAAAACCCCGAAATTCGTCCAAAAAACGCTGTAACCCATCCTTATTGAGGCAAAACCTATGTGCGGAATCGTCGCCTACGTCGGCAAAAAAAACGCCCAGTCCCTCCTCCTCGAAGGCCTTAAACGTCTCGAATACCGCGGCTATGACTCCTCCGGCATCTGCATCGGACACAACCACGCCCTCCACCTCCGTCGTGCCGTCGGGCGCATCTCCGTCCTCGAATCCGCCCTCGAACTCGCCGAACACCAACTCCCTCCCGGCAACATCGGCATGGCCCACACCCGCTGGGCCACCCACGGCGCACCCACCGAATGCAACGCCCATCCCCACCTCGACGACACCCATCAAATCGCCCTCGTCCACAACGGCATCATCGAAAACTACGCCACCCTCAAAGAATTCCTCCTCGAAAAAGGCCACAAATTCGCCTCCCAAACCGACACCGAAGTCCTCGCCGTCCTCATCGGCCACTTCTACAAAGCCCAAACCACCAAAGACCTCGCCAAAGCCGTCCAAGCCGCCCTCCACGAAGCCCGCGGCACCTACGGCATCGCCGTCATGGCCGCCGACCAACCCGAAACCCTCGTCGTCGCCCGCCGCGGCTCACCCCTCATCATCGGCATCGGCAACGACGAATACATCGTCGCCTCCGACGGCGCCGCCATCGTCGAACACACCACCCAGGTCGTCTACCTCAACGACAACGAAATGGCCGTCATCACCCCCACCAGCTTCCGCACCACCACCATCGACGACGTCCCCGTCACTTCCGAAATCAAGGAACTCGAATACAAACTCGAACAAATGGAACTCGGCGACTACGAACACTTCATGCTCAAAGAAATCATGGAACAACCCACCGCCATCGAAAACTGCCTCCGCGGACGCGTCGATCTCCTCGAAGGACGCGTCGTCCTCGGCGGCCTCGCCAAGTACGGCCGCGATCTCGTTCGCGCACGCCGCATCATCATCACCGGTTGCGGCACCGCCTGGCACGCCGGCCTCCTCGGCGAATACCTCATGGAAGACCTCGCCAAAATCCCCACCGAAGTCGAATACGCCTCCGAATTCCGCTACCGCAACCCCATCGTCGAAGAAGGCACCGTCGTCATCGCCATCAGTCAATCCGGCGAAACCGCCGACACCCTCGCCGCGCTCCGCGAAGCCAAGGACCGCGGCGCCCTCTCCCTCGGCGTCATCAACACTGTCGGCTCCACCATCGCCCGCGAAACCGACGCCGGCGTCTACCTCCACGTCGGCCCCGAAATCGGCGTCGCCTCCACCAAAGCCTTCTCCGGCCAGGTCGTCGTCGAAACCCTCCTCGCCCTCTTCATCGCCCGCCGCAAATACATGAGCCAAAACGTCCTCACCGAGTTCCTCACCGCACTCAGCAAAATCCCCGCTCAACTCCGCATCGTCCTCGAACAATCCGACATCATCCGCGACATCACCATCCAATACACCAAACGCGAAAACTGGCTCTTCCTCGGCCGCGGCTACAACTATCCCGTCGCCCTCGAAGGTGCCCTCAAACTCAAAGAAATTTCCTACATCCACGCCGAAGGACTCCCCGCCGCAGAAATGAAACACGGCCCCATCGCCCTCATCTCCGACGGCATGCCCGTCGTCTTCATCGCCACCCGCGGCAGCCAATACGAAAAAATCCTCGGCAACATCCAGGAAGTCAAAGCCCGCGGCGGAAAAATCATCGCCGTCGCCTCCGAAGGCGACACCCACATCCACACCGTCGCCGACCACGTCATCACCGTCCCCGACACCCTCGAACCTCTCCAGCCCCTCCTCACCGTCGTCCCCCTCCAACTCCTCGCCTACCACGCCGCCGTCGAACGCGGTTGCAACGTCGACAAACCCCGCAACCTCGCGAAGAGCGTGACGGTGGAATAATGGCCGACTTAAGCAAATCACAGGTTGACAAACTTGGGGATCGCCTGCGAAAAGGGCCAATTTCCTTGAGCGATTTGCGGATGCTGGAAAATTACAGAAGGTCTTTTGGTGAAGCATATGAGATCGTAATGCAAACGCTGCGCCAGCACTCGCAATCGCCCTCCGGCAGAAGCGCTAAATACACAGTTTCAATTATGAACAAACTCCGCCGCGAAAAGATTCGATTGAGTCAAATGCAAGATATCGCCGGATGCCGAGTTATCGTTGCAAACAGTCTCGAACAAGACAAACTGGTTACGGCATTACGGGCGGCCTTTACGGAAGCGTCAGTGGACGACCTCCGAGGCGATGATGACGAACTTGATGATGACGATAAATCAGAGAAAAATTACCCCCACCACCCCAGCTCTGGCTACCGGGCAATCCATGTAAAAGCAAGGGTACTTGGGAAATTAATTGAGGTTCATCCGGTTAAAGCGTAGGTAGACTTGAATAAAGGTGGACATGTCTGTCTCCTCGGGAGTTGCACCACTTCAGAAAGGAGTCCAGAACATGTCCACCAGCTTGTTGTATCACGGGTGGGGCCTGCGTGGCTACCA
>JBBRWV010000219.1:0-3071 GCA_038248985.1 Phycisphaerae bacterium
CGCCCAGACGCGTCGCTTCCGAGATACGGGCGGCCTCCCTGCCGAGCCTTAACATCGTAGCCTCCTTGCCACGTTGGACTTATGACAACACCATCATGGCAGGAGGCTGCGATTTTCCCAAAACTCGTTGAACGGTATTGAGTTTAGCCGGGAGACGCAGGCGACCGTGACGCCGCGCATTCCGTCCTACCCCTCGACCACCGCCACCCTCATCCCTCACCCCCTCTGCCTCCCCATCATCCCCCAAGCCCACACCGTCACTCCCACACACAACACCGCGCTCACATAATACGGCGACGCATGGGACACATACTGATACAAACTCCCCGCCAAAATCGGCCCCACCGCCCGCGCCAACGACGCCATCCCCTGGTTCGCCCCCAAAATAACCCCCTGCTCATTCGCCGCCGCATGCCGCGAAATCAACGCCTGAATGCTCGGGTTAAACAGCGACGATCCTACCGCCAGCAACCCGCACCCCACATAAAATGAAACCCACTGCCCATACCCATCCAGCACCGCAAACCCAATCACCAGCAGCCCCAGCGCAATCAACACCGGCCCCACAATCACCAGCCGCGCCTCCCCAAATCGCTTCGACAGCCGCCGAATCAATCCCCCCTGCACCACCACAATGATCATCCCGATAAAAAAGAAAAGTACCCCCGAATAAAACGATGCATTCTTCAAATCTTGATCCGTCTCTCCGGGAAATATCCGCGCCTTGATCAGCAGCGACAACGTCTGCTCCATCCCCGCAAACGCAAACCCATTCAAAAAAAACATCCAAATCATCGGCCCAATCATCGGACGCGCCAGCGCCTTCGTCAGTCCATCAAACGAAAACCGCCGCACATCCAGATTCTTATGCGCCGGATCCAGCGACTCCTCCAACCAAAAGTACGTCATCACCAGCGCCGCCAGCGAAAACGCCGCCGCCACCAGCGGCACAAACGCCAACCCGAATTTCCCTCCCACCACTCCCCCAATCAACGGCCCGCACACAAACCCCAGCCCAAACGCCGCCCCGATCAACCCCATCCCCTTCGCCCGATTCTCCGGCGTCGTAATATCCGCAATATACGCCGACGCCGTCGATATATTCCCGCCCGATATCCCATCAATAATCCGACTCCCAAACAGTAGCCCAATCCCCACCCACACCGTCTCCGGCGACGTAAAATAATGCGCCGCAAACAACACCAAAAATCCCACCAGCGTCCCGCACTGCGAAATCAGCAGCACCGGCCGCCGCCCAATCCGATCCGACCACTTCCCCAGCACCGGCGAAAATAAAAACTGAAAAATCGAATACGTCGCCCCGATCATCGCCAGCGCCAAACCGTTATCGATCCCAAACAGTTTCCCATACAACTGCTGGTTCGGCAGCACGATCCCAAATCCGACCAAATCAATAAACACGATCAGGAAAATGGTAAGCAGTGGTCCCCGACGCATGAATCTCTCGCACAAACGCAAAACCCGCACGGAATTCCCGCACGCCAATTCCCAAAATGGTCCCGTAGTGTAGTACCCCCTCCACACTACACAAGCCCCTAGCAAATTTCAGAACCCATAAATCATTCTTGAATACGTAATTACCCCGCCTACAATCTTTACGGCATGAACGCGCCAGCTTTCTTTTTCGGAGGAATTAAAATGAAACGACTAACTTGCTCCACCCTGCTCCTGCTTGCCGCCGCGGCCTTCACCGGTTGTAACACCGCACCCGCAACCGACACCGCCCGCGCCCACCTCGACGCCGAATCCCAAGCCGCCATCGCCCGCTTCCGCACCACTGACCCTGGCATCGGACGCCTCATGGATGCCTCCTACGGCTACGCCATCTTCCCCTCCGTCGGAAAAGGCGGCGCTGGCTTCGGCGGCGCCTACGGCCGCGGCATCCTCTACCAAAAAGGCACCCCCGTCGGCTTCTGCGACCTCGCCCAAGCCACCTTCGGCTTCCAACTCGGCGGACAGGAATATCGCGAAGCCATCCTCTTCCAGGACCAAAGCGCCTTCGAACGCTTCAAATCCAATGAACTCGCCCTCGCCGCACAAGCCACCGCCGTCGCCGCCAAAAACGGCGCCTCTGCCGATGCCGACTACAAAGATGGCGTCATCGTCTTCACCGAACCCGTCGGTGGCCTCATGTTCGAAGCCTCCGTCGGTGGACAGCGTTTCACCTTCATCCCTAATAACTAGACGGCGATTCTCTTCATGAAAATCGTCGTCCTCGACGGCTGCACCCTCAACCCCGGCGACACCCCCTGGGATGAACTGCGCACCCTCGGCGACGTCACCATCCACGAACGCACCTCACCCCAGGAGGTGCTCCCACGCGCCGCCGGCGCCGCCATCCTCCTCACCAACAAAGTCCTCCTCAACGCCTCCCACTTCCCCCACCTCCCAGATCTCCGCTTCATCGCCGTCACCGCCGCCGGCTACAACTGCGTCGACATCCCCGCCGCCCGCGACCACCACATCGCCGTCTCCAACGTCCCCATCTACAGCACCGACGCCGTCGCCCAATTCGTCTTCGCCCTTCTCCTCCATCACACCTCCCACGTCGCCCTTCACAACGCCGCCGTCCACGCCGGTGACTGGGCCGCCTGCCCCGATTTCTCCTTCTCCAAAATCCCCCTCACTGAACTCGCCGGCAAAACCCTCGGCATCGTCGGCCTCGGCCGCATCGGCAAACGCGTCGCCGACATCGCCCACGCCTTCGGCATGCGCCTCCTCGTCACCACCCGCACCCCTCCCCAAAACCTCTCCGTCCCCCTCGACCTCGTCCCTCTCCCCAACCTCGTCGCCTCTTCCGATTTCATCTCCCTTCACTGCCCCCTCACACCCGACACCCAAAACCTCATCAACGCCCACCTCCTCGCCCACTTCAAACCCTCCGCCGTCCTCATCAACACCTCCCGCGGTGGCCTCCTCAACGAACCCGACGTCGCCGCCGCACTCCACAAAAAACAACTGGCCGCCCTCCTCGCCGACGTCGTCTCCATCGAACCCATCCGCCCCGACAACCCCCTCCTCCACGCCCCCCCCGGCACCCACCCCCCCAC
>JBBRWV010000220.1:0-2992 GCA_038248985.1 Phycisphaerae bacterium
AGGCCCGTCTCTACTGCCCCCCGATATCACCTACAACGCCCCACCCTCCCACCCCCCGCCAAATCCGCACCCTGACCTCCTCCCCTCCAACCCTCAATCGACCTTCACCCGCACATCCCCAAACTTCCGAAAATGTCTGTCTGTGTCTGCCCCTGTCTGTCCGTGGCCATTCTTCCGCGCTCCCTGCTGTCATCTTTCGCAACGGTAAAATACATCACATCCAAAATTTCACGCTTTCACCGTCTTTCGCGGAAACCAACCCCCTCATAAACCGCCCGCAAAAATCCCCGCAACCGCTTGTCATGCGCCGCCTCCCCCGCGCACCCATTAAACACCGCCGCCACCACCAACCCCTTCTCCCCATCGCACATCCCCACGCTGCTCTGCGATCCCCCATGCCCATACGTCCCCGCCGACGCCAACTCCCCAAACTGGTACGGTATCGCCGCCCCATATTGGCTCGAATTCACGATAAACCCCAGCCCCCAGTCTATCCTCTGCCGAAACGTCTCATCCACCATCCCCACCCGCTGCGCCCCCGTCATCAGCCCCACCGTCTCCCCCCTCAACACCCCGCACCCTCCTCCCATCATCGCTTCGTAAAACCGCCCCAACTCCCGCACCGGCCCCCGCACACTCGCCGACGGCCGCGCCCGCCCCGCCCCCAACTCCGTATCGTAATTCGCCAACCCCCGCGCCGGCCTCACCGTCGTATCCTGCAACTCCCCCACCCGCTCCCCATACCCCGCATACGTCGCCCCCTCCATCGCCATCCACGTATCCCCCATCCCCCATCGCAAAAATATCTCCTCCCGCACAAACGCCTCCACCCGCCGCCCATCCAACCGCCGCACCAACTCCCCCAAAATGTACCAACTGCTATGCGTGTGATACCCCGCCTTCTCCCCCGGCACCCACCCGCGCTCCAACCGCATCGCACAAATCCTCCCCACCGTCTCCTCCCAACTCAAAAACGGATACTGCGCATCCACCCCCCTAAACCCGCCCGTATGCGTCAACAAATGCCGCACCGTGATCCCCTCCTTCCCGCCCGCCGCAAACTCCGGTATATACTCCGCCACCCGATCCTCCCATCCCAACTTCCCCCGCTCCACCAAAATCCCCACCGCCACCGCCGTCACCGGCTTCCCCGCCGACAACCACAACATCAACGTATCCCTCCGCATCGCCACCCCCTCCCGCGCCCACCCCATCGCCTCATCCATCAACACCTCCCCCTTCCGCGACACATACACCTGCGCCCCAATATGCAGCCCCGCCTCCATCCCCTCCCGCATCACCTCGCGAACCCGCTCCATCATCACAAAACCCTTCTCGCCTCAACCGCCAAACCAAATCTGCCGCCAGCCCTCTGCCCCCTCCCTCACCCCCTCTCCATCCTCCCCGCCAACCAATCCTCTAGCCCCGCCACCCGCTCCGGATGCCTCCCGCTCCGCGCCAAAAATCCCGCGTCATGCTGCACCATCGGATCCTGATCCGTCGGCTGAGACCGCAAATCCAACGTCGCCGGCCCCGCACTCTCCGCCCCAACTCTCTCATCATCCAAAATCCTACTCATACCCATCGACTCCAGCGCGTAACCCAATTCCAACCAATTTCTGCCCGATTCCCCGCCCATCCTAATCCCTCCCGCGCCCTCCACCAAACCCAAAAATGCCACCCCACAATCCCCTTTTCCCATATAACAATCTTGCCCCCCCATTGCTCGCATCGTCGCGCCCCTCCGTCAAACACCCCTCACTCGAACACCTCCATCGCGCGCCCAGCGAACCGCCGGAATTGCCCTGTACCCTTGAACCTACCGTCTACCATCCTCCTAATCTTGGCACTTGCCGGTGCTCGGACCCGAGGTAATACTCCGCCCGGAATGCTCGGAGGCGGTCTCCGGGCCTCTAGCGATCCGTCAATTAGGCCCAAAACGGGTCCGCAGCCGAGCGCACAGGCACCCGACAAACGCGTTGGATGCCGGGACGATTTGCCGACCCGCGCCGCCACGGCTTCAGCCATAAGACCGAAGGCCGCCGGTGCAAAATGGTTGTCGGCCCGTCCGCAGTCACCGCCCGCTGTTGCGGCGGAGGACGGCAGGCTAAACTTAGGAGCGTACTCTGGCGGTACGTCCCCCGGTCCGTGAAACTCGCGAGGAGATGGCATGTTTGATCTGACCCCACTGCTCCCCCTGGCCGAAGCCGGCGGCGACCTGAAGTTCGTCGCCTACGGCCTCTTCCTGCTTCTGGTCATCGTGTTTCTGGTGCTGGACCTGGGCGTCTTCCACCGCGAGGCCCACGAAGTCCACATGAAGGAGGCCGTCACCTGGAGCGTGGTCTGGCTCACCATCGGTTTGTCCTTCACGGCGTTCATCTACTTCGCCTACGAGCACCATTGGCTGGGATTGGGCCTCCAGACTCGAATCTTCAACCCCGCCGCCGCCCTCGACCCCAGCCAACCCCTCATCGTCTACGGAGAAGTCAGCGGGTCCACCGCGGCAGTGCAATATCTCACCGGCTACGTGGTCGAGAAATCGCTGGCGATGGACAACATCTTCGTCATCGCCATCCTCTTCGGATTCTTCGCCATCCCCAACAAGTACCAGCATCGCGTGCTCTTCTGGGGCATCATCGGCGCCCTGGTCATGCGCGGGGCGATGATCGGCATCGGCGGTGAGCTGATCATGGCCTACCAGTGGATACTGATCATCTTCGGGGTGTTCCTGCTGCTGACGGCGCTCAAGATGGCGGTGATCAAAAGCGCAAGCGATCCATCGCGCAACCCCATCGTGCGCTTGGTCACTAAGTTCTACCCCGTGACGACGTTCTTCGACGGCCAGCGCTTCTTCACACACCGCACGCTGCCGCCCACCTACAGCCCCGACCCGCGCACCGGGAAACTGGTGCAGGACCCACCCCCTCCCGGCACGCTCTCCAAGAAGTTGTTCGTCACGCCGCTGCTCTTGGCCTTGATCATGGTGGAGATC
>JBBRWV010000221.1:0-2965 GCA_038248985.1 Phycisphaerae bacterium
CGCCGGACACCCGGTCCGCACCGGGCTTGGTCTTCACTACATCGACTTTCAGGAGCATCCCCCCCCGTAGCGACGCCCCATCGTCGATTCACGCACGAAAAAAATATTCTCAAGGTCGAACTGCGGAAGTCGGGTTAGCGCTCCAACAACGCCGTGTGCAGATCGCGTCAATTTTTCGCACCATCCGCACACCTTATTCCATTTTCGACCCAATCCCCCCTCGCCCCAACCAAAAATCGCCCGCCGCCACTTGAACCTTGAATCTCCAACCTTCAAACTTCGCCCTGACCCCTCCACGATTTGCACGAATTTCCCCCGCGCCGTATCGTCCTACCCATGCGTACCACACTCCCCATCGTCCTCCTCCTCTTCCTCGCCAGCCTCCCTGCCTGCACCAATCGCTCCGTCCGTCGCGCCCCCGACCTCACCACTACCCGCCCCGTCGCCCTCGATCCCGAAAAACCCAACTGGCTCCAACGCACCAGCGACGCCACCTGGTCCGCCGTCCAAGCCCCCGCCAAACTCCTCACCCCCGCTCCCGCCAAAAAACCCAAACCCCCCGTTGAACCCTACGAACCCGCCGACGCCACCATCATCTCCCGCAACGCACCCCTCATTATCGAAACCGAACCCGCCTCCACCCTGCCCGCCACCCAACCCACCGCCCATCCCTCCCCCAACCAAAACTAATCAGGATGTAACCTCCCAAAACAAAAAACCATAACCCCAAAGGAGTCCCGCATGTCCCCCGCCCTCGCCCTCTGGAAACGCTACCAAAATCACCTCTGCCTCTGCCCCTCCATCGGCCTCTCCCTCGATATCGCCCGCATGAACTTCTCCGACGATTTCCTCCCCTCCATCCAACCCGCCATCACCGAAGCCTACTCCGCCATGGACGCCCTCGAAGCCGGCGCCATCGCCAACCCCGATGAAAAACGCATGGTCGGCCACTACTGGCTCCGCAACCCCGCCCTCGCCCCCTCCCCCGAACTCCGCCAGGCCATCACCTCCGCCCTCACCCAAATCAAATCCTTCGCCGCCGACATTCACTCCGCCAAAATCGCCTCCCCCTCCGGAAAACCCTTCATCAACCTCCTCATCATCGGCATTGGCGGCTCCGCCCTCGGCCCCCAATTCATCGCCGACGCCCTCACCTCCTCCGCCGACAAAATGAAAACCTTCTTCTTCGACAACACCGACCCCGACGGCATGGACCGCGAACTCCACCGCATCGGCAACCTCGCCCAAACCCTCACCGTCGTCATCTCCAAATCCGGCGGCACCAAGGAAACCCGCAACGGCATGCTCGCCGCCCAAGCCGCTTACCAGGCCGCCAACCTCCACTTCGCGCAGCACGCCGTCGCCGTCACCGGTGATGGCTCCGAACTCGATCAAGCCGCAAAAGCAGGTGCGTGGCTCGCCCGCTTCCCCATGTGGGATTGGGTCGGCGGCCGCACCTCCGTCACCTCCGCCGTCGGTCTCCTCCCCGCCGCCCTCCAGGGCTTCGACATCGACGCCCTCCTCGCCGGTGCCCGCGATACCGACTCCCTCACCCGCCTCCATGACACCGCCCGCAACCCCGCCGCACGCCTCGCCCTCATGTGGTTCCACGCCGGCTCCGGCAAAGGCCTCAAAGACATGGTCGTACTCCCCTACAAAGACCGCCTCCTCCTCTTCTCACGCTACCTCCAGCAACTCGTCATGGAATCCCTCGGCAAAGAAAAAGACCTCGCCGGCCACACCGTCCTCCAAGGCCTCGCCGTCTACGGCAACAAAGGCTCCACCGACCAGCACGCCTACGTCCAGCAACTCCGCGAAGGCATCAACAACTTCTTCGTCACCTTCATCGAAGTCCTTAGCGACAGCACCTCCCCCTCCGCCCCATCGTCCTCCCTCTTCGTTGAAAAAGACGTCACCTCCGGCGACTACCTCCACGGCTTCTTCCAGGGCACGCGCTCCGCACTCACCCAAACCCAACGCGAATCCATCACCCTCACCATCGACCGCCTCGACGCCCGCGCCATCGGCTCCCTCATCGCCCTCTTTGAACGCGCCGTCGGCCTCTACGCCTCCCTCGTCAACATCAACGCCTACCATCAACCCGGCGTCGAAGCCGGTAAAAAAGCCGCCACCGCCGTCATCAACCTCCAACTCAAAATCCTCACCCATCTCCGCGGTGGGGGGGCTGGCACCGCCGAACAAATCGCCGCCGCCCTCAAACTCCCCGATGAAGTCGAAACCATTCACCTCACCCTCCGCCACCTCGTCGCCAACCCCGCCCACAAAATAAAATCCACCGGCAATCCCCTCACCGCCACCTATTCCGCCTGACCCTCCAACCCGTCCCGCGCCTGCTGCAAAAATAAAAACGCCCCAAGCAAGGACGGGCTACCAGCGGCACCGGATGAAGCACGTTTATGGCTGCTTCCTTCCGGACCTGACCAGGTTCACGGTCCACCCGTGCACTGGGCCCGCCCATGCTCAGGGCGTTCACCCAATAATACCCGCACTCCCTCAATTAACCAACTCGTGTACTTCGCATCTTTCATGCCCCCGCCTCCTTCCCCCCAAAAATCTTCGTATATAAATCCGAATCTCCTCCCAAAATCCAACCCCAATTTCGTGCGTTTCGTGTCTTTAGTGGCCATTTATCCCCCGTCATCTTCCTGCCTTCGCCCTTCGTAGTTAAATCCGAATCTCTACGCAATTCCGTCGTCGTCCGTCGTCGTCTCTTTGCGGCTTCGTGGTTAAATCCTCCTCGCGTCCCCCCCGTCGCCCCGTCGTATCGTCGTGTCAAAATCCCCAGTAATCTTCGTGCCTTCGTGCTTTCGTGGTGAATCTTCCTCGTCTCGCCTTCGCACTAAACCCTCGTCCCCCCACAACATCTGTATATAATACCATCGTCCACGCACTCGAACCGATACTAAAATCATGACCATACTCTCCGAAAATCCCCCCGCCTCCC
>JBBRWV010000222.1:0-2849 GCA_038248985.1 Phycisphaerae bacterium
CATCTACGAGACGCGACGCACCGTGGCCGACGACTTCAAGGCCACGATGCGACTGCGCTTCGACGACCTGCTACCCAAGTGGAACTATGTGGCCGTGCCCCAGTAAATCATTGACAGTTGTTGATGCGCCGGTCCTTAGTCTTTTGTCTGCCCACAGAGTGCGAAGGTAACACTCAAATGAGATTACTCGCAAACACAGCAGATTTCGTCCAAACTTGGAGTTACTGATGTCACAATCAGCAGTAATTACTAGGCAAATGTCTCTGATATTGAGGTTGTGAGGATACCGGCAGAGCAATAAATCACCCTGTCGTAGGGGAGCTTCAATTTCAATTGGTAGCCATTCCGAATCCATAATGTCTAGCCTTTCATGTCAGAAGCGCCACGTAGTCAACTCTGCACACCAATACATCCCTGCTCCCGCTAGACAACTTCACCCAAATAGTTGTTCATTTTGCTGCATCGCACTGCTCTAAAGTGCCGGATATCGCCCGCTCGCAAAGCTGAAAGTCCTTGTATTTTCATTGGCTGTTGGGGGCCCCGGGCAGTGAACGACTGATAGGAATTTTCGATTCCGGGTGGGCATGGTGCGGTGGGCCGGGGGCGGAGAGGTTTGGGAGTGGGGAAGTTTTCGGTTCTCATCTTGGCGATCCAAGACGCCCTTTTTTGGCGTCTAGGGCAGACAACCAGTACGTTACCCGCTCTGTTCGTAAGCCCGGAGACCGCCTCCGAGAATTCCGGGCGAAGTATACCGCTGATCGTGGCATTGGCAAATGCAAGATTTGGGAAGTGGGCGGTCGTTCAGAGCTTCTCGCGGCAATTCCGGCAGCGATAATCGAGCACGGGATTGCGATTGCCGTAATGTACGCCGAACGGGCTATTTCTGTGGCCCCGGGGATCGCACAATGTCTGGCGATGCAGGACTTCCAACGGTCTAGGGTAATAAGCATCCTCATCCCTGAGACAAGTGATTGGAAAAGCCATGACCGCTCCCCCGGGAACTAAACTTCCATTTCTCCCCTACAACTTGCTACCCCTCCCCTCTTTCCGTATACTTCCGGGCTCGATTAAACCAAAAACACGGAGACCCGCAATGTCCCTCGATCGCAGCCTCAAAGGCAAGTCCACCCTCACCCGTCACCGCAACGTCCTCCGTCGCGGCGAACGCGTCGTCTTCCTCGAAGACGCCGACAAATGGTCCGAAGGCCAAAGCTCCGTCTTTGGCATCGTCAAAGTCGGTCACCGCAAACAGGTCCAAATCAAAAAACCCAAGGCCGAAGTCGCCGCCGATGGCACTACCCCGGCCGCCGCGGCACCCGCTGCCGGCAAAGCCGCTGCACCCGCCGCCAAGGCCGCAGCCCCTGCCGCCAAAGCCGCCCCCAAGAAATAAACCCCCTGTATTCACAACCTTCGCGGTTTGGACCGGAACTCAAAACCCGGTCCAACCGTCTTTTTGCTCACCCCCAACTGATACCTCACCCCTGACCCCATACCCCCATGCCTACAATAAGGCTTTGCAGGAGCCCTCCCATGTCCATGCCCGATCAAACCCACCCCGAACAAACCTCTCCCGATTACCCCAACCCCGCTCAACCCAACCCCGATCAAGATCGCATCGCGCGCTTCCAAGCCCTCACCGATGCCGACCCCGCCAACGAGCTCGGCTTCTTCTCCCTCGGCCGCGCCTACGTCGATGCCGCTCAACCCGCACTCGCCATCCCCCCGCTCCAACGCGTCATCGCCCTCAACCCCTCCTTCTCCAAAGCCTACTCCCTCCTCGGCCAGGCCCAGCGCCTCGCCGGTGACCACGCCGGCGCCGTCGCCACCCTCACCAACGGCTACCGCATCGCCCACGACCGCGGCGACCTCATGCCCCGCAATGACATGGCCATGATGCTCAAAGAACTCGGCGCCCCAGTCCCCGAAATCAAAACCGAAACCCTCACCGATGAAGATTCCAAAACCGGCAAAATCAAATGCTCCCGCTGCGGTCGCGTCGCCCCCAAAATGCCCGCCGCCCCCTTCTCTGGCGACTTCGGCCTGCAACTCTGGTCCAGCGTCTGCTCCCCCTGCTTCCGCGAATGGATCGGCCAAGGCACCAAAGTCATCAACGAACTCCGCCTCAACCTCACCGAAAAACCCGCCCAGGACGTCTACGACCAACACATGAAAGAATTCCTCAACCTCAAATAACCTCCCCCTCTCCTTAAATAGCATCCCCCTCTCCTTGCTCCTATCCCCAATCCCCTGACCCCCATCCCCCAACCCCTCGAGGATCCCATGGAAATGCAACTCGTCACCCAAATCGAAAAAGAAAAACTCCAGGGCGAACTCAAACGCTACATCGACATGCGCCCCGTCATCTCCAAGGCCATCGCCGAAGCCCGGGAAAAAGGCGACCTCAAAGAAAACGCTGACTATCACGCCGCCCGCGAAGAATACGCCATGAACGAGTCCCGCATCAAAAACCTCGAAGAACGCGTCCGCGCCTCCACCGTCGTCAGCAGCGACGATGTCCCCGAAGGCATGGTCTTCCTCGGCTCACTCCTCAAAGTCAAAGACCTCAAAACCGGCGACATCGAAACCCTCCGCATCGTCGGCGACGTCGGCAAAATCAACCTCGACTCCCTCGTCATGGAAGTCTCCGCCAAGTCCCCCCTTGGCGAAGCCCTCATGCGCACCCGCGTCGGCCAGGTCATCAACGTCAACGCCCCCCGCGGCGGTGTGCTCGCCAACTCGGTCACGGTGGTCCTGGCCGATGCCGGTCGGATGTGCATCAGAGCGCTGGCGCCGACCCACGTCGTGTTCGACACGACGGGGTGGTGGTCGTGAGGCGCGCTCGGCTCATC
>JBBRWV010000223.1:0-2803 GCA_038248985.1 Phycisphaerae bacterium
ATCGCCGCCCTGGAGGGCACCAATAACAAGATCAAGACTATGCAACGCCAAGCCTATGGCTTCCGTGATCAGGAGTTCTTCAAACTAAAAATCTACGCCCTCCATGAAACTACCTACGCTTTAACCGGATGAACCACAAATATCATAAACAACGCGGTATACCCCGCTATAAATGCGATACAAAGTTTTTTCCCCCACCATCTTTTTCACACCCAAGGGACGCGGATTCGCTGCCAAAACATCAATCGATGCCTGCACTTGAGCTCGATGTTTTGTTGGCAGCTTTTGCATAGCCTTCAACGCGGACTTCTTGATCTCGATGTCGTACTTTTTAAAGCTTGATGATTCCACTCGAGTCTCCTGGATGAATAATGCAGTGACCAAACTCGCCCCACCCCACCCTGATGAATCAACCCCGCGGCCTCTTCAACAATCGCTTCTTCGCCTCTTCCCAGGGAATACTCGCTTCCTTGCGGGCCTTACGCGCTGCGGCAATGTCAATCCGGTCTTCCATCGCCTCCAAAAGCTTGAGGTCATGGATCGGCACCACCGCCGCAAAATCCTTGCCGTTCCTCTGCAGGACAATCCTTTCATCCTTATACGCCACGCGATTCACCGTGGCCGAGAAATCTTCCCGCGCTTTGCTAAGTAAAATTCGCGCCGCCATGACCATACCTCCATAACGTACAACTTGTACTACTTGTACAAGTATCGAACCAATGGGATCGTAAGTCAAGTCACCCCCAACCTCGCCCCACCGCGCCGCTCCCCCGTCCTTGAAACTTGAACCTTGAACCTTCCCCCTCCTTCCCTCAATACGCATTCGGATGCCGAAAACCCCGAAACACCGTCCCCACTACAATCTGCAAATCAAAATACGGCGACCAGTTGTTCAAATAATACAAATCATACTGCAGCCGCTTCCGAAAACTCGTCCGACCACGATATCCATTCACCTGCGCCCACCCCGTCATACCCGCTCGCACCTTCAATCGCTGCGGAAACCCATGCACCTCCTCCTTCAACTTCTCCATCATCTCCGGCCGCTCCGGCCGCGGTCCCACCAGCGACATGTCCCCCGTGATCACGTTAAACAACTGCGGCAGCTCGTCCAAACTCAACGACCGCAACCGCTTCCCCAGCCGCGTCACCCGCGGATCGTCCGGCTGCGCAAACGCCGGCCCCCCCGATTCCGCCTGCGCCGACATCGTCCGGAACTTCAACATGTTGAACGCCTGCCGCCCATACGAAATCCGCCGTTGCCGGTAAAATATCGGCCCTCCATCGTGCAGCTTGATCGCTATCGCGATCGCCACCATCGGCAACGCAAACAGCACCAGCCCAAACACCGCTCCACCCACATCAAACACCCGCTTGTATATGCTCGGCCAACCCGCCAGCGGATTCTCCCGCAACGTCATGATCGGCAACCCATCCAGCTCCGTAAACGTCACCGTCGTCGGAAATCGCGACAAAAATAAATCCGGAATGATCCGCACATCCACATGCGTCTGCTCCAGCTCCGAAATCACCTTCCGCATCAACTCCCCCTGCTTCGTCGGCAGCGCCACAAACACGCTGTCCACCGGCTGGCTCTCCACAATCGCCCGCAAATTCTTCACCTCCCCCAGCACCGGCACCCCGCGCACCTGCGTCCGCACCCCCGCCACCTTCCCGTCTTCCGGCGTTTCAATAAATCCCATGATCCGAATCCCCGTCCACGAATTCCGATGCAGCTTCAGCATCGTCGATTGCCCCAAGCGCCCCGTCCCCACCACCAACGCATGACGCAAGTTCCAACCCTGCCGCCGCAACTGCCGCAGGATCATCCGGATCATGCCCCGTTCCAGCGTCAGGCCCGCGATCATTGTCGGCAAAAAGATCATCAGCATCCCCCGCGAAAACCAATTCACCGACGTAAAGTACAGCACCACGATCAGCATCACCCACGTCACCGCCGCCGTCCGGATGATCAGCCCCAACTCCAGCAAAAACGACTTGTCCCGCCGCGGCCGGTACAACCCCGAACCCACCAGCACAATCAGCGATACCAAAATCGTCACAATCAGATTCGTCGCCACCGTCCGCGCCGTGGGCATCTCGTTGGCCACATCAAAAAACTTGAACCGCAGCGCATAGGAAACCCACCACGCCGCCGCGATAACCAGAACATCCCCCAGCCCGATCAGAAAATTCAAAACCTGCGAATGCTGCCTAACCATACTTTCTCACACTCTCTCGCCGCCCTTGCGTATAAACCACTCTACCATCCACGCCCGCCCCGGTAAACGATTTCCATCCTCCTCACCCGCCGCCGCCGCGCCTCTCCTCCCTCCGCAACATCTCCAACGCATCGGCCACCAGCGCCCCCACGATCAGCTTCCCTCCCCCCCCCTGACCCGTCTCCCCCCGATGATTCATCAAATGCATCCGCATATCATGCGCCTGCTGTTCCGCAAAAGACATCGTCTCCTCAAACATCGCAAACGCGGACAATCCCCAAGGCTCATTCGTCGTGTTGTCCGGCTGGGTATTTTCCAAATGATACAAAGCCTGCCGCCGCACCATCTCCCGCAGGTCCGCCCGTCCCGTCCAGATCGCCGCATTCCCCAGCGCATGAATCGTACACAATTCATCAAACACAAACCCATCCAGCAGCGTCTCAGCATCCAGCGGGTGCATTCGCCCACACGAATGTTGCCTCTCCCGCAGTTCCCGAATCCCCTCTTCCACCTCCGTCCACTCTCCCCTCAGCACCCCCAGCCACACCCCCCACGCCCTCCCCACCACCCCCTCCAACACC
>JBBRWV010000224.1:0-2540 GCA_038248985.1 Phycisphaerae bacterium
CCCCGCACCCCCTCTTTCCTTCGATCCCCCCATCGATCCCCAGACCCGCAAACTCGATCACGACGCCATTATTCGCGAACTCGAAGACTTCTCCCTCGCCGGCATGAACCGCCGCCTCGGTCCCGATTACGACTTCTATCACAAAACGTCCGATAAATTCCCCGAAATCTACCTCCGCCCGCCCATCAAACGTCCCCGCGGACCCAAAAACTACCAAGTCGGCGGCCCCTTCGTCCCCGAAGGCGGCGACTACAGCTCCACCCAGGGCCAAATCCCCTACGTCCACGCCGACGGCGCCTCCATCGACCGCGTCACCATCATCGAATGGTCCCACGGCTGCTTCACCGAAGGTCCCGAACCCCCCTGGCACGGCGGCTTCCGTCCCGAACCCACCCTCAAAAAGTGGCTAAATAAGGCTGAAAAAGACGATTCCGCCCCCCCTCTCGGCACCCTCGTCGGCCTCGCCCGCGGCATGGGCGGTTGGTCCAACTGCGCCGTCAATGTCTTCTCCAACGGCTTCGTCGGCACCACCGGCACCGCCACCGCCTGGGGCTCCGACCCCACCATCCAACTCCCCAAAAACAAACTCCCCACCGCCATTTCCGTCACCAACAAAAACGAACTCGCCCTCATCACCGTCATCGATAAAGACACCAAAAAAGGCCAAATCGCCGTGATTATGCTCACCTCCTCCGGCAAAGGACGCTTCGGACATGAGTGGATCGAAGAATATCCCGGCATGCCCAACGTCGCCGTATTCTCCCGCATGAAACTCCTCGGCTACATCGACCTCCCCGATATCAACTACCCCACCTCCGTCTCCGCCGTCGGAAACCGCAACGCCAATCGCATCACCGGCAAAAACGGCAACGCCGGCATGCTCAATGAGTTTGACCTCGCCCGCCCTGGCGATCGCGAAAACTTCCACAAGGGTTCCAACGCGCAACTCGTTTCCACCGCCGGCTTTGCCGTCGTAGCCTCCAAATACGAAAATAAAGTCTCCTTCATCGACCTCCAACCCATCTTCGAAACCCTCCGCAATTCCTACCTCACCTCCCAAGCCAATTTCGACAAAACCCGCGACCTCGGCCCCGACCTCAAACAGTGGCCCCCCACCTTCGAAATCATCCCCAGTTGGAAACCCAAAGTCGTCAAAACCGTCTTCGTCCAAGCCCCCGTCTCCGTCATCGCCTCGCTCGTCGGCGGCGACAAAGCCTACGCCATCGTCGCCTCCCGCGATGGCAACCTCAGCGTCTTCTCCCACGGCGGCCTCGCCACCGAAGCCCCCGCCAATCCCGATAAAATCGCCCTCCTCGGCAATCTCCGCATCGGCAAAAACCCCGTCACCCTCACCTACCAAAAAGGCCGCACCAACAGCTTCATCGCCGCCTGCCGCGGTGATCGCGAAATCGTCTGGTTCGAACTCGAGAAAAAGCCCCTAATCACCCACCGCCTCACCGACGCACGCCTCCTCGACCCCGTCGCCGTTGAACAATCCGACACCCACGGCATCGAAGCGTCCATCGTCACCGTCGCCGATTTCGCCGGCAAACAAATCCTCAACTACCGCTACAGCATCCTCACCTTCGCCACCCAGGGCGGCGCCAAGTTCGGCATCGGCAAAGACGGCCAAGACAAATTCGAATGCGGCGGCATCCTCGAAATCCCCGGCTCCCCCTATGCCGTCTCCGCCACCAACGTCAACTAGGCTCTGTTTGAAAACTCGGCGCGGTCGGATTTTGGCTTCAGCAAGGCTGGATGCAAGGACGCAGGACCGAGGCATATTCGCCAATATTCCGAGGTCCGAGGACGCCGCAGACGGCCTTTCTGCGGCGAAAGCCGATCCCGCTGAGTTTTCAGACAGAGCCTAACCCCTCCCGCGCGCCCTCGTGCCCGCCCGCGGAAAATCCTCAAGCTTCACCATCTTCTCACCCTCCATCCGTTCCCAACTCACACTCAACCCCCACCCGCCCCCGGCGCTCATATCCAACGCCACGCACAACTCGTGCTCCCCTTCCGTCAACTCCACCTCGCAGCGGCTGTTGTCAAAATTCAGACGCCCCGCATCCCGCGCCAGCAGTACCTCCCGCCCGTCCACATACACCCGCACCCCCGTATCATGCCCCACCCACAACACCCACCGCCCGCCCACATTCACGCACATCTTCTCCGCCACAAAATACAACCCGTTCACCTCCCCCGCTTGCCCGCGCACATCCGCAAATCCTTCCCCACCCACCGACAGCGCACGCCAGTCCCGCTTCTCTTCCAGCAACACTGCATCCACCCCCTCCAACCCCCCCTTCGGCAACTCAAACTGTCGCGACATCTTCCACTTCCCCCAAAATCCCCCATGTCGCATCCGCTTCAAAAACTCCGCCACCGGCCGCTTCGGCATCATCAGCGGCCCCAAATGCTGCATCACCGGCCCGCTGAATTCAAACGCCAATATCCCATACCCCAAATGCCCCACCACCCTCGTAGCCCCCAACCCCAACCACCCCCCCCCCCCCCACACAAACGTCCACACAAAAACAAAA
>JBBRWV010000225.1:0-2539 GCA_038248985.1 Phycisphaerae bacterium
CTTGCGTGCGGCGAAATTCGTCGCCGCCCAGCAACATCGGCACGCCGCGCGAGATCAACAGGGTCAGCAGGAAGTTTTTGATCTGGCGCTTCCGCAGGGACTCGATCCGGGCATCGGCCGTCTTGCCCTCAGCGCCGTAATTCTCGCTGAAGTTTTGGTTCGTCCCATCGCGATTGCTTTCTCCATTGGCCTCATTGTGCTTGTCGCGATAACTCACCAGATCATTCAAGGTAAAGCCATCGTGACAGGTGACGAAATTGATACTGCACCTGGGACATTTGTCTGACTGGGCATAAATGTCGGCACTGCCGCAGATGCGGCTGGCAAACGAACCGAGCATGCCATCGTCACCCCGCCAGAAGCGGCGGATATCGTCTCGGTAGCGGCCGTTCCACGACGCCCACCCTCGCTGGGAAAAGCTGCCCACCTCATAAGCGCCCGCCGCATCCCACGCTTCGGCGATATGCTTCACCTCTCTCAAGATCGGGTCCTCGGCGATTTGTTTGAGGACGGGGGAATTCGCCAGCAACTTGCCGGTGCCATCACGACCGAGAACCGACGCCAGGTCGAACCGGAAGCCATCCACATGCATCTCGACCACCCAATAGCGCAGCGCGGCCAGGATGCGCTCTCGGACGACTGGATGGTTGGCGTTGATGGTATTGCCGGTGCCGGTGTAGTCCTTGTAGTAACGTTTGTTCTCCGCCAGCGTGTAGAAAATCGCGTTATCAATCCCGCGAAAACACAGCGTCGGACCCAATTCATTTCCCTCAGCGGTGTGGTTGAACACGACATCGAGGATCACTTCGATGCCGGCGCGGTGGAGTGCGCAGACCATTTCTTTGAACTCCAACTTCTGCTGTCCCGCGCTTCCCGAGCTGCTGTAGGAGCCTTTGGGCGCAAAGAAGGCCACGGGGTCGTAGCCCCAGTAGTTTCTGAGTGGCTGGCGGGTTTGCGGATTAAGGCCCGGCTTCAGGGATTCGTTGAACTCGTGGACTGGCATCAGTTCGACGGCCGTCACACCCAGTTCTTTCAGGTAGGATATTTTTTTCATCAGGCCACGGTAGGTGCCAGGGTGCTCCACGCCAGCGCTGGGGTGAATGGTGAAACCGCGAACATGCATTTCGTAGATCACGGTCTTCGACCAGGGATGCCGGAGCGGCCGGTCGTCATGCCAGTGGAAGTGCTCGTGAGTAAACACGCATTTCGGCATCGCCCCGGCATCATCTAATTTTGAAAAAGTCAGGTCTTTCTCTGACGCGGATGGATCGTATCCGCGAGCGGGGCCGAAATCCCATTCCGGCAATCGCGAAATCGCAGTCGCATAAGGGTCCAGAAGCAGCTTATTGAAATTGAAGCGATGGCCCTCGTTGGGCTGGTACGGACCGTCCACCCGGTAGGCGTAGAGTTGACCGGAACGAATCCCCTCAACCCAGACGTGCCACACGTCGCCCGTGCGGTTGCGCGTGGGATCGAGATTAATCACCTTGGCCGGCGTTGCGTCTGCGGGATGATCAAACAATTCCAGCCGAACACGGCTCGCGTGACAACTGAACAAGGCAAAATTAACACCGCCTTCGGATTCATGTGGTCCCAAGGGCAAAGGAACTCCCTTCCGCACCTCAGTGTGTTCCGAAACTCCTGCTCCATAATCCTGCTGCGGGGTTTCAGGGGCACCGGGCTTTGCGACGGCTTGGCCTGATGATATGGACGACATCTGGCCGCTTGGCGGTCGCCTTCCTTTCGGCCTTTTCGCCTCCGGCATTGGGTCGCTTTTTTTCATCTTTACACCATTAGCGGTTGAATCATCGCTGCCACAGGATGTGCGCGGCTTCCAAGGGAACAGCGACCCCGTCGTGGTGTGGTATGATTCGCGCCGTATATTCGAGCGCCGGGCGAGTCGCCGACACGGTGGCACTATAAACACCGCCGCCCGCTGCGCCGGCCAGTTGGCGGACGCGTTTCATTTCCTGGCGCACGGGCGATTCGCCACTGACGCCATCGGCGTAAAGTTCGACCCGCACGGTATTCGGATCAAGGTCATCGAGGTAAACTTGCACCTCGATTGCGTGCTGCTCGCCGTTCGTTTCCACCTTCACTTCGCCGAAGCGCAGCTTGCTCCATTTCTGGTCCAGACCGTGCTGCCAATCGACCACTTGCTTGCCGGTCGCACCCTTACTGGCAATGCGCAGATGGTAAGCGGCCGCAGTTGTCAGGTAGTGTTGCTCGGTATATTCACGCACCGTGCGGTTGGCGGAGAAACGCGGGGTCAATTTCGCCATGCTTTCCCGCATTCGTGCGACCCAGGCGGCGGGAATTCCGTCGGCATCATGATCGTAAAACTCGGGAATGACCTCATTTTCGAGCCGGTCGTAAAGCATTTCGGCTTCGGCAGCATCCCAAGCCGGATCGTTGCCATGCTCATCGCCATCACCAATCGCCCACCCCAAGTCCGCCGCGTAGGCCTCGGCCCACCAGCCGTCCAACTCTGAAAAATTGATTCCGCCATTTACCAGCACCTTCATACCGCTCGTGCCGC
>JBBRWV010000226.1:0-2478 GCA_038248985.1 Phycisphaerae bacterium
GGGGAGTGGAGGCAAAAAAAACACCCCGCATTGGCGCGGGGTGGGTTGGGTGCGTGTGATGTGCCTCGCAAGCGGGGACGCTACGGTGGGGGATCAGGCGATGAGGGTGCGGGCGGTGGCGAGGATGTCGGCTTCGGAGAGGTGGACGTAGGCGAGGACGTCTTCGGGGGTTTTGCCGGATTTGGGGAGGTTGCGGACGACCATGTTGTGGACTTTGATTTGGCCGGTTTGGGCGGCGACTTCGGCGACTTCGGAGGCGACGCCGCCGATGTAGTTGTCTTCGATGACGAGGATAGGTCCGCCGTCGGCGAGGGTGAGGAGTTCATCGACGTTGAAGGGGAGGGAGTAGGCGTCAACGAGGGTGAGATCGATGCCGGCGTCGGCGAGTTTTTGGGCGGCGGCGAGGACGGTGTGGACGAGGTAGCCGTTGGTGGCGATGGTGAGTTTTTTGCCTTTGCCGGTGGATTTTTTCAACACTTTGAAGGCGCCGAAGGGGAAGGTTTCGGTTTCGGGGTAGAGGACGTTGGTGTCAGCGCGGAGGGCGCGGAGGTAAACGGCGCTGGGCCAGTGGGCCATTTCGAGGACCATGTTGTAGGTGGAGACGGCGTCAGAGGGGGTGAGGGTGTAGAGGGCGGGGTTGCCGCGGTGATCTTTGGCGTGTCCGAGGGCGCGACAGAAGGCGACGTCGGCGATGGCCATTTGGGAGGGTCCGTCGGCGGCGAGGGTGACGCCGATGTGGGTGCCGACGAGTTTGAGGTTGCTGCCGCCAATGATGGCCATTTCGAGTTGGTCAAAGGCGCGGACGAAGAACTTGCCGAAGGTGGACATGAAGGGGATTTTTTGTCCGGAGGCCATGCCGGCGCCGGCGGAGACCATGTTTTGTTCAGCAATGCGGCACTCCCAGAAGTGGGAGGGGTGGTGCTTGGCGAAGTCCTGGGCGTAGGTGGAGTTTTTCACATCGGCATCGAGTGCGACGACGTTGGGATTGGCGCGGCCGAGGGCGTCGAGGGCGAGGCCGAAGGCGCGGCGTGGGGAGAGTTTTTTCTTGGTGTGGAGGGCGTCGGTGAGCTTATTTTTTTCTGCGGATTGGGAGAGGGTGTCAGGCTTGGTGGCGCTGCGGATGGTGGGAGCGGCGAGCGGGGGGTGAATACGGAGGGCGCGTTTGATGTCGGCGGCTTCGACTTTGTTGACGCCGAGGTCTTCGCCGGTGGCGTCGAGTTCTTTGAAGACTTTGTCGAGTCCGGAGGCGGCGATGGGCGTGCCGTGATGGCCGAGGCCTTGTTGGGAGGGGGCGCCCCATCCTTTGACGGTTTTGGCGACGATACAGAGGGGTTTGCCGGCGACCATGGCTTCGGTGCGGAGTTTGAGGGCGTCGAGGAGATCGCTGGGACTGTGGCCGTCGACGATGACGGTTTTCCAGCCGAAGGCTTCGGCTTTGGCGGCGAGGGCGTCGGCGGTTTGGGCGGGTGCGACGTAGTCGGACTGGGCGATTTCATTGCAGTTGAAGAGAGCGACGACGTTGGAGAGTTTGTGTTCGGCGATGAAGTCCATGGCTTCCCAGATTTGTCCTTCGCGGGATTCGCCGTCGCCGATGATGCAGTAGATTATTTTGTCGTGTTTATCAACGCGGGCGGCGGCACCGAGGCCGCCGGCGACGGAGAGGCCCTGGCCGAGGGAGCCGGTGGCGGCGTCAAAGAAGGGGAATCCGACTTGGGGATTGGGGTGGCCGTCGATGGGGGATTGGATGTCGCGGAGGGTGAGGAGGTCGGCGTCGTCCATGATTTTGGCTTTGCCGTGGTGGTAGATGGTGACGCCGATGTCGGCGCAGGCGGCGTAGACGATGGGGACGGCGTGTCCTTCGGAGAGGACGAGGCGGTCGGAGCCGTGGTGTCCGGGGTTTTCGGGATCCCAGCGCATGGCGTGGTACATGAGGACGGTGGTGATGTGGGCGAGGGAGAGGGCGGTGGAAGGGTGGCCGGAACCGGCGGCGGTGGTGGCGCGGATGGCGGATTTGCCGATCTGAATGGCTTTGGCATGAATGATTTGGTCGAGTGATGGCATGTGAAAAGACCCTCGCGAAGATGGTGAATGGTGGGGACGAAAACAGTGGAGAGATAATACTGGTTTTTGGGTTGGGGTACAAAAGACACGGCCATAGGATTCTGAAAAAGGGGAGGTTATGATGGGGGGATGACGGATCAATTGCTGACAACTGATTTTTTGGGGAATGAGGCGATTACGGAGGCCACGGCATTGCCGATGGACTGGGTGGCGCTGCAAAGGCAGGAGCGGGCGGGAGTTCCGACGTGGATGAGCCCGGTGACGGCGGGGTTTCCGGTGATGAAGGAGGAGGGGTGGGCGATGTCGCCGACGGTGTCGGACCTGGTGGAGATGCGGGAACGGTTGGGGCGGCAGGCGGTGGGGGACTTGGATTTGAGCGGGGGTGGGCGGGGATGGGTGGCGGTGGTGAGATCGGAA
>JBBRWV010000227.1:0-2438 GCA_038248985.1 Phycisphaerae bacterium
CATCGATCTGGTCATACTGGTGCCCAACGGCTCCATCGAATTGACGGCCGAGCTGTTCCGTTCGATCAAGTTTGACCAGCGAAGCCGGTTTACCTGGGTGGTGTTCTTCTTGCCCGCAGCGCACACGGATGGGGGAGAGGCGGCGATGGAGGCCGGCGCTGACGAATGCATCCGCAACGTCGCCAGCGACCGGGAGCTTGTGCTGCGCCTGCTGAAGGCTCGCCAGATGAAACACGCCACCGACTCGATGGAAGACGCCGAGGCCGTCATTACATCGCTGGCCAACGCCGTCGAAGGCAAGGATCACTACACCTGCGGGCACATCGAGCGGGTCGGCGCCAGTTCGTCCGCCATCGGGCTGCGAATGGGGCTGTCCGAGGCGGAGGTCATGGCACTGCGGCAAGGGGGCATTGTCCACGACATCGGCAAGATCGGCATCCCCGACCAGGTGCTCAACAAGCCGGGGAAACTGACCGACGACGAGATGAACATCATCCGCCGCCATCCGCTGATCGGCTACGACATCCTCAAACCCCTGCGGACGTTCCACATGGTTCTGCCCATCGTCCGCTGGCACCATGAGAAGCCCAACGGCAAGGGCTATCCGGACGGCATCGGCGGCGCTGATCTGCCGCTGCTGCCCCGCATCGCCGCCGTGGCCGATGTCCTCGACGCCCTCATCACCGACCGCCCTTACCGCAAGGCGTTCTCGCTGGAAAAGTGCCGGGAGATCATGACCGAGAGCGGCCGCACCGGCGACCTGGACCCCGAACTCGTGCAACTGCTCTTCGAGGTCGCCGGGACCGAGATCATGCTTCCGACAGTAACCCCTCCCCCCCCCAATCCCCTGATGCAGGCCGCCTAGGATCAGGTTCCTATCAGTCAAACCAGGCCCTTCGGCCCACCGGCAGAAATTGTTATTCGCCGTCCCGTGTTCCAATAGTCTGGGATTAGTTTCTTGATCGCCTCATACACGTCCAGTCCCTGCTGATCGGCGGTACGAAGCAGGCTGGCGAGTTGTGCCCACGCGGCGGCGGGTTTGCTCCGGCTCCCGCCGGTGATCTTCCGCATCACCACCCCCGGGCGCAGCTCCTGGCCGCCTTCAGGAAAATAATGCTGACAATACGGCCAACTCTGATGGGCCTTGAAACGAGTGAGTTCACGCCCGATGGTCGCGCGGTGCCGGCCGATTCGCCGGCCGACCTCGGCGTTGGTGAACGAGGCGTGTTCCTGGTGAAAGATGCAGGAACGCTCTTGGAGGGTAAGATGGGTGCGGGGCATCGTCGTCCGGGCCTTTCGGGGTTTAGTTCGGGCAAACCAAACCTACCGAATCCCGGTGGCGATGTCCGCCGTCCTCGCCCCCGCGTTGCGCCTTAATTTATAATTCGCCGTGGAGTACGGATGGGGGCCTTTGAAAAACCCAAATACTTATCAAAGAGAGCAAAGACAACAAAGAAAACAAAGAGGATTTCAGTGATTCTCTGCTCTCTTTGCTCCCTTTGTTCTCTTTGTTAATCCTGAAAGAGAGATTTTCAAAAAGCCCGATGCGGAGACGCAAGCGTTTTTCGGGGCAATGCCGCGAGGAAGAAATTTTATGGTTGGGAGATGCGAGTCGGCGCGGCTTGGGTTTTGCATCTCCGAGGGGAGGGACGGGTGGATCGTGTTTATGCCCGTCGTTTTGTCGTGGTTTATTAGGAGATTGGTGATGTATCGAGAACAGAATGTCAGTCGAAATGAGCGGAATATGTCGCTTTTGCTGGGCGGGGCGGTGTTGGCGTCGGCGGTGACGCATTTGTCATTGACCCGGCTGGTGATCGGCGGGGCACTGGCGTATCGTGGCACCACCGGGTATTGCCCGGCCAAGGCGATGATGGAGCGATGCGGCTGCCTGCAAGGCGGGCCGAGCGATTCCACCCATCCGCACAACCCCACCTTCGGCGGCCCGCGCGAAGAAATGTGGAAACGCCACCAACCGACCGACCAAGTCGATGAGGCGTCAATGGAATCCTTCCCCGCCAGCGATCCGCCCAGTTTCTCGCGGACAAGTCCGTAATGGGTGATGGGTAATGCGTCGCAACCCGCCGGCAGGGGGTGCTGCGCCTGAATATACTGCTCGCGGCCTTCAGTGAGACACACACTATGGCTCGGAACGTGCGGGGCATCCTGTACCACTCACCTTCTACTTGTTGTTTTTCTAACAATATGATTCAGACAGGAAAGAAATCGCCAATAGACGCCCAGGGAAATGGGAACCGCAGATCAATGCCGAGGTTCCAGTGTGTTCTGTCTGCCATGTGTCAGACACGGTCGCCGGAGCATCCGCGTTAAGTTTCTCCAAGCGAATTGTCTCAATATGGCCCGCGTGCGTTCTAGCTCTTTTCCCTTCGCTTCTTCGCTTTTCGCGTCTTCGCGTTTGGGGATTATTGCAGCGCGTAAAG
>JBBRWV010000228.1:0-2403 GCA_038248985.1 Phycisphaerae bacterium
CGCATCTACGAGACGCGACGCACCGTGGCCGACGACTTCAAGGCCACGATGCGACTGCGCTTCGACGACCTGCTACCCAAGTGGAACTATGTGGCCGTGCCCCAGTAAATCATTGACAGTTGTTGATGCGCCGGTCCTTAAGCGCCGCAAGACCCACAGATCTTTCAACATCCTCTTCGCTTGCTTTCAGAAACTTGCCTCGGCTTCGCCGGATGGGACGAAGAATCTCGGCGTGCTCTCCCCCTACAATCTCTGTCCAAATTCTCCACAATAAATTCCGGACCGCTCCATCCTCCCCATACCCCTCCACGATCGGCACAATGGTGATTCGACTCACTCGTCACCGCCGAATAGAGTGGACGTTTCCTGCCTTCTCAAGTCGTTTCGATCCGCCTGCAACTGATCCATACGCAGCAATTCGCCCGCACTGTAAAGATGTTCCCTCACCGCCGTCTTACTCGCCTCATCAATAGGTCCGATCCATGTTTGCCCCTCGAGCGTCTCCACCGCCAACACCGACGCATCTTCAAACTTGAGCTTGTCTAACAAATCCGCACTATGCGTCGTAATAAGTATCTGCGTGTGCTCCTTCCCCTCATTAAGCGCGTCCATCAACGCCTGCGCCGCCGCGGGATGCAAAGCGGTTTCTGGCTCTTCAATCCCCACCACCAACACCCGTTCTTTGGCATTCACGAGTTGTGAAATCGCCACCAGCGTTCCCAATGCCCGCAACGTCCCGTCTGACATGCTGGACGCACCGAAACTCCATGGATCTTTTGCTCCCTTCACCCGCTGCTTAAATTCCACGGTTTCCCGCGGCCCCAACGCCTGCCGTTTAACACTTTCAATCCCGGAAACGATCTTTCCCAAGTATGTCTCAACTCTTGCCTTTTCGTCCCCTCCATCCTTCTCCAACCGTGCGATCACGCTGGCGATATTGTCGCCATCTCGATGCAACAGTTCCCCCGCGTCCGGACTTTGTAGTTCCTTCATCGCCTCGGGGCTCAGATTATAAAATCCCATGGCCGTCAGCGAATCATAAACTTCGCGAAATTCGGGAATGCCTGATGCCACAACGAGGTACAGCCGATCCGGTACCGCTTTGGGCATGGTGGGCGCCGACGCCTCCTTCAATTCTCCCTCCGCCACGCGATAAAAGGCCGACTGTTCGTTGTTCGGATTCAGTATTTCAAGATGCTCGGATTTGACCGAAAAACCTCCCTCTTTTCGGGCGGCAACCTCGAAGCCATAGCGCCCAATCTTCATATCCGCAAGGTTGAATTCTAAATCAATCCTAAAATTTCGAGGATGCCCTGTGCTCGTCCTTCGTACATTTTGCAGCCCGCCGCGCGATTTAATCGCATGATCCAGGGATGTTTGCAATCCGTCCGCGACAAACCGCAGCGCGTCCAGAAAATTGCTCTTCCCAGCCCCGTTTCGGCCCACCAAAACGGTCAGCTTTGCCAGTTCAACATCGCATCGCCCAATGCTCTTGTAGTTTTGAATAAGTACGCGCCGCAAGAATGGCTCATTCATAGACGTCGTGCGCCGAGTATGTCCCGAAAGTGTCTGACTCATATCCTGCGATTATATACGCGGCTGGTATTCCACGCACATGCGCCCCTTTCACATCGTTGCTATCCCGAAGCCACCAAAAAACAAAAAAATCGCGACTTTGCCGAACAATTCAATGCCCATCGCCCAAAGCACCAGACCAACTATCCAACCAGCCACCCCGCCGCGCCCCCTCAGCCTCGCTTCCTGCATCTCCCCAGTTGTCCCCCCTCCCCTCCCTGCATACCATCTCCCTCATGACCACTCCTCCGAAAACCGAAATTCACCCCGCCCCCGACCGTATCCTCGTCCCGCGCCAGCACGCCCAAATCCTCCTCGAACCTCCCCTCGCCCACTCCGCCTCCGCCCTCCTTGCGCCCACCGCCCCGCCCTCCCCCTCCGCCGCCAAAAAAGAATTCCTCGCCGCCGCCAACCTCTGGGCCGCCCAAATCGGCGCACCCCCCATCCCCGACTCCGCCCTCCAAAAACCCTGGGTCATCACCGGCCACCAAGTCGAATTCTTCCACGCCGGCGTCTGGGCCAAAATGATCGCCACCGACGAACTCGCCCGCCGCACCGCCGCCATCCCCTTCGACCTCCTCGTCGACCACGACGTCGTCGACCACCTCGGCTTCGACGTCCCCATCCTCAACCCTGCCACCAACTCCTGGCAGCGCCAGTCCATCACCTGGTCCCCTCCCAGCCTCGTTCCCGCCGACGGACTCCTCGCCCCAACCCCCTCCCAATTTGACCAGTGGGATGCCGCTCTCGCCGCGCATCCTCACGCCCAGTCCGATGCCCTCGCCCACGTCCTCACCGCCCTCCGCACCCCCCTTTACCCCCCCCTCA
>JBBRWV010000229.1:0-2370 GCA_038248985.1 Phycisphaerae bacterium
CCAGTTTGTCGCCGCCTTGGCCGCCGTAAGCCTTTTCGCCGCCACTACCCAAGCGGCCACCATCAGCATCGACGTCGTTAACCATAGCTTCGAGAACAAGGGCGGTGGCTTGTCATACTTCAACGACTTTGAAGGTGCGGGAACACAAGCACAATTCTCCGCCTCTGGCTGGAGCGCTCTACAACCCACAGGCCAGGATAACTACTCCGCCGGCCTCCAAATCACCGGGGCCGATGGCGGCGGCAGCACGTCACCCGCCGGCGGAGAAAACGTCCATGTCTATATGCATGGTGCGTCCGCAGGCTCTTACATCTACCAGAATCTCGGCGTCACCATCCTCGCCAACAATACCTACGACATCTCCGGCTGGGTCCGCGACGTCGTCAACGACGGTGCCGCCAAGATTGAACTGGTCGTCTTCAGCAGCGTCTTATCGACCGGCACCCCGACCTCCACCGTCTTGGCCACGGTGCAATCGTCAACCGACGACAGTTTATGGCACAAGTACACCGCCTCGTTCAATTCCAGCCTCTCAAACATCAATTCCCCCCTCGGCATCAAGATCACCAAGACCACCGCCTTCGGCGAGCAGCCCCACATCGACCTGATCTCCGTGAACAGGACTGCCGCGTCCGCCATCCCCGAACCCGCCAGCATCACTCTCCTTGGCCTCGGCGCCGCCGCCCTCCTCTACCGTCGCCGCCGGGCCTGACCCGGCCCTTAGCCTCGTTTCCCGTCCAGAGGTTTGCCTGCCTGAAAAAGACAACGCAGCAAACCCAATTTCGAGTGCGCGAGAAACGCGTGAACCCGAACGGGTACGCTGAAAAATAGCGTGTGTATTCCGTACGCTTTCCGCCCCCCGCCTCCACGTCGTCGGCCATAACGGGCCAAGCCCAACAAGCAATAAAACCGTCGCGGCCGCAGTCATCAACGATGACCGCGGCCGCGCTCTTTGATGCGCGCCATTGTGCTGCGTGGCCCCTGTTTCATCTGCCGGGATGAGTAACCAAAAAACGTTTCAGGTCTTCCGTGTCTTTCAAGGATAGTTCAAAATCCCCTAACCCAATCCTTCACCCCTTCCCCCCTTCGTGGTTAAATCCTCATCGCGTCGTCACCGCGTCCATCGGCGGTTCGCTTGTCGCGTCATCCCAAAACCCCAACCAAATTTCGTGCGTTTAGTGTCTTTCGTGGCCATTTATTCCCCGTCATCTTCGTGCCTCCGTGCCTTCGTGGCTAAATCCGCGTCGCGTCCCCCCGTCGTGTCGTCGTGTCAAAAACGCTCCCTCAATTACCCAACCTCATTTCGTGTCTTTTGTGGCTATTCTAAAACCTACCGCGCCCGCCGCATCCGAAACACCCCCGCATCCCCCGCGCTCTCATACCGCGCAAAAAATTCCTCCCCGCTCACATACCCCTCATACCTATACACCCCGCCCGCCAACATCCCCAAATTCTTCGACCCCCCAAACGCCACCCGATGGCTCCCCCGCTGCACCGGCTGCGCTTCCATCTCCACCGTGTAATCCCCCGACAGCACCTTCCAAAACGTCGCCTTAAACGTCGCCGAATACTTCTCCGCCACGCTCCCCGTCGCACTCGACGGCGCCTGCGTCGTCACCATAATCGCCCGCAAACTCCCGCCCCCGTGCCCCTTCTCACTCGACCACGTACCCTCCCATTTCCCCAGCAGCGGCTGCAACCCCGAAGGCGCATTCGCCGGCGCCTCCTTCCACCGCCGCTCAAACGATGAACACCCGCCCCACAAAAACCCCATCCCCACCACCACCAAAATCATGATCACCCGCCTGAAAATCGTCACCACAAATCCTCCATTTCGCACACCCACCTTAAACCTGCCGGACGGTTTTGTGTCCTCTTGCATCACCGCCTGACTATAATACCCTCGGAGGTGCTCCATGCTCCAATCCCCAACGCGCACCCGTTCCGCCACCCTCGCCGCGGCGCTCCTGCTCGCATCCCTCTCCACCTCAACCTTCGCCCAGGAAGCCCGCCCGCGCACCCTCATCCTCCCCTTCACCCTCCTCAACGCCACCACCGACCAAGCCTGGATCAGCAAAGCCGTCCAGGACAACACCGTCGTCGTCCTCACCCAAAGCCCGCGCTTCCAACCCGTCGCCTATTCCGGTGAACTCAAATCCGCCACCGTCGCCACCGCCGCCTCCCTCGCCCGCCAGGCCAAGACCACCTACGCTCTCTACGGCTCCGCCCAGATCGTCGACCAGAACATCCGTCTGACCGCCCAACTCATCGACGCCGCCACCGGCGAGACCCTCCTCTCCGCCTCCAGCACCGGCCCCCTCTCCGATCTCCTCCGACTCGAAGACCACCTCGCCTCTCAGCTTTCCACCC
>JBBRWV010000230.1:0-2294 GCA_038248985.1 Phycisphaerae bacterium
CGGAGGAATCGGATGAATCCGCGGGTGATCAAAAGGAAGATGAGCAAGTGGAAGAAAAAGCGCGCCGTGCACCACCACTACCCGCAGCCTACTCAAGGGTTCCGAGATTCCATAGTTATGCTTCGTTGAACGGTATTGGGGCTAAATGAGGCTAGAACTGGCGGCGGCGTCTTGCGGGGGGGATGTTGCCGATTTTGCGGTATTTGGCGACGGTGCGGCGGGCGAGTTCGATGCCTTGCTCTTTGAGTTTGACGACGATTTCGTCGTCGCTGAGCGGGTTGGTTTTGTCTTCCTTGTCGATGATTTCGGAGAGTTTGGCTTTGATGGCGTCCCAGGACATGGCTTCGCCGTCGGCGTTTTCGGTGCCGCCGGTGAAGAACATGCGGAGGGGGAAGATGCCACGGGGGGTTTGGAGGTATTTTTCGGCGACGGCGCGGGAGACGGTGCCGACGTGGATGCCGAGTTGGTCGGCGACGCCGATCATGGGGAGGGGTTTCATGAATTGTGGGCCGTGGTCGAGGAATTCTTTTTGGGCTTCGAGGACGATGCGGATGACGCGGAGGAGGGTGTTGCGGCGTTGTTCGATGGATTCGATGAGCCAGCGGGCGTTGCGGATGTTGTTGGCGATGAACTCGCGGGTTTTTCCGTCGACGGATTTGGTTTTGGCCATGCGTTTGTAGATTTCGTTGATGTAGAGGCGTGGGGTGTGTTCGTCGGTGAGGCGGGCGGTGTATTCGCCGGATTCGTCATCGCGTTCGACGATGGCGTCGGGGAGGACGGTTGGGACGGGGGCGCGTTCGAAGAGGAGGCCGGGGCGGGCGTTGAGGTGGCGGAGGAATTCCTTGGCATGGTTAATCTGGTCAATGGTGAAGCCGGTTTTTTTGGCAATTTGGGGAAGGCGGTTCATTTCAATGTCGTGGAGGTGGTTTTGGACGAGGATGCGCGGGGCAGTGAGGTCATCGCCTTTTTCGCGTTCCCAGGCGTCGATTTGGAGGAGGAGGCATTCCTGGAGGTCGCGGGCGCAGATGCCGTAGGGTTCGAGGCGGGCGTGCATGATGGGGAGGGCTTCCTGGAGGTCCTGGAGGGTGATGGGGGGTGGGGTGTTGGGCTCTGGGGCGGAGGGGGAGGGTTGGGGGAGCTGCTGGGCGATGGTTTCGAGGGGGTCGCGAAGGTAACCGTCGTCGGTGACCCAGTCGATGAGGAGGTGGCCGGCGCGGTGCAGGCGGGGTTCAATTTCGATGAGGTCCCACTGTTCTATCAGTTGTTCCTGCAAGGACTTAGAACGGGCGGCGGTGTTGTTCATGGCGTCCATTTTGGCGTCACGCTCGCCGGAGGAGCGGACACGGGAGCCGTGATTGAGGGTGGCCCAGTCGGCGGAGTCTTTGAGATAGGCTTCGATTTCGCGGTCGGAGACGTCAGAGGCGGTGTTGGCGAGGGAATCGGTGGTGGTCTCGGGGGCGGTCGTCACTTCTTTGGGGACGCCGGCGACGGGGGTGAGATCGGGGCCGTCGTAGTCGGAATCGCGTTTTTCTAGGACGGGGTTGGCTTGCATCTCCTGTTCGATGCGCTCTTCGAGGGCCATGAGGGGGAGTTGGAGAATTTCCATGGATTGAATCATGCGGGGTGCGAGCTTCATTCGCATTTCCATCCGCATGAACTGTGATGTATCTAACCTCATTCCCTGCCTTCACTTACAGCGTGTTTTGCCGGATATATTGAGCGGCGTCTATGCAACTTTCATGCCAAAGATTGGCATGGAATAAGCATACATTCGAGATGCGGGGATGGCAAATGGGAAGTTAGGGATGGGGGAATGGGTTGGGGTTAGTGAGGGGGAAAACGGGGGGCAAGAGAGGGAAAAATGGAGGTAAAAAGAGTGGGTGTCGGGGGGTTGGAGGGGATATGATGGGGGGCGATTCAGTTGGGGCGGGGAAGTTGCGCTGGAGGTTGCTGATGGTCTTGGATCGGTTGCGGGTGGGTGGATTTTTGGTGATGGGGGCGCTGGGAGGGTACCAGGGGAAAGAGGAGGGGAAGGTGGGGGCTTGGGATGTGCGGACGTTTGGGGATGAGAAAGGGTTTCAGGAACGGATTGCAGGGAACGTGGAGGTGGTGGCGCAGATGCTGATCGGGGACAAGTTGAAGGCGACGATGAAGTACCCTGCTTCGTGACGGTCGTGGGAGACCGAGGCACGATCGGTCGTGGGCCGGCCGCCGCGTCCGCATGACTCCTCGCTCCGCTCGTCGTCACGCGGACGCGGCGGGGGTAAGTAGACACGATGGAGGGAAGGTTGGCC
>JBBRWV010000231.1:0-2293 GCA_038248985.1 Phycisphaerae bacterium
TATTGATGACTCTAAAACGGTGGGCCTGGGAAGGGGTCGGGGCCTGGGAAGGGGTCGGGAGTCTTTGTTTGTTACGGCTTGGTCCACCACAGCCAGAAGCCGCGCTCCAATCTCTTGTGCATTCTGTGCGCCCTGCTAAAATACCGTGGGATGTCCAACTTATCCTGTGATTCGCTTCAGAGCCGGCCACTTTGCAATCATTTATAACAAAGACCCCCGACCCCTTTGTTCTCCTGAGTTGGCGATAATTGGGCTGGGGAGGGATCAGCACACAATTTTAATTGGTAAGATTCCTAACCCCTATACTCTTGAGGATCGTTCCTCTAACCGTTATGGCTTGGTTAGGCTTATGCGTGACCTGCGATGAACTTCATGAATCTTCGGGCTTATGGGCCGGATTTTTCTGTGGACGAGTTTCTCGCCGAGCACCGACTCGACGTGAGTTCCATTTGGCGCAAGGGTGACGATCGACACTCGGGGCGTAAGCACGAAGACTCTGGCTTTGACATTGGATTTCCGGATGCCGCCTCTTGGGTTATTGGACTCCCAGTCATTCGCGCCTTCCTTGATTCCAACGCAGAACCTTTAAAGAAACGGCGCTTCCGGGTTTAGCATGGGTACAGATCGAGTCCTCCGCAGCGAAAGTAAATTGCCGTCTTGAAGTGCTCCGTGTTGCGGAACCCGCAGGCCATGCTCTTGATCTTCTGGATCTTACTGTTGAGCCCCTCGCTCATCGCGTTGGTGACCGGATGTTGGTAATAGGTCAGGATGTTGTCGATGTGCCGGCGGACCGTCTCCGCCGCTTTGCGAATCGGCGCCAGCTGGCTGTGCGTCGCCCAGAAATACCACCGCTTCCAGAACTTCCAGCCTGACGCCGGGTAGATGTAGTGCCAGAGGCACCGCAAGGCCTCTTTGATCGCCCACGCCCGTCCCACCTTGAGTTCCTGGCGCCTCAGTGCGGCGAACTCCTCGCGCCACCGCTCCGGCACATTCTCTCGGCTGTAGAGCCACAGGTACTTGCTGCCCTTGAGCGTCTCGTCGCCCGACGCCATCAACGCGCGGTGCTCGTGCTTGCGGACTGTGTCCACGGCCTTGCCGATGTGGCCCATGATGTGGAAGCGGTCGAAGACCATCTTCTCCGCTGCCTCAGGCACCCGCGCTCGCGTCGCCTGAATATAGGGCTCCCACATGTCCATGGCTACGGCCTCGATGCCATCGAGTTGCTCCGGCGTCAGCCCCGCGTAGTAGCCGTCGAGGCTCTCCTGCGTGCGGTCTTCGGCGATGTGCTCCACCGTGCCCTCGTCCAAGTCGCAGACCAGCGTCAGGTAGCGATGGCCCTTGGCCGCCGCTTTCTCGTCGACGCCGATCCGGCGCACGACCTGCACCTGCTTGCGCGCACGACCCCGCGTGACCGCCCGCTGCATCACCCCCCACGCCTCGTCCCAACTGATCCGCAAGATCCGCGTGGCGCCGCTGACGTCGCATTGGCTCAACACGTCGATGGCGAGACGCTCGAACAACAGCGTGAACCGCGACCGCGACGCTGCCCACGGCACCGTGACTTGAACCACCCCGTGCTCCCCGCAGGCCACCCGTGGAATGCGCGCGTGCAGGTGGGTCTGGAACTGGCAGCTGTCGAGATGCCGCCAGGTCCGCTCCTCAGCGTGATCGTACAGCGACAGCGTCTTGGCACAGTGGGGGCACGCCCACGCCGCGTCCTCCGGGTGCTCGGCCCACACGTCCACACGCTGTCCGTTGATATCCAGGTTCACGCGGCTCACCGTCCATGGCGACTGCAGGCCCAGCAGGTACTGATACAGCGCGGTGTCTTGCATGGTCGGTCCCTCCTTGGCCGACCATCCTATCCGTTCATCCTACCCACGGGAAACCCGGAAGCGCCGAAAAAATAAAGACATTCTACTTTTGGATTGGTCATTCTATCGCTCTGAAAGGCGTGAGAGTGGGAATGTTCTCTGTTAAATGGTTCGGATGAGCGGCGGTATCCCGAGATCGGGCGGTTGAAGATGGATCGGCTAAAAAAGTTTGGGATCAACCTGTCGCACGCCGCAGGCAATGGGTCAGCCTCCATGATCCAGTTGCCTTGACCCAGACCATGCGACCTGGACGGGATCACCCGGTCCACGGTCTACGCGCCGCGATTGGCTTCGGGCACCATATTCTTCCCATTTCAGTGCATTCCCAATCTGTGTTAGTCCATGGCCGCCCAGATTTTCTGTCAATTCTCACCTGTAAATGTCACGTCATCCTGGGTGGTGGCACTACGTTCGAAATA
>JBBRWV010000232.1:0-2258 GCA_038248985.1 Phycisphaerae bacterium
ACCCCCTGATCCCCCACCTGTCCGTGGCCATTTTTCAGGTGAACTAAAAAATCACCTGCTCCCATTCCGCTTCCGTCCCTGCAAATGCTCCCGCGCCACCCCCATCTCCACCCGCACCTCCGCCGTCTCATCGCTCTTCAAACCCTGCGCCGTCTCGTTCTGCCGCGAGCCAAACTGATCCTTCCGCTGATCCTCCTTCCCCATTGGCCCAGACTTCGAACCCAATCGATCCTTATTATGCTGCTGCGCCCCCACCTTCCCATTCTCTCGCTGACTGCTGTTGCGTTGTGGACTGCCGGGCTTCTTGTTGCTCAACATAATGTTCACGCCTCCTGAAAAGAAAAAAACATAATCTCCTTCATTCTAGGATCCTCTTCCCGCCCCATCGCATAAAAACGTCCCCCTTCACGCATTTCACATTGGCCAAAATCCCCACCTCCCAGTATCGTTAATCACCGTACCTGACCCGTCCCCATTTTTCGAAAACATGACATGTTCAATCGCCTCAAAACTCTCCCCCTCACCATCATTCTTACCATCCTCATCTGGATGTTCGCCGAAGCTCAATTCACCGCCGCCCAGGACAACATCCGCATCTCCGCACGACTCGTCTCCCCCAGCCCCGACTTCGCCGTCTTCGCCCTCGACGAAGGCGACCCCAAACGCGGCCGCCCCTCCATCAACGTCGTCGCCACCGTCGCCGGCGCCAAGGCCCAGATCGACCGCCTCTACCAACTCTCCCTCAACGCCACCCCCCCCGATGAAGATTTCCGCGCCCTCGCCTTCGCCCCCTCCCTCGAAGATCTCCAAACCTCCGCCAACCCCTCCATCGACACCGTCACCGTCCTCAACGGCCTTCGCTATTTCCGCGCCCGCGGCCTCACCGTCACCGCCGCCACACCCCCACGCATCCGCCTTAAAATCGAACCCCTCACTCCCGCCACCTCCCCCGCCACCACCCGCCCCGAATAACCCTACTCCATTATCTCCGCCGCCACCATCGCGCTTACCGCCGCACTCATCCCAATCCCCGTCTTGAAATGTCCTGCCGACACATACACCGATGGACAACCCGGCACCTTCCCCATCACCGGCCGATGCTTCGGCGCATCCGGACGCAACCCCGCCCAGCTCCGCACCACCTCCGCACCCGCCAACCCCGGCACCATCGCCACCGCCTCCGCCCGCAACTTCGCCACCGCCTCCTCCCGCACGCTCTCATCAAACCCCGCCTCCGGCTCCGTCGTCGATCCCACCAGCACCTTCCCCTCCCACGGCACAACATACGTCGTCCCCCGCTTCACAATCCGCCCCATCACCCGCCCCGCCGTCCGCATCTCCAACGCCTGCCCCTTCGCCGGACGCGTCGCCGCAAACCGCATCAATAACGGATGCAACTGCCCCGTCCACGCCCCCGCCGCCACCAGCAACCGATCCCCCGTGTACCGATGCTTCGCCGCCCCTACCGAAAATCCCCCCTCATCCATCTCCACATCATCGATCGGCGTCCGCTCATGAAACATCACCCCGCGCGTCCGACACGCCACCGCCAGCGCATGCACCAACGCCCCCACCTCCACCTCCGCCGTCACCTCACACTTCAAAGCCGCCCGCCCCCCTGCCTCCACCCCCGGCTCCAACTCCCGCACCTCCTCCGCCGTAATCACCGTCAACCCTTCACTCCCTAAAAGCTCCTTCCGCGCCCGCTCCTCCGCTTTCGCATCTTCCAAAAATTCCAGCCGCCCGCATCGCCGAAACCCCACCGCACACTCCCCCTCCTCCGCCACCTCCTTCACAAAACCCTCCATCATCCCCAAACTCTTCCGATGCAACATCTGCAGCGGCCCCACCACATGCGGCATCGGCGGCCACAACGCCCCCAACGACGCACCCGTCGCCCCGCCCCCAATCGTCCGCGCTTCAAAAATCGATACCCGATGCCCCATCCCCCCCAGCCGCCACGCCGTCGACAACCCAATGATCCCCGCACCTATGACTACCACATCCATATCGCCGCGCCAAAAAAAATACCCCTCAACCATCCATCCTCGCCTACCGGCAGGATCAAACGTTGCGGGGCCACAGCCATCGGTGAGACTTGAACTCACGACCTAGGCTTTACGAAAGCCTCGCTCTACCACTGAGCTACGACGGCACTATTCCAAATACTGTACGTTTCCCCACCCCTTCCTGCAAGCCACCACCCCCATCTTCTCCACTTCTTCCTCATTTGGCTTTCGCCCCCGCCTATGGTACTA
>JBBRWV010000233.1:0-2192 GCA_038248985.1 Phycisphaerae bacterium
CACCCTGGCCAGCATTGGCACCGCCGGTGTGCCGGGGGCGGGCGCGATCATGCTCTCGATGGTCCTGGCCCAGGTCGGACTACCGCTCGAGGGCATCGCGATCATCCTGGGTATTGACCGTATCGTGGACATGGGCCGGACGGTGGTGAACGTCACCGGCGACCTCATGACCACGGCCATCGTGGCCAAGAGTGAAGCAGCCCTGGATCCGGTTCCACCAGGGGCGGAGACCGCCGCGACAAACAGAGGTCCTCTCGCAAAGCCGTAAAGGCCGCTTGCTTGAAGGGGGCTCAGCTTTAGTGCGTGCGTGGCTCAGTTCTTACTGCGTGTTTGCACACAAGTTTCAGGTCACCTGTCAAAGTAGATGCTCCTAAAAGCGGGCCATAGTGGCTCATAGGGGCATTTACTCTTACCGATTGGGCATTTACCTTTACCGAAAACTGCGTTTCGGGCGGTTCCGATGGCCGGACAGGCCCCTTAAGCCATGGAAAAAGTGCACGGTTTCGCCTGGCGCGGGGCATCCATGTTTTTCGGACATGGTGGATGCCCCCACCTGTGGCGGACCGATGTCCGCTATCCCGTTAGGCCTCTGCCAGGCTTCCGTCAGCCGAGATTCTTGGTCTTCTGCACGATGCCGAGGAGCGACGGTTTGAGGACGATGTTGTCGGCGGGGATTCTGCGGATGCCGAGAAGTTCCGTGACCTGGGTGCCGAACGCGGCGGCGAAGAGGTCGTAGGGCGTCCTGTCTTTCAGCGATTCGCGGAGGTAGCCGTTGACGTGGGACATCGCCAGGTCCAGGTCGGCCTGGGCGAGGCCGTCGAACGACGTGGGCGCCAGGTACGGCGTTCCCTTGGGCAGGATCTTGCGGAGCAGTTCATGGTTGCGTTCCACATGCGCCTTCTGGAAGGCCGAGTTCGGGTCGCAGTAGTAGATCCGCGCGAGCCGGTTGTCTTCCGCGTCGGCCTCGATCCGGGACGGGGCGCTGAACTCCGTGCCGTTGTCCGTGAGGATGACGGGGAAGAGCCGCGCGAACAGTTCAAGTCCTCCGGGGTCGCCGAACTTCTCCGCGAGCCGCCGGCGGATCGTCGCGAACGCCTCCGTGACGTGGGCCGACGTTTTCGCGGGCAGGAGGAAGGCGGCCATGAAGCCGTAGGGCGTGAACATCAGCGTCAGCAGGACCTTGCCGCCCTTGACACCCTCGACCGTGTCCATCTCCGTGACCGGCAGCCCGGGGTTTTGCTCGATGAAGTACAGATAGTCCGCGTACGTGCGTCCGATCCGGCACTTGGAGTCGACCTTGTGCTCGACGGACTTCGCCTTGCGCGGCTTGAGCGCGCAGGCGCGCGGCAGGTCGTGGCGCTTCGTGTGGAGGAGCCCGCCGTTGACATAGCGGTAGACGGTCTTCTCGTTGACGGAGAAGAGGTCGGCGTGGCTGGCCATAACGGCGTGTATCGACTGTCCCTGCGCGGTCAGGGCGTAGAGCGTCGCGTCGAACTTCAGGGCCTCCTCCTCCGTGATGTTGGCTCCGCGGCGCGTCTCGACCAGCAGTTCCCGGTAGTCGACCTGCGCCGCCGAGTGGATGTAGAAGCGTTTGCGCAGGACGCACTTCCTCTCCTGCGGACAGCCGTTGCAGACGTAGGGCGGCTGCGAAAGCCGCGCGCAGACATCCTCGACGAAGTCGCCGCAGTTCGAGTTGCACAGGCGGCAGAACCGGCAATGGCGGGTTCCGTCGTAGAGGCAGTGGGCGCAGAGGTTCGTCTTCGGGCAGTCCATCCGGTGGATGCACCGGTTCGACACGCGGTAGGCCGCGCCCTTGTCGGAGGCCCTTGCGCGGAACCTGATCTCGCGCATGATCGTCCTCGCCGGTCGTCCGAGTTCTTTGGCGATCGCGTACACCGTCTTGTGGCCGCGCAGTCCGTCCTCGATGCGCAGGCGGTCTGCTTCCGTCAACCTTGGCTTCTTCATGGATACTCCTAAGTCCCGGCGGAATTGCCGGGCATTGGGAAGTATGCCGTTTCTCAAAGTAAATGCCCCCCTCCCCTAGGGGAGGGCACTTCCACCTCCATCCTGCCCCCACCCGATGGCAGACTCAATGCTCCCATTCCCCCTGATGCCGTTTGGCAGACTCATTGCCCCTACCCTGGGGGCATTTACTTTGACAAGCCACCCCTTTTTATTTTTTTTGTTGCATG
>JBBRWV010000234.1:0-2073 GCA_038248985.1 Phycisphaerae bacterium
CCCCGTATGCTCCACCCCTAAACGCCCCAATTCCTCCTGCACCACCCCCGAAGTAAACTCCTCCTGGTACGCCAGCTCCGGATGCTCATGCAACTGCTGCCGTATCGCCACCGCACAGCCCGCAATTTCCCCCATATTCTTCAATAAATCGTCACGAATCGCCACAAAGACGTACCTCCGCCCCCCACCCTACCCGTGCCCCCGCGCAAAATCAAATCCCCCCTCACCCCCCCGTTCAATCATGCCGCAAAGCCTCGATCGGATCCTTACACGCCGCCACAATCGCCGGGTAAATCCCCGACAAAATCCCCACCACCGCCGAAATCACAAACGCCGTAACTACTGACCACACACTCACATACGTCGGAAAACGATCCTGCGACGCCATCTGCACTGCCACCGCCAACCCGATCCCGCATCCCACCCCGATCAGCCCCCCCGCCAAACTCAAACACGTCGTCTCTATCAAAAACTGCACAATCACATGCAACCGCTTCGCCCCCAGCGCCCGCCGTATCCCAATCTCCCGCGTCCGCTCCGTCACCGTCGCCAGTGAAATGTTCATAATCCCAATCCCACCAACAAGTAACGACGCCGCCGCTATCCCTCCCATAATCCAGTTGAACATTGCCTGGCTCTCCGTCGCCTGCCGCAGCAACTCCCGCGGTATGTTCAACCGAAAATCCACCTGCTCCATATGCGTCACATCCAACTGCCGCTGAATCGCCGCCGCCGTCGGCTCCACCGCTCCCGGCACCGTCACCCGTATATAAATGTCCGAAATCTGCAAAACCTTCATCTCCCGGCTCCCCGACGAAAACTTCATGATCGTATCCCCAAAATACGCCTCATTCGCCGTCAGCGGAAAATACACATCAAAATTTAAATCCCGCCCCGTCATCGCCACACCTTTCCCACCCGCCAACCCCACCCCATTCATCACCCCCACCACCTCAAACAGTCGCGATCGTATATTCGTCCCCTGCAGGCTGATCTTCTGCCCTAACGCATTCTTCGCCCCAAACAACTGCTGCGCCGCCCCCGCACCCAGCACCGCCACCGTCCGGCTCTCCTTCATGTCCGCCTCCACCAAAAACCGCCCCGCATTCACCGACAAATTCGCCACCTCCAAAAAATCCGGCGACGTCCCCACCGCCGCCGCGCTCGCCTTCACCTCCCCACGCACCACATCCAAACCCGTCTCCCGCATCGGCACCACCATCGTGATGTACGGCAATGTCCCGTCGCTTGCCCCCTCCCGTATCGTTTCCACATCCGACCGTTTCAACCCGTAATGCAACGAAAAATTCCGCCGCGAACTCGCCCTATTCGTCTCCGGCGGCAGCACCGAACGCACAATAATATTCGTCGCCCCCAACTGTTCCACCGCCTTCGACGTCTGCCGCTTCGCCCCCTCTCCGATCGCCAGCATCCCGATCACCGCCGCCACCCCAATGATGATGCCCAGCGCCGTCAAAAAACTGCGCAGCTTGTGCAAATGTAAATTGTGAATCCCCAGCCGCAGCGTCTCAAGAAAAAATGCCCAGTTCATCCCGCCCAGTTTCAACCTTCCACCCTCAAACTTCAAGCGCCCCACTCCCTTTCCTCCCCCTTTATTTCCCTTTCGCCTCCCACGCGTTCGCCTTCCCTCCACTCTCCCGCTATTATTGCCGCCTTTCACGCAGGAGATAAATCATGTCCGAAATGAACGAAATCCTCGGCGCCGCCGGAAAACTCGGTGCCCTCATCTCTGGCCACCCCGCCATCAACAACTACAAAGAAGTCGCCCGTCAGCTCGAGCTCGACGTCGCCGCCAAAAATATCATGATGCAGTATGAGCAGCTCATCGAACGCCTCTCCCAAAAAGAAGCCGCCATGCAGCCCATCGAAATCGCCGAAAAACAGCATTTCGAACAGCTCCAGCAAAGCATCGCCATGCAGCCCACCATCAAACGCTTCGCCCAGGCCCAGCAGGACTACATGGAACTCATGAAAAAAGTCCAGGAAACCATCAACCTCGGCATCAGCGGCCAACTCCCCCCCGAAATCGCCAACGCCACCGGCACCCCCCCC
>JBBRWV010000235.1:0-2051 GCA_038248985.1 Phycisphaerae bacterium
CTGGGCTTCGTCGTTGCTGTATCCGGCGAGGAAGCGGCGGCCGGTGAGCTGGCCGATCTGTTCGCTGACCAGGCGCTGTTCGTAGAAGCCGTCTCCGAGGCGCTTTTGGCTGGTGGCAGGGCGGCGGCGGGCAAGGCCGGCAGGAGGAGGCTTTCGGGAGGCTTGGGTGCCGGCGGCTAAGCTCATGGGGGGCTTATGTTACGGGTGCCTTAGATACGGATGCGAATACAGTAAATTCCAAATGACTACGCCCCCTTTATGCCCGTTATTTTGAAACGTCGACGCCCTCGATGAATCCCGTTGCTGCAACTTCGAGTTGGTCATCAGCCACTTTTCCCCGGTGCGAGTAGGCGGCGAAAAAGCCAAGTTTTTGCTGCGTCGGATGGCGGCAGTAGAGGGCAACAACCTGCAACTTGAGTTGCTGTTTCCCGGTGGGTACGACGGGGGCGTTATCGTCGAGGTCGATGCGTACATCGACGCACGGATAGCCGCGACGTTCGCTGTACTGATAATGGGCGGTCAGTTGATGATAGCGGGGGGGAGGATTTATTGCGGCAATGCGTTTTTTGACATTCGCAACGAATTCGTCGCTACTGGCCGTTGGGGGCATTTCAAAGGTGATAACTTGCGCCCCATAGGTCTCGCCGCTTGTTGCGCCGCGCTTCCCGAAGGTGATTCCATCACTGCCCGCACTGGTGATGATCCACCCGTCAGAATCCGGCGAGAGAACGTTTATTGACTCGGCAGTATAAAGTCTGAACTTATTGTGTTTTCTGTTATCTAATTCGCATGGATAAAGAAGATGCGCGATACCAGAAGTTGGAGCAACTGCACGAAAGGCGAAAGCAAGTCGTGCGGTTGCATCGAAAAGGATATGGTGTGATGGCCATCGTTGAACTGACGGGTTTGAGTTACCCCGCGGTTCGATTGGCCATTGACCTCTACGAAGAAGGCGGCGTGGCGGCGCTGAAGCCGACGCCCCGGGGTCGGACTCCTGGGGACGGGCGGCGCCTGAACGCGGAGCAGGAAGGCGCGATCCGGCGGACGATCTGCGACAAGCGTCCGGAACAGTTGAAGATGGAATTCGCGCTCTGGACACGCGGCGCCGTCATGCAGTTCATCGAGCAGGCATACGGCGTCAAGCTTTCCATACGCGCCATCGGTGACTACCTGAAGCGTTGGGGCTTCACGCCGCAGAAGCCGATCAAACGTGCTTATGAACAGCGACCAGAGGCCGTCAAACAGTGGCTCGACGAAGAGTATCCCGCCATTGAGAAGCGCGCCAAGGCTGAAGGCGGCGAGATTCATTGGGGCGACGAAACCGCATTGGTGAATACGGATGTGCGCGGTCGGAGTTACGCGCCCAGAGGACAAACCCCGATCACGATGGCCGTCGGCGGCACGCGACAAAAGTTGTCGATGATTTCCACGGTGACCAATCAGGGCAAGGCGAGTTGGATGATCATCGACGGCGCTTTTAACCACGAGAAACTCATCGAGTTCTTCGAGGCCCTGGTGGTCGATGGCAAACACGCTGGCAAGAAGGTGTTCCTGGTCCTCGACAATCTCGGCGTGCATCACTGCAAGCCAGTCAAGGCGTGGCTCGCCGCACACCAGGCCGACATCGAGGTCTTTTACCTTCCCAGTTATAGCCCCGAACTCAATCCGGATGAGCGACTCAATGCCGATCTTAAACATGCCGTCAGCACACGAGTGCCCGTCAGAACAAAAGCCAAGTTGCACGCCGTTGCAAACGACCACATGACGTTCATCGAAACCAATCCCGAGCGCGTGAAATCCTATTTCCAGGATCCTCGCGTCAAGTACGCGGCATGAAGACTTCTTCCTGCCGGATCAATAGGGGGATTGTAAGGCGCGGACACGCGAAGTCAATCGCATGGCATGGCGATTACGGATTGCCCGGAGGCACGAAGGGGGCGAGAACGCAGCGGACGCCACGGACACTGCCTGGAATTGACGCCACGCAAGAGGGAAACCGCTGCTGCGGCCGGCATTGGGGCGAGCGTTACCGCGAGCGCTGACATCACCGC
>JBBRWV010000236.1:0-2042 GCA_038248985.1 Phycisphaerae bacterium
CGGCAAATGGCGCCCGCGCGCCAGCACTACATGGAGCAATTCGACTCGCCGGAGAAGCGTTTGCGCACCAAGAACCCCGCCATCTTCAGGTTGCCCTGACTTCCGGCCTCCGCCCCCGCCACGCCGTAGCCTCGGCGGAGGCGGGTCCGCCTTCCGCCTTTCTCCCTGCTCCCCGCTCCGCGTTTTGCTTCCCGCCCTTCACCTTCGCACCTTCCGACGTTCCCACTTTCCACCGCTTCACCCATTCCGCCCCTCCGCCTTCTAATTTCAGCTTTGATTCGCTGAGCCGCTCACCCCTTCGGGGCTCCGTCTATGTCGCAGTCGGCTCCATTCAGTATTTGAAAGCCCGGCCTCGCCTTCGGCTGCGTTACGGCAGATTTTCAGCGTGTCAGCCTTTTCGCATCTGCTCCCTGCTTCCGTGTTGTCAGTTGTCAGTTGCCAGAGTTCAGCTTTCCGAAGAACCAATAACTGCGGTGCTCCGCATCGCCCGCCTACCCGTGGCAGCCGCGTAGGAGCAAAGTGAGCAGAATCGTGCCCAGAACAGAGATGACGATCGAACCAAGACACCCGGTTCGGGAAGAAAAGATTCCGAACATGCGCGTCGCTTAGACGCGCCTCTGCGCCGGGCGAGCAGTCCCGCGCTGGCCACCGATAAACCGGTTGATGAGCTTACCGGCGACGGTGATTAAGACGAGGCGAAAGATCCAGCGAAACATGTTGTATTGAGGATCGGCTAGCGATCGGCGGCGGGATGTATAATTGTTCGAGAGTCGGCGAGGACACAACTCCTCTGCCCCCGCGGGCGCCGGCAACCACTAAGACAGCCGACCCTACACCCGAGAACTTTACGTTCTCCTGCGTTTGTAGCGTGCACTGTCTCAGCACATCTGGCCCAATTTCCGCTCAAGACTGAAAGCTCGGCCGCCCGCTCCCTGCCCACCAATAACGAATCCCCAATAACCGCCTCGGCGTCCGAGGCCCCTTACCGTACAGTCGGGAAATGAATCTTCAGTTTGTAACAGGCATAGAGAACGAGGATCGCGCCGAGCGAGGAGAAGATGAGGCCGGCCGGATGAAAGCGGGGATTTGACGGCCGGGTAAATAGATGGGTCACGGCTCCGCCGACAATCGAGCCGATGATGCCGAGCACAATGGTCCAGAACAGCGTCATGTGGACGTGCATGACAGACTTCGCGACGACCCCTGCGATTAAACCGACCAGGATGTACCAGATTAAGTGAAACATAATTGTTTTGGTTGCCCCCAGTATGAGCAGGGCGCTCCGCAAATTGCCACACCTTTCCGCGTCCCCGCGACCCCGGCATCGAATTTCGATCAGAAGGTCGGCCGCCCGCCGTCAGCTTTTGGTCGCCGTCTCCCCATTAACGAACAACCATTAACGCTTAACCAATCGCCTCGGCAGCCGAGGCGCAATAGGTCGCGTGGGCTCCGGAGCCTTTACGCGATTTCCCTCGACACAATCTCCGAGCCCATTAGAAATAACGGCGCAGATGTCAGCCCCCGGAGGAACAAACTCGCCCGAACTTGACCGCGCCCATCTCCGCCGATTCACGCCCCATCCCATCTGCATCATTACGCCAAATTTGATGTAGCCGCAGGATGGACTTCACGTAGAGTTCTACGAAACCGAATCCGGGAAATCCCCGGTCGAGGATTTTCTTTTGAAACTCAAAACCAGCGATGCAGATGACTTCGCCGCCGTCACGGCCGGCTTGGCAAAGCTGCGCCACCGGCAATATCACCGCGAACCTTTGACCAAGGCTCTCAGCGGCGGGCTCTTTGAGCTTCGGCACGTTGGCAAACTCAATACGCGTGTCCTTTGGTTCTTCCAGAAAGGTCGCCGCATCGTCGCGGTGCATGGCATCCGCAGCAAAGGCCAGTCCATCGCGCCCCATGATCTGGATGCCGCGCGTTCGCGGATGCGCGACTGGCTGGAAAGGCATGGGTCATGAGCAAGACGAACTTCGATCGCTTCCTAAAGGAACAACTTCGCGACCCAGAGTTCGCCGAGCGCTTCAAAG
>JBBRWV010000237.1:0-1991 GCA_038248985.1 Phycisphaerae bacterium
ACGGCGGCGAAGCCGGTGCAGGCGGCGAGCCATTTTTCGAGTCGGGCGCACATTTCCTGGTAGCCGAGGGTTTGATCGGCGGGGGCGAAGGGGTGGAGATTGGCGAACTCGGGCCAGGTGATGGGGAGCATTTCGGAGGTGGCGTTGAGCTTCATGGTACAGGAGCCGAGGGGGATGTTGCTGGTGGTGAGAGAGAGATCGCGCGATTGCAGGCGGGTGATGTAGCGGAGCATTTCGTGTTCGGAGTGGTATTTGTTGAAGGTGGGGTGGGTGAGGAAGGGGGAGGTGCGGGCGAATTCGTTCGGGAAATCCGACACACTTCTCGACGCCATCGAGTCAAAAGGGAAACGGTGTTTAATATTGGTTGCTCGGCATGTTCCCAAGATGGCCGCCAAGTCCGCCGTGGTCGTGCATTCGTCCAGTGAAACACCGATTGTCCCATCTGAAAAGTTCCGCATATTGATGTTGGCTGTAGCTGAAATCGCCAACATGTGTGGTTGTTCAAACCCTTTGGGCAAACGAAACCGCAGGGTATCGAACCGCGCGCATTTTTCTGTTCCTGCGGCGTCGCCAACAATCTCACATCCGATGCTCTTTAATGATTCGGCAAGAATATTTGTGAGCGAGTGAATGCGCTTCGCGATCGCTTTGAGGCCCTCGGGGCCGTGGTAGACGGCGTACATGGAGGCCATGATGGCGATGAGGACTTGGGCGGTGCAGATGTTGGAGGTGGCTTTTTCGCGGCGGATGTGTTGTTCGCGGGTTTGGAGGGTGAGGCGCATGGCGGGGTTGCCGTGGGAGTCTTTAGAGACGCCGATGAGGCGGCCGGGCATTTTGCGGGCGTACTCTTGTTTGGTGGCCATGAAGGCGGCGTGGGGGCCGCCGAAGCCCATGGGGACGCCGAAGCGTTGGGCGCTGCCGACGGCGATGTCTGCACCGCCGCCACCCCATTCACCGGGGGGCTTGATGAGGGTGAGGGCGAGGAGGTCGCAGGCGGCGACGACGAGGAAGCCGTCGTTGTGGGCTTGTTCGCAGAAGGCGGAGTAGTCTTCGATGCGGCCGTCGGTGCCGGGGTATTGGAGGAGCGCGCCGCAGAGTTCTTTGGGGCCGACGGGCAGGGCCATGGAATCGTGGAAGAGGATCATTTCGTTGCCGACGACGGTACGGATGCCTTGTGCGGCGGCGCGGGCTTGGACGACGGCGATGGTTTGGGGGTGGCAGTTGTCGGAGATGAAGAAGGTGTTTCGGCCGGGCTCGCTGCTGACGATGGAGTGGCACATGGACATGGCTTCGGCGGCGGCCGTGCCTTCGTCGAGGAGAGAGGCGTTGGCGAGAGGCAGGGCGGTGAGGTCGGCGATCAGGGTTTGGAAATTGAGGAGAGCTTCAAGGCGGCCCTGGGAGATTTCGGCCTGATAGGGGGTGTACTGGGTGTACCAGTTGGGGTTTTCGAGGATGTTGCGTTGGATGACGGGCGGCGTGACGGTGCCGTAGTAGCCCATGCCGATGAAGGATTTGTAGACTTTATTTTTGCGGGCGAGGGTTTGGAGCTCGAGGAGGAGTTCGTGTTCACCGCGGGGGGAGGTGATACCTTCGATGATGAGGGGCTTGGGGAGGCGGATGGCGGCGGGGACGGTTTGGTCGATGAGGTCGTCGAGGGAGGCGACGCCGAGGGTTTGGAGCATGGAGGTGAGTTCGGGGCCTTGTGGGCCGATGTGGCGGCGGGGGAAGGTGTCGGTGGGTTGGAGGAGGTTGGCGGCGGAGTTTTGGTGAGGGGTGGAAGCGGTGGGGGAGGTGTTCATCCTGAACCTTTCGAGTGGAGGCAATGGTAAGGGGGAGGATTTTACGACAAATGGGGGGTAAAGGCACCCGAGCGCCCCTAACCCGACTTCCGCAGTTCGACCTTGAGAATATTTTTTTCGTGCGTGAATCGACGTTGGGCCGTCGCTCCGGGGGTGGATGCTCCTGAAAGTCGATGTAGTGAAGACCAAGCC
>JBBRWV010000238.1:0-1652 GCA_038248985.1 Phycisphaerae bacterium
ATAACATCCCTCCTTACCGGCACAAGTTCGCCCATAAAGGACACCCCCTACCTCCAATGGCGTTAAGTTAGCCTGCAAAGTAATGTGACACAGCAATTTACAAACTCGCCGCGGTGACAGAAAGAACTTGACATTGCTTCCAAAAAAATTGGTCGGCCCTCATGAGCCACTCCAGATTTTTCCAAGCCCTCGACGCGTGTCGTGCGGCGTGTCTTTCCCATCCTTCCGGCTTCCTTCGGGAGCGGATGTTTACGGCGCTGTCGACGTTTGTGAGTTTGATGACCTTGTGCGCGGTGAAGAAGTCGCTGTCGTACGTGGAGGTGATGCGACAGATGGAATCCTGGTTTGGAACGTTAGAGGGTGGACCCAAGCGACCGTCGGCGAGCGCCTTCTCGCAAGCGCGCGGGAAGTTGCCGGCGTCAACGTGTCGAGGGATTTGGCTGGCGGCGTTGGCTGCAATCCGCCCGCTGTTCGCACGTGATACCGAGCGGCGCGTATTCGGTCTGCGTCCGGTGGCGGTGGATGCGACCTGGGCGATCACGCCGCACGAGGCGAGCACGAAAAAGCGGTGGGCTCGTCCGAAGCTGGGCGAAGGTCGCTTTGCACATCATCCGCAGGCACTGGTGGTGCTCGCCTTCGAGTTGTTCAGCCGCCTCCCGGTGGGAGTGGCCGTGCTGGGGCACAAGGCTTCAGAGCACCTCGGACTGCGCAAGCTATTGGGCGAAATTGGCCGCAATAATCTGCTGATTCTCGATCGCGGTTATGTCGGCAAGGCGCTCCTGCGCGACATGATCGAGTCCGGCAATCAGGCGGTGTTACGGATGACGACCGCAGAGGCCAACAGTTGGGATTGCGTGTACCGATTCCTGCGCTCGAAACAGAAAGATGCCTTGGTGGAGTTGATCCTCCCATGTCGCCCGGGCCATGATGAAGATCCACTCACCGTGACGATCAGATTGATCGCACGCAGCTTCCCACGTGGCCGCCCAGGGCGGAACCAGGGTCGCGAAAAGATGGTGCTGCTGACAACCCTGACCGATGCCGCGTCGGCCCCGCGCGACGAGGTGATCGCGCTCTACAGCGAACGATGGGGCATTGAGACCTTCAATCGTGAAATGAAAGCCATCTACCAGATCGAACGTTTCCGCAGCCGTACCGCTGAACGAGTCGAACAGGAGATCTACGCCTGCCTCACCTGGCTGACTATTGCCGCTGCCACCCAATCCGCAGCCGATTCAGCCATCCGACGTACCCATGGCCTTCAGCGCTGGAATGATCCCAACCGCATACAAGTGCGACGGACCTACCTCTTCACCATCGTCACTGATTGGTTCCATCGGCTCAAGGCCGGCACCGTGACGCCTGAAAAACTCATGGAGGCCATGGAGGATGACATAGCGGACCTCGTCAGATATGCCGCAAAAAGACGGCCAGGACGCAGTGAATCACGAAAACGCAAGCACCCAAATGGAAGGACCTGCGTTAAGTGAACGCCATTGCCATGGCAGCCCCGGCCCCGCGTTACGTCCACCCCATGGGGCCCAGGGCGCCACCCCCGCAGCAACCCCACCGGTTCGCATTCCGCTACACGGACGCCGACGCGGGTCCCGGGCGCCCCCCCGGGAGAACGTCAGCAACGGACATCCCTACGC